>JAFZKK010000093.1 GCA_017551905.1 Salinivirgaceae bacterium
CGAACTATCAATTGTTAACTTTTAGGTAATAAAAACTGCCAAATTGTAAGTATCGTACCAAAGAATTAGTTTTCTTTGCCATACAATATGCGGGCGCGGCTGATACCCCGCAACAGTTTAAAATTGTGGAATTTAACACTTCTTTTTAGTTATGAGCGACAACCACAATATCGACGAACTCGATAAAAAAATTCTGTCGATAATCTCGAAAAACGCACGCACACCTTTCCTTGAGGTGGCACGCGAGTGCGGGGTGTCGGGTGCGGCTGTTCACCAGCGTGTGCAGCGGCTCACCAACATCGGCATCATCACCGGGTCAGAGTTCATTGTGAGCCCGCAGAATCTGGGCTACAAAACGTGCGCCTTTGTGGGTATCAACCTGAAAAAGGCCTGCTTGTATCAAGACATTGCCGAAGAGTTGTATAAAATTCCCGAAATTATTGAATGCCACTACGTTACAGGCAACTACTCGCTGTTCATCAAAGTGATGGCGCACGACAACGAGCATCTGCGTAAAATACTGTCGGACAAGCTGCAACGCCTCGACATTGTTGAGCGCACCGAGACCATCATCTCGCTCGAAGAGAGTTTCCGCCGGCAGTTCCCAATCGAATCAAAAGAATAACAAATAATTATAATTCAAACATTTACATCGATATGACAAGAGACAATGTTGTTTTCGACCTTATAGACAAGGAATACGCCCGCCAGAAGCGCGGCATTGAGATGATTGCATCGGAAAACTTTGTGAGTGACCAAGTTATGCAGGCTATGGGTTCGTGCCTGACCAACAAATATGCCGAAGGCTACCCGGGCAAACGCCACTACGGCGGCTGCGAGGTTGTCGACGAAGTTGAGACTTTGGCCATCGAGCGCTTGAAGAAAATATACGGCGCTGAATACGCCAACGTGCAACCGCACTCGGGCGCACAGGCCAATGCCGCAGTGCTGTTGGCAGTGCTGAAACCGGGCGACAAGTTTATGGGTCTCGACCTTGCCCACGGCGGCCACCTGTCGCACGGCTCGGCGGTGAACACATCGGGCATCATCTACACCCCTTGCGCCTACCACCTGAACAAGGAAACTGGCCGCGTCGATTACGACGAGATGGAAGAAGTGGCAATGCGCGAGAAACCGAAATTGATTATCGGCGGCGGCTCGGCCTACAGCCGCGAGTGGGACTACAAGCGTATGCGCCAGATTGCCGACGCTTGCGGCGCTCTGCTGATGATTGATATGGCGCACCCTGCCGGTCTGATTGCTGCCGGACTGCTCGACAACCCAGTCAAATACGCCGACATTGTAACATCGACAACACACAAAACACTGCGCGGACCACGCGGCGGTATCATCCTGATTGGCAAGGATTTCCCGAATCCGTTCGGCAAAACCACCAAGAAAGGCGAAATCCGCTCAATGGGCAGCCTGATAAACTCGGCCGTGTTCCCCGGACAACAGGGCGGACCGCTCGAGCACGTGATTGCAGCCAAAGCCGTTGCTTTCGGCGAGGCGCTCACACCCGAGTTCAAAGAGTATCAGAAACAAGTTCAGAAAAACGCCGCAGCCTTGGCCAAAGGTATGATGAACAAAGGCTTCTACATTGTTTCGGGCGGCACCGACAACCACTCGATGTTGGTTGACCTTCGCCCGAAATATGCAGAACTGACCGGCAAAGTGGCCGAGAAAGCCTTGGTTGCCGCCGACATCACTGTGAATATGAACCTTGTGCCGTTCGACACCCGCTCGGCAATGCAGACCAGCGGCTTGCGCCTTGGCACACCGGCTATCACCACCCGCGGTCTGAAAGAGTCGGATATGGACATCATTGTTGATATGATTGACCGCGTTCTGGCCGACCCTGAAAACGAGAGCGTTATCGCAAAGGTGAAAGCCGAAGTGAACGAAATGATGATGCCGCGCCCGATGTTTGCGTGGTAATCAAACTACTCGATACAAAATGGAAGCCTGACCAAAAGTCGGGCTTTCCGTTTTTTTAGTAACCAACTGTATCTCACCCATTTAGTTCGAAGCACATCGACAAATAAAAACGCATCGTTTTTTGTTGAAAAAAAAGCCTCTCCAAAGCGATATTTTTAAAGATATATAATACTTTTACCCTTATAAAACGCTCGAAAAATTGAATCACGCAAAACACAATATAAAAGGCAGTTGGCTGATTATTGTCGCATTATTTGTTTGCATGCTTTCCGTCAGCTGCAGCCACAATAGCCGGGGCACACGCACAAAAGAAGGCTCAATAAAATTCAGAATCACCTACCTGAAATCGGAAAAAGAGTACCCGATTATCGGCTTGTTGCCTTCGACACTGCAGATGCGGTTCAAAGACGGAAAGGTGATACTCGACCTCGAAGGTTGGCTTGGCATTTTCAAATCTTCGTTCATCAAAGACGAAAAACAGAATGTATTTACACTTCTTAAAATACTGAACAAAAGATATTTGTACGTTTCGAACGCAGGCGAGAGCTACTATGGCATAAGCATCAACCCCGACATCGACATTGCCTTCGACGACAAAACGAAAGACATTTTGGGCTTCGACTGCCAGCATGCGCTGGTAACCCTGCCCGACTCCACAAATTTCGATATTTACTACACCTCAGACATTAAAGTTGGCAACCCGACGGTGAACACTCCGCTCGACAAAATTCCGGGTATGCTTTTGGAATTCAACCTCGAAATGAACGGCATTCCGATGCGGTTGGAGGCAATTGAGTTCCACAACGAAAAAATTCCCGATTCAGCATTTGAGATTCCCGAAGGATACGAGAAAGTTGACCGCGCGCAAATGGACGACATCTTCTTCGGAATCAATAAATAAAATGTGATTTTTTTCGTTATTAACACAAAAGATTGATAATGGCTAAAAAGAAATCATCAGTTGCAAACGACGAGGACAACCAAAGTACGAGCGACCGCCGACGCATAATTGTGGGGCTGTGTGTGGCATCAATGACGGTTTACCTTGCCTTTGCGTTCATATCGTACCTTTTCACTTGGCAAATCGACCAAAGCACACTCGACATTCCGGCTAACAAGCTGTTTTTCAACTCGAACATTGTTGCAAGCAACTGGTCGGGGACGCTTGGCGCATTGCTGGCGCAGCGTTTTATGTACCGCTGGTTCGGGCTGCCATCGTTCAGCTTGATACTAATTCTATCGGCTATAGCGCTCAAACTACTGAAAATCAAAAGTCTGCCTATTGGCAAAATCATAAAATTGTCCATTCTTTACACCGTTTGGCTGTCGGTGGCGCTGAGCTACGTTTTTCACCATTCAGCCTTTTCCCCAGGCGGCGCACACGGCTATTTCATAAGCGAGTGGATGAACTCCGTTATTGGCAAACTCGGCACTGGTATTGTGCTGGTTACGTTGCTTTTCGTATTCCTGTCGTTCACTTTCGACAGCTTCATAAACCGATGCAAGGCGTTTGTAAAGAGCCTGTTCACCTCGAAACTTGATGACAGCGAGCTGACCACTGAGCAAGAAAACAACACCGGTGAAAACACGGAAGACGAACAAAACGTTGAAAATGAGGAAGGAAATGATGGCATTCATTTCGTGCTTGACACAACATCAGAACAAACAACTGATGACACTCAAATTGACGATTCTTTTGACAATCTTGATGATGTGGAATCGAAACTGCTTGACGACTATGACTCAAACGATAACAGTGGATTAAGTAGCGGACAAAGCGATTTCAGCATTACTTACACAACAAAGGAAAACATTGAGATTCCGTCAGACGAAAACACTGAAAATGAACAGGATGGTGAAGTTGAAATGGAAGTCACGAAAGGCGAAGAAGAGACTCAAACTGCCCGCGACATCGACCTTGAGCCTTATGACCCAACCCGTGACCTTGAAAACTACCGTCTGCCGTCGATCGAACTTTTGAACGACTACGAGCAGAACAACACGGATGTACCTACTGAAGAGTTGAATGCGAATAAGGACAAAATTGTTGAAACGCTGAACGATTACAAGATTCAGATTGCCAAAATCAACGCAACCGTCGGCCCGACCGTGACACTCTATGAGATTGTTCCGGCAAAAGGTATTAAAATATCGAAAATCAAAAACTTAAGTGATGACATTGCATTAAGTCTTGCTGCACTCGGAATCCGCATCATCGCACCAATTCCGGGGCGTGGAACCATCGGTATCGAAGTGCCTAACACGAAGCCGCAGACAGTGGCAATGCGCACGGTGCTTGCATCAAAAAAATTCCAGGAATCGAACTACGAACTACCAGTGGCCATCGGCAAGACCATAACCAACGAAACGTTCACCTTCGACCTTACAAAGACACCGCACTTGCTTGTGGCTGGTGCTACTGGTCAAGGTAAATCGGTGGGATTGAATGCGATACTGACATCGCTGCTCTACAAGAAACATCCGGCTCAACTGAAACTTGTACTTGTCGATCCGAAGAAGGTGGAACTGACGCTGTACAAGTCGCTTGAGAAATATTTCCTTGCTAAACTGCCCGATGCCGAAGAAGCAATTATCACTGATACTCAAAAGGTTGTGAACACATTGCAGTCGCTCTGCATTGAGATGGACACACGCTACGACCTGTTGAAAAACGCTGCCTGCCGCAACATCAAAGAGTACAACGCAAAATTCATCAGCCGTCGGCTTAATCCAAACAACGGACACCGGTTCCTGCCATACATCGTGGTGGTGATTGATGAGTTTGCCGACCTGATTATGACCGCCGGTAAGGAAGTTGAGTTGCCAATCGCCCGTCTGGCACAGTTGGCACGCGCCATTGGCATTCACTTGATTATTGCAACGCAAAGACCGACAACCAACATCATCACAGGTCTGATAAAAGCCAACTTCCCGGCTCGTATCGCCTTCAAGGTGATGAGTATGATTGACTCGCGCACCATTCTCGACGCACCGGGCGCCAACCAACTTATCGGTCGCGGCGATATGCTCATCTCGATGGGCAGTGAAACCACCCGCGTGCAGTGCGCATTTGTTGATACGCCTGAACTTGAGCGCATCATGGAACACATTGAGCAGCAGCAGAGTTACCCAGGCGCGTTTGAATTGCCTGAATACGTACCCGAAGGCAGTGCTAGTGGTGACTTGGATAGTGTCGATTTATCAAAACGCGACTCGATGTTTGAAGAAGCCGCCCGCATTATTGTGATAAGTCAACAAGGCTCTACATCGCTGATACAGAGAAAGTTCTCGATAGGTTACAACCGCGCTGGCCGCATTATGGACCAGTTGGAAGCCGCCGGAATTGTCGGACCATACCAAGGCAGCAAGGCGCGCGATGTGCTCATTCCCGATGAAGTGAGCCTTGACCGGTTGTTGGAAACTTTACGTTAAATTTTTGAAAATGAAAAGAATATCAATCGCAATACTACTTTTGGCAACAATAAACTGCTTTGCGCAGAAAGACCCTGAGGCCAAAGCACTGCTCGACAAAGCCGCCGAGCAAGTTTTATCATACAAAAGCATCAGCACCGATTTCGACTATCTGTTTGAGAATCTGGCAGAAGAGAAAAGCGAATCGTACAGTGGCAAACTGCTGATTAAAGGCAAAAAGTTCCGCATGGATGTCGATAAAACCATAACATTCTGCAACGGAAAACAACGTTGGGTTTATCTTATTGACAACAACGAAGTTACTATTTCAAATATCGAGAATTCCGAAGACGACTCGCCCGAAGACCGCTTTATGACCGACCCGCTGTCGCTATACACTCTTTACCGCGAGGGATTCAAGTATATGCTTGGCGAACAGGAAGATATAAAAGGAAAGACAACGCAGATTGTTGAGTTGTCGCCCGAAAACATCAAGAAGCCGTTTTTTAAAATAAAATATTGGTTTTCAGCCGATAATAACCTGCAACAGATTAAATGTTTTCTGAAAGACGGCACACGCTACACTCTCACGCTTTCGAACACCGCAATAAATCAGAAGATTGACGATTCGCAACTCAATTTCGACGCAAAAAAATATCCCGGCGTTGAGGTTATTGATATGACGGAATGAGACAAGGATTGAAGGATTGAAGAATTGAATGCGTGAAGGATTGATTAATTTAAGACATAAACTATTTTTATATAAACAAATTAACTAAAACCAAAGAAAATGAAAACAACATTTAAATTAGGCTTTGCAGCCTGCCTTACGGCTGCGTTTCTATTCAGTGGTTGCGAAAAAAACGAAGACGATTTAACCCCTAACTACAAATACGGGAAATTGCTGTCAAGAACAAGTGAATACACCGAAGACGGGGTTTTACATCAAAATATTACCGAATACAAATATGATGAGAAAGGTATCGTAACCGAGAAAAATGAAACAGAATTGATTGACGGCGGATTGTACTATAACGGAAAAACTGAATATACATATATATATGACGAAAAAGGTCGAAACACCGGACAATCGCAGATATTTACACAAATGGGTGAAGTTGCATATACCCAAAAACAGTCAATTAAGTACGATGAGGAAGGAAGAATAATATTAACGGAATACAAATCCGAACGCTCTAATGGTATTACTTATTCTAGTATTGAAAAATACAAATACAACGAGTTCGGTGACAAGATTGAATATGAAATCATTACTGATAAAAGTAAAACAATACAAAAATGGGAATACAAATACAATGAACAAGGCAAAATAACTGAATGCGAACACACCTATGAATATATCGATACAGAAAAAAATCGAATTAGAAAAGAAACTGTTACATTCTCAAGTAATACAATAAATATTGTTGGCGAAGACAGTTTTTACGGGAAATATATCGGTGAAGAAATTTATACGGAAGATGGACATCTTAAATCATCGAAACGCACATACACGAAAGAGGATGGTTCTATCTATACCACAGAAACAAAATACAGTTATGACAACAATGGTGAAGAAACTTTATACGAAAACTATGAGAACGGAAAACTAACAGAGAAACACATCACTGAAGGCAACATCGAAACTCGGGTTACTAATAAGTATTCAGACAATGGAGAATTAGTACAAACATCTACTACAAAAACTGTTTATTCAAATTCCGGAAAAATCCTAACACGCGAAACTACGGATAATGACCACACTTCAAAAAGTGAATACACCTATGATGAAAATGATAAAGAAACGTCAATTAAAGGATATTACGA
>JAFZKK010000094.1 GCA_017551905.1 Salinivirgaceae bacterium
GATGGGCGGCAAACTTTGGGTTGAGAATCTGAACAGCGACAAGCCGAGCTTCATCTTCTACATTCCTTACGAGCACGAGGAGGAGACGTCGCAGGTTATCTACGACTCGCATAACAACGAGTTCACAATCCCCGATTGGTCGGGTAAGACTATCTTGATTGCTGAAGATGAGGAGCTTAACTTTATCTTGATTCAGGGCTTGATGCTCCGTACCAAAATCCGAATTCTGCATGCTTGGAACGGAATTGAGGCCGTCAAATTGTACAAAGAGAATCCCGACATCGACCTTGTGCTGATGGACATCCGTATGCCGGAGATGAACGGTCTTGAGGCGTCGGAGCTGATTTTGGAGTATGACGACAAAGCCGACATCATTGCGCAATCGGCCTACGCCATTCCTGAGATTGTGGAGCGCTGCACCAAAATCGGTATTCATCGAATGCTCGAAAAGCCTATCAATCAGCGCGAATTGCTGATGGAATGTGCCAAATACATCAAACAAACCTACGCCGCAAACGACGGGGAGCTGATGAATTAGCAAGTCAGGAAGGCATTAGGCATAAGTTTTTATTCACCGATTAATAAGTGATGGATAGAATTGATTTCCTTCGTTCCGAGCTCAATCGCCACAACCACCTTTACTACGTTGAGGCGGCGCCGGAGATTGACGATTACGAGTACGACCAGCTGATGAACGAGCTTATTGCGCTCGAAAAGGCCAACCCCGACCGTTTCGACCCCGACAGCCCGTCGCAGCGTGTGGGCAACGATATCAACCAGAATTTCCAACAGGTTTATCACCGCTTTCCGATGCTCTCGTTGGGCAACACCTATAATAAAGAGGAGATTGTGGAGTTCGACGAGCGTGTGCGTAAAGCACTGGGCCACAGCGTTAAATACATTTGCGAACTAAAATACGATGGAGCGTCAATCAGTCTGACCTACGAGCACGGGCGGCTTGTTCACGCCGTGACGCGCGGCGATGGAGAAAAGGGTGATGATGTTACGGCTAACGTGCGGACAATCAAGTCGGTACCGCTGCGGCTGCCCGCCGGCAACTACCCAGATTTGTTCGAAATCCGTGGCGAGGTGCTGATGCCTCGCGCAGTATTCGACAAACTGAACGAGGAACGCGAGGCTTCGGGCGAGGCGCCGTTTGCCAATCCGCGCAACGCTGCCGCCGGCTCGCTCAAAATGCAGAATTCGGCGCAGGCCGCCAAGCGTCAGCTCGATTGCTGGCTCTACTTTCTGTTTGCCGACCAGCTGCCCACCAACTCGCACTTGCAAAATATGGAGTGCTGCCGCCAGTGGGGCTTCAAAGTGCCCACTTTTGTGGCGCAGTGCAATTCAATCGACGATATTCTCGCCTTCATAAATCATTGGGACACAGAGCGTCGCAACCTTCCGTTCGACATCGACGGCATTGTGATAAAAGTTGACAGCATCAGCGACCAGCTTGAGTTGGGCAACACCGCCAAAACACCGCGCTGGGCCATTGCCTACAAGTTCAAGGCCGAGCAGGTGCAGACTAAACTTCTGTCGGTTTCGTTCCAAGTGGGCCGTACGGGCGCCGTCACACCTGTGGCGAACCTTGAACCGGTGCAGCTTGCCGGAACAATTGTTAAGCGCGCCACGCTGCACAACGCCGACATTATCAAGCAGCACGACCTGCACGTGGGCGATACCGTGATGGTGGAGAAAGGCGGCGAGATTATCCCCAAAATTGTTGGCGTGAACACCGATTTGCGCGAGGCGGGTGCTCGGCCCGTCGATTTCATCGAGTGCTGCCCAGAGTGCGGCACGCCGCTTGTCCGCAACGAGGGCGAGGCCGCGTGGTATTGCCCCAACGATGCCGCCTGTCCGCCGCAGGTGCGCGGTCGCATCACGCATTTTGTCAGCCGCAAGGCAATGAACATCGACTCGCTTGGCGAGGAGACCATCGACCAGCTTGTGTCGGCCGGGCTGATAACCAATGCCGCCGACCTTTACGATTTGACTGTCAGCAAGTTGTTGCCTTTGAAAAAAGACGGCCGCGTGTGGGCGACAAATATCGTGAACGGCATCGAGCAGTCGAAAAAGATACCATTTGAGCAGGTGCTGTTCGCCATTGGAATCCGCTTTGTGGGCGCAACGGTGGCCAAGATTCTGGCGCGGCAGTTCGGCTCAATCCAAAACCTTATGCAGGCTTCGTTCGATGAGCTGAAAACCACCGACGAGATTGGCGACAAGATTGCCCAAAGCATTGTCGATTATTTCGCCGAAGATGGCAACCGCTTGTTCGTCAATCGGTTGATTGGCTACGGACTGCAGTTTGAGGCTACACGGCAGGCGGCCAAAAGCGCCAAACTTGAGGGCTTGACCATTATTGCCAGCGGCAAACTCGAACATTTCAGCCGCGACGAGATTAACCGCACCATTGAGGCGCACGGCGGCAAAGCGGTTACTTCGGTTTCGTCGAAAACCGACTATCTGATTGCCGGCGAGAACATCGGCCCCAACAAACTCGCCAAAGCGCGTGAGTTAGGCATTCCAATAATCACCGAGGCGGAGTTTATGCAGATGATTGCCGATGATGATTCGGTGGCGGCAGGAGAGAAGCAATCTGCAATAGAAACGCCCGCAGCGCAAAATCCTAACCAGCCGTCAAAAGGCAGTGATGGGCAGTTGAGTCTTTTCTGACAAGGAGGGAAGGATTGAAGGATTGAAGGATTGAGGGAGAGAAGGAGTGAAGGATTGAATGAGGGATTGATGGATTGAATGAGGGATTGAACCTTATAAACCAAAAAAGCTGCAAAATCTTGCAGCTTTTTTTGGTTTAACCATTAATCATTAATCATCAATCATCACCCGTTTCACCACATTGCCGGTTTTTACAATGTAAACGCCTGTGCCATTGATGGTTATTGTTGATAATGTTGTGAGTGTAACCAATCCGCCCATTGCATTGTAAACGTAAACATCGTCGGTGGCGTTTTCAACAACAATGGTGTTGCCGTAAGCGTAGATGTTGACGGCTGTGGCTGATTCATCAACTACTGCCGAGCCCATTTCGGTGTTCCAAATAACAGGACGGCCGTCGTAGTTCCAATCCCAATCCCAACCGTTAGGCTCATATTTTGCCTCGCAGTAGATTGTCAGATTCTTGCAGTATCTGATGGCATCGCCTTCAATCTCTGTTACAGAGTTGGGGATATACAGCTCCTTCATATTGTTGCAGCCACAAATGGCCCACCAGTTGATTTCCGTTGTCGAGCTGGGGATGGTTAGCGTTATCAGATTCGGACAGTTGCTAAATGCCCCATACTCAATGGTTTCAACTCCGTAAGGAATAGTGAACTTTGTGTCGGCCTTGTTGCACGGATATTGCACAAGCACTCGCATATCGGCAGTGTAAAGCACTCCATCGACGGCAACAAAGTCCTTGTTGTTTTTGTCAACCTTTATCTCTGTAAGTTTGTTGCTTTCGCAGAATGGGCCTAAGCCGATGTATGTTACCGACTTCGGAATCTCAACCGACTCAAGGTTCTTGCAGTTGCGGAAGGCGTTGCTCTCTATCTCCGTAACTGTGTTTGGAATGACAACCGAAACAATGGTGGTGTTGTCGCGGAAGGCTTGGTCGCCAATGACTGTTACGGTGTATTCCTCGCCGTCTTCTATTACTTTCGACGGTATTATGATATTGCTTAATGTGCCGTGATAGCCCGTAATTTTAGCTGTGCCGTCGAAGTATGTGTAGAAATAGAAGTCATTCTGAGGTGATATGTCCGGAATGTCGAGTGAGATGTTCCAAACAACCGGGCGCTGGTCGCGGTTCCAGTTAGTGGCCCAGCCCGCCGGCTTCGATTCGGCTTCGCAGTAGATTGTCAGGTTGTTGCAGTTTCTGATGGCGTCGTCTTCAATAGTGGTTACCGCTTTTGGTATAATCAGACGATTCAGGTTGCCACAGTCAGAAACGGCCCAGCCTTTGAGTGTCGCCGCTGTATCGGGCAGAACCACTGTTGTCAGGTTCGGGCAGCTGCTGAAGGCGCCATAGTTGATGCTTACCACCTGTGCCGGCACTTTGAACAGCGTGTCGGCTTTGAGGCAAGGATATTGCACCAGTTGCTTCATATCGGCGGTGTAGAGCACTCCGTCAACCGAAACGTAATTCTTGTTTTGGCTATCTACATTGATGGCTGTCAGGCAGTTGCTCTCGCTGAACGGGCCGTCGCCAATGGTTGTTACCGAGCTTGGAATCAGTACATAACTGAGACTGTCGCAGTGGCGGAAGGCCTTGGTCTTGATGGTTGTTACCGAGCCCGGAATGGTTACCGAAGTTATTGTCTTGTTGTTGAGGAAGGCGTCTGTGCCAATCGATGTTACGGTGTATTCCTCGTCATCGTGCATTACAAACCTCGGAATTGCAATGTATTTGCTTGTGTCGGTGTAGCCTGTGACCTCGGCTGTGTAGTTGCTGGCGTTGAAGGTGAAAGTGAAGTTTTCGGCATCGGAATCTTCAGTGTAGCCCCAGACAACCGGAAGTTTATCGTTGTTCCAATAGTAACCCCAACCGGATGGCTCGCTCTCGGCCTCACAATATATTGTCAGATTCTTGTCGTATCTGATGGCATTGCTTTCGATATAGGTTACCGACTTGGGTATTACCAGCCGCGATAGATTATCACAATATGAAATGCCATAATAATAGATGCTTTTCACGTTGTCGGGGATTGATAATGATGTCAGGTTCGGACAATTGTAGAATGCGTAGTCATTAATATAGCTTGCTGTTTTGAGGATTGTGTACGACGAGCCGGGTTTGCCGCTAGGATATTGCATAATGTACGTCATATCGGCGTTGTAGAGCACTCCGTCAATCGAGATGTAATCTTTGTTGTCGTCCTCGACATAAATAGCCGACAGTTTTGTACATCCGCGGAACGGACCATTGCCAATGGATGTCACAGAGCTTGGAATGACAACATATTCAAGGTTTTTGCAGCTTCCGAAAGCGTTGTACTCTATCTCCGTAACTGTGTTTGGTATGACAACCGAAACAATGGTGTTGTTGCCAGAGAATGCTCCACCATCGATGTTTGTTACGGTGTATTTAATGCCGTTGATTGTGGTAGTCGAGGGTATCACAATATTGCCGAGTGTTCCGTAATAGCCATCTACTTCCACATAGCGAAGGCTGTCGTTTATAATCCAGAAATTGAAGCTGGTTGAATCGATCTCAACTCCGGCGTACTGATTTTCGGGAATAGGAGTGTTGACAGGGTTTACTACAACATCTTCGTCGTTAGCGCCCCACACAACAGGTTGCAGGTTGGGGTTCCACTTGCTGTCCCAGCCGCCGGGCTTTGTGTGCACCTCGCAATAGATGGTCAACTCGCTGCAGCCGGCAAACGCTTTGGCGCCAATGGTTTTCACGGTTTTCGGAATCGATACTTGCATCAGTGTGTCGTTGTTGATGAAGCACTCGCCGTCGATGCCTGTGACTTTGTATTCCACGTTGTCTTTCACCACTTTGGCCGGTATCACCACATTGTTGCTGCTGCCGTTGTATTTGATTATCTCGGCAGTGCTGTTTTCCGTATTGTAACGGAATGTGAACGATGTTGAGTCGGCGGCCATCAGCACAAGCTGCGGGAAGAATTTCTGCATATCGTAGCCCCAAACAACCGGGCGGTTGTCATCGTTCCACCAGCTGCTCCAGTTCCATGGTTTGCTCTCGGCTTCGCAATATATTGTAACAGTGTCGCAGTCCTCGACGCCATATTGGCTAATGCTTGTTACCGATTTAGGAATATACAGCCGCTCCAGATTTTCGCAAGAATAAATACCATCCCCGTAGATGTTTTTCACCGTGTTGGAAACAATCAGAGTTTTAAGGTATGGGCAGTGGTTAATCGCATAATTATCAATGGCCTCCACGTGTTTGGGAACTTTGTAGAGCGTGTCAGCCTTGCCGCAGGGGTATTGAATAAGCCGTGTCTTGTCGGCGGAGAAGAGCACACCGTCAATCGAGACGTATTTCTCGTTGTCATCATCTACATTTATTTCCTTCAATTTAGTCGTCCCGCGGAACGGTGATGTCCCAATATATGTTACCGAGCTTGGAATGGTTACCGATTCAAGTTTCTCGCAGTATTCGAATGCGTAGTTTCCGATTGAGGTTACGGAGTTAGAAATGGTTACCGATTCAAGATTTGTGCAATATTCGAAGGCGTAGCTTTCGATATAGGTTACGGTGTTCGGGATGGTTGCCCAAATTATTGTTTTGTTTTTGTAGAAAGCATTATAGCCAATGGATGTTACGGTGTATTCTTTGCCGTCAATTGTGGTTTTTGCAGGTATCACCATGTTGCCGCTTGTGCCGTAATATTTAGTTACTTTCACTTCGCAAAGGCTGTCGTTTGTGATGGTGAAATTGAAGTTGGTGGAGTCGGGCTGCATGTTGGCAAGGTTTGTGACGCCCCACTTAACCGGCCGTTTGTCGGGGTTCCATTTTGAATCCCAGCCGCTGGGTTGCGATGCGGCCTCGCAATAAATTGTCAGCGCGCTGCAGCCGGCAAAGGCTCTGGTGCCAATGCTGGTTACGGCTGCGGGGATATAAACCGAGTCGATGCTTGTGCCGCCGCTGAATGCGCGCGCGCCTATCTTTGTCACGCCCTCGGGTATGGCAAAGCGCGTAACTTCAACGCTGTCGATATACAGATGATGCGCTTTTTCCAGCGGGTTGGAGTCGTAAATGTCGAAATCGGTGCTGCACAGGCCTTTAATGCTTTTCAGGTTGACTCTCTTCAGCTTGCCGCAACCCGCAAAGGCGTTGCCGCCAACGGTTCTTACCGACTCGCCAAATGTAACCTCCTCCAAATCAGAGCATCCGCCGAACGCCCAGCTGGCTACGCTTGTAACATTGTCGCCTATCTCTATCTGTTTAAGCGACCGGTGGTTGGCGAAAGTGCTGCCAATGGCGTCGGTGTTGTAGGTCAGCTTCTGAAGGCTGTCGCAATACATAAACGCATAGTTGGCTATTTTGGTGAAAGCTTTCGGAATAGTCAGCTCTTTTATGCTGTCGCATCTCCAGAACGCTTGGTAGGCAATGCTGTCGGCATAGTAGTATTTGTTGTTGATGATAGCCGTGTCGCGCACCGTCACTTGGTTCTCGTGGCCTATGTATCGCTGAATGGTCAGTTTGCGGTTGCTGGTGTTGTATATCTGATATATGTACCAGCCGGCAACTTTCGTGTTGCCAATAACCGAAAAGTAGCTGTTGTTCGTACCAAACCAATTGTTTGCCCATCCGGCAGGATGCGTTTCAAAATCACAATTTGCCTCGCAATAAATCGTCAATTCGTAGTTCTCGTTGAAAGCCTTGCTTCCGATTTTGGTTATTGTGTTCGGAATATAGACAGCCATTATTATTTTGTTGTTGTCGAAAACATTTGCACCGAGTTCTGTTACGGCATGCACTTTTCCGTCGATGGTTACTTTGCGCGGCAGTACCACGTTGGGGTTTGTGCCGGTGTAGCCGGTTATTTTAGCTGTGTAAGGCTCCACCGAGCTTGTTACTGTGAATGTAAAATCGTCCGCATTTACAGCAAGTTCGGGATAGTCGGGGTCGGTGGCATCCAATTCTTGCCATATAACAGTGGCGCTCGACGGGCACCAGTTATTGTTCCAATTAAGTGGAGCGGCTTTTGCTTCACAATGGAATGTTGTTGTTGTGCAGTAATTGAATGCTCTGTCGCCTATGTATGTAACTGAATTTGGAATATAAACCGCTTTCAATTTATTGCAATTGTTGAAAGCGCCTTGACCAATGTAAGTTACTGAGTTAGGAATAACCAGCGTGTCCAATTTGTTGCAGCCCGTAAATGCCCACCATTCTATGCGGGTTACCGAATTTGGAATAATCACTCTTTTCAGATTAGCGCAGTTGGTAACAGAGCCATATTCAATGTATTTCACTGTGTTCGGAATCTCAAACAAAGTGTCAGTTACACCCGATGGATATCCTATCAGTGTTGTTGTGTCGGCGTTGTAAAGCACTCCGTCAACAGTGACGAAATTTTTGTTCTTATTGTCAAGATTGATGCTGGTCAGTTTGGTGCATTCGGCAATAGTGCCAATGCCGATTGAGGTTACTGAGCTTGGAATGGTTATCGATTCAAGACTTGAGCAGTGGCGGAAAGCATTGTCCTCTATTGAGGTGACTGAATTTGGAATAGTGACTGATGTCAGTTTGCTGCAATCACGGAATGCATCGCTGCCAATGCGGGTAACCGAATCGGAAATAGTAACAGATGTCAGGCTGCTGCAACCATAGAACGCTTGGTCGCCAATGTAGGTAACCGAATTGGGGATGGAGATAGATGTCAGTTTGCTGCAATTATAGAACGTGCTACTACCAATGCTGGTAACGGAATTGGAAAGGGTAACAGTGGTCAGACTGCTGCAATTATTGAACGCAGCGCTGCCGATGCCGGTAACCGAGTTTGGAATGGTGATTGATGTCAGTTTGCTGCAATATGAGAATGCAGAGCCGCCAATTGTGGTAACAGAATTTGGTATTGAGATTGATGTCAGTTTGCTGCAGCTTTCGAACGCGTGGTTGCCAATTGTGGTAACAGAATTTGGAGTGGTGTATGTGGTTCCAGTTTTTGCTGCTGGATAACAGATTAAAGTAGTCGTATCTTTATTGAACAATACGCCATCCACCGATGAATATGCAGTGTTATCGCTGTCCACATTTATTTTTGTCAGTTTGCTGCAATCTTCAAACACACAGTTGCCAATGCTGGTAACTGAATTGGGTATGGTGATAGATGTCAGACTGCTGCAACCATCGAACGCATAGTTACCGATGCTGGTAACTGTATTAGGAATGGTGACAGATACTAGCTTGGTTTTATTATAGAACGCACTGCCGCCAATTTTTGTCACAGGGTAAGTCTCGCCATTGATTGTGAATGATGAAGGAATAATTACGCCGTTGGCTGTACCATAGTATTTTGTGATTGAACCCGAACGGACGCCGTCCTCAATACTACCTGAAAATGAGAAATTGTTGGGGTCGGAATCTACGGTATAACCCAACACATAAGGCATGTTGATGTAGTTCCACTCCTCGTTCCAACCCTCAGGTATCGATGTCGCTTCGCAATAAATAGCCAGGTTGTCGCAACCATAGAATACTCCGTGGCCCATGGTTATTACTGAACTTGGAATTAAGATTGATGTCAAACTTTTGCAACTTTGGAAAGCCGACTGGCCAATTTCGGTAACCGAATTTGGAATATTGATTGATGTCAGCCCCTCGCAATTTTTGAACGCGTCGTTGCCGATTTTTGTCACTGTGTTAGGAATGGTGACAGATGTTATCTTGTCGCAATTCCAAAACGCTAAATAGCTGATTTCGGTAACAGTGTAAATAGTACCGTTATTCATTACTTTGTCGCTGATTACAATGTCGCCTGAAGGCGAGGTCAGGTTTTGTTGGTCAACCATAGCGGTACGGTTAGCCTCGTTAGTAACAGTGTACTTCAGTCCATTGAAGTCGAAAGACTGTGCCCACGCCTGCCCGGCAAGCATAGCGGCAACAACGAAAGATAAAATTCTTTTCATCAGTATGATTTTTAAATGTTTAGTCCGTTTTAGTTAGCATTCGCAGCTAATAATTATCGGTAAAGATAGTATTTTACTGCAATTATCTGGCGGATTTTCGACGAAGAATGAAAAAAGAATGGATGGAGGTGGGGGAAGGCATAAGTGATAAGGCATAAGACATAAGGTACAAGGTACAAGTGACAAGGTACAAGTGATAAGTTTTAAGTTAAAAGTTTAGA
>JAFZKK010000095.1 GCA_017551905.1 Salinivirgaceae bacterium
TCCGGACACCTTCACTCCGGCATCTTGGTCGAGGCGTTTCGAACCATCGGTCCAATAAAGCTCAACGTGGATTGGACGCTCCCAATCGTTGTAATAGTTTGCACGGCGCGGCGATGCGTTCAAATTAGCGTTCGGTCCTTCGACAAGAATACCTTTATTATAATCCCAAAGATTGTCGGGGTCGGTAGTAAGCGAAATAACCGGCAGATTGAATGACGAACTATGGTCGAGGTATTTGGCAGGGTCGACAGATACTATTGAGTCATGGCCAGGCCGTCCCCACCAGCCGCCGCCCCAGCCACCCCAGCCGCCCCAACCTCCGTTGTTGCCGCCTTCGTTGCTGGTTGTATCGGGGTCCTCAACCCAAATGGTTCCCGTATCGATTGGTTTGCCATTCTTGTCGCGATTAATCCAACGAAGTTTCTTGCCGAAAATATAACTCTGTGTCGATGGTTGGCCGGGCATCAGATTGTCGTTGAAGGTGATAGCTCGGATGACTGTTGTGCTGTCAACGGCTATCGGTCCGGTGTATTTTGTCGACTCTTTGGTCGGCTCGGTGCAGTCGAGCGTATAATATATAGGTGTATTGCCGTCGGTGGTGAGTGTTACGGTCAATGCCGATGTTTTGACACCGCCCTCGGGCGAGAATTTCACGCTTGTGGTTGTCGATGTGGCATAAGCCTTGGTGGTATTGGCTTCACCCGGTGTAGGCTCGGCAAAAAACACCCAATTGCTGCCGCCATCGGAACTCAAACCTCGGCTTGCGTTGCACGGAACAGACAATGAATCAGTCTGATGCACAATTTCGCCTGAAGCGTTCACAAGAAAAACAGCCTCGCCATCCGACGAAATATTAAAATTAGTGTGTAGATACTTGCCATCAGCTACTTCGGTCAGATTTTTGCCAGTTGCCAAAACCAACAAATATCCTTTGGCTGGAACCGACACCGATGGGAACGTCCATTTTGTAAGATTGTCCTTGTTGTCGGTCAGACTCCAGTCTTTCAAATCAACACTCGATGCCGATGTGTTGTAAAGTTCAATCCAATCGGCCTCCTCGTCATTCTCGTCCAAAAACGTGGTGGTCGACGAACTGTATTCGTTAATTACAATTTGTGCGTTTGATGCCATTGCCGTTAAAAGCGACAAAGCGAGTAATTGAATTTTTCTCATTGTTCCGCTATTTTCAAAAAACGGGCAAATGTAGCACTTTAAAGGAACGTGCAAGGCTTTTTTGTGTCCAAAACGTCGGCAAAATAAGTGTAGAGGTCGGCAGAAATCAACCTACGCAAACAATATGATTTTCAATTTTAGTTTTTGGTGTGTCTAAAAACAAAAAAATCGGCAGTCAGCGCATGCCAACTGCCGATGAAAAAGTTACAATCAATATCGCTTATTGCTTGATAATGCGCACGTTAAGCGGTGATTGTCCGTCGATAGTGATTTTTGCGATGTACAAACCGGACGTGCAAGCGCTGATTGTGCGGCTGATGTCGATTTGTTGCTGTCCTTGCGCGAACCATTCGTTGCAGATTTGCGCAACGCTATTGCCAAAGGCGTTGAACAGTTCAATCCGAACATTGGCGTCGGCGGTTTGCTGCCACAGAAGCGCAGCCTCGCTATTGACTGGGTTCGGGTAGCACACGGCAGATGCGTTAGCCGCCTGAGCCTCACTTATGTCAACCAAAATTTTCTCGTTTGTATTGAAATCGCTGCGCGACGGGTTGAACGTGCCGTTCTGCGCACCCGGTGTGCCGTGTAAGTCATTGTCGTTCCACAACTTATAGTTGGCATTATCGGCAAATGGGTCTGTCAGCGCAATGGTTTTGCCTGTGCCGTTGGCGTCGCCCCACGATTTTACATATTCAACCTCATCGATAAGAGTGCCTTCTGAATCAAACAGTTGCACCTTGTCTTCCTTACCCAATCCGAAAGTGAAATCGCCCACATAGTTCGTCACCGTGGGGTTGAATGCGAGCAACTTGTTCTGGTTGGCACAAACAACCAAATAGCCGTAAGCCTCGATTGTTGTGCCCACTGGCATTGTAAAGGCTTCGTCAGCCTCTCCGTCAAGCAATTTCCAACCCGACAGATTGATGGCGGCAGCCGTTGTGTTGTAAAGCTCAATCCAGTCTTTGGTGTCGAAATCGTCGGCCGACTTGTAATTTATCTCATTAATAACCACACTGTTAAATGTTGCATTGGCATCTTTCTCAAAAACGGCGTTAATGGTTGCGTCGTTGTCCAAAGATACTTCAATGCCGGCGCTGGTGCTTGCGGGTATTCCACCGCTAAATTCCCAACGCACAAACTTGTAACCCGGCCGAGCCACCGCCCGCAACTTCACCGGAACGTTTTGGAAATAAGTGCCTTCCCATGGGAACTCTTTCAGCGTCAGCGAATTAAGCTGAATATATCCAGCCTTGCTGTCATTCTCATTGAGGGTTACCACAACATTTTCACCAACATCTAAATTGTTACGTAAGTGTACGCGCATCCAAGTAGGGCGACTTTTTGCAAAAGCTTTCATTCTATCGCCATTTTCACCACCGCCCCAAAGATTGATGTGGTAAATCATCTCGTCTTTTATGTTATTATACAGACTGTCAATCAACTTATTGATATTCGTCGGAAGAAATTCCTGATTCATACGGTCCGCAAAACGATTGGCAAACTCGTTACGGAATGTTGTGTTTTTCACCATATTACTCAACAGAACATTCGACCAAGTGTCGCCGTTTTTGCCTTTTTCGCTCAGACATTTTGCCAACTTGTCGTACGAGGCTTTATCTTCATCGCGGTCCCAAATATTGTACGACTGGTCGGTATCGTAAAGCATCCAGCGCCAACGACCGCCGTTCTTCTTCGACTTCCACATTTTCACATTGTTATGCGGCCAGTCATCGTTTCCGCCATAGATTTCCGACACCAAATATTCAATATACTCATCGATGTCGATTTGTGCGGCAACCTGTTGATAGTTAGCATCATCGGTCAAATCGTGAGATTTTACAAAGTCCATCATGGCATTGTAATCAGTCATATCGCCTTCTGACACCTCAACGCCAGTGCCTTTCCCTGCAATAATATCAACCTTATCGTGCTCAACGTGCGGATAGTGACTCTCAATGTAATATTCGTTCAGCTTCTCACGTATATTCAAAATTCCCCAATAGTCACCATTCAAGTAAACGACAACTGGTTGATATGCCTGAATATCAACATTATTATTTGCAACAAGATGCGTAATCATTGCATCGCGGAAATGTGTGCCGTTGCAGTCGTTGCCCGAATCGCGCAAAACGAACGATTTAAACCGTTTAATGTCGAGTTCATCGAACAATTTGGCATCAAAATACTTCTTCCCGTATGCGTTACGAGCATATAACGAAAACGATTTCTGCTCATTACTGCGGCTCCACGCACCAGCAATCTTCATTCCTGCATCCTGGTCGAGACGCTTCTCTCCATCGGTCCAGTATAGCTCAACGTGAACAGGGCGCTCCCAATCCTGATGGAAATTGGCACCATAATATGGCTCAGCCGGCTCATAGTTAGGCCCTAACACGTAAATACCTGTATTATAATCCCACAAATTGTCCGGATGGGTTGTCAGCGAAACCACTGGCAACTTGAACTGCGATGGGTGTCCTTGAATGAAATGCGGATTCACATATATTGTCGTATCGCAAAGAAGGTCTTCTATATCTCCTCCATTTCTTAAATACGCATTAGCCGAGTCAATGCTCACACCAGGTTTAAGAAAATTATGATACACCATAGAATCCACAACAGTGCCAAACTCAAAATCTCGCCAAAGCCAATGCAATCTGTTCGGGAAAATGTAAGTCTGCGTCGAAGGTTGGCCGGGCATCAAATTGCTATTAAATGTTGTGGCGCGAATTACCGTTGTTGAGTCAACCGTGATTGGGCCGGTGTAGAGCAACGACGTGTCGGTTGGCTCGGTGCAGTCGAGTGTATAATATATAGGTGTGTTGCCGTCGGTTGAGAGTGTTACGGTTACAGCCGATGTCTGAAAACCGCCTTCGGGCGAAAATTTCACGCTTGTGGTTGCCGATGTTGCAAAAGCCTTTGTGGTGTTGGCCTTGCCAGGTGTCGGTTCGGCAAAGAATGCCCAATTGCTGCCACCGTCGGGACTCAAGCCGCGACTGGCGTTGCACGGAACAGCCACAGAGTCAGTCTGATGAACGATTGCACCAGCTGCGTTTGCCAAGAAAATCGCCTCGCCATCCGACGAAATGTTGAAGTTTGTGTGTAGATACTTGCCTGCGGCCACTGTGGTCAGATTCTTGCCAGATGCCATAATCAAAAGATAGCCGTTGGCCGCGATTTTCACCGATGGGAATGTCCATTTTGCAAGATTCTCCTTGCTGTCCGACAAGTGCCAGCCGTTCAAATCGACTTCGGCCGCAGATGTGTTGTAAAGCTCAATCCAGTCGGATTCTTCGTTGTAATCGTCTAAAAACGTGGATGTTGCCGAGCTATACTCGTTAATCACAATTTGTGCGTTGGTGTTGGCACAAAACAAGAATGTGGCGGCAAAGGCCGCGCAAAGTTTGAGTTGTTTTTTCATAAAATTTAGTTATGTGTTAGTTTGTAAATGTAACATGTTTTCTTCAAACAAAAATACTCACTCACACATTAGACACAACTTTTGCAATCACATTACAAAAATTCTGCAATTTTTTATGAAAAATAAAATCTAAGATTTGAACAACCTGGAAATCAAGCTGTTTTGTTAATATGGCGGCGAAGTTTGCGCATATTGTTCAGGAAGGTCTTGCGCACTATTGGGTCTTGCGCCCAGTTTGGATATTTCGACGGCTGTGTCGATTGTGTGGTGAAAACCACGCTTATGGTGCTCTCGCTCACAGGCATAATCTCCCAGCGGGCGCTGAAAGTGTCGAGCCGTTCGATATCTTTTTTCTTCGGAATCAGGTCGGTTTGCTGGTCGATGCTGACAATGATGCGGTCGCCACGGCGCGTAACGGTGTATTTCGACACAAAATCCTGTTTGCCAATGGGCCACGGAGCATCCATCA
>JAFZKK010000096.1 GCA_017551905.1 Salinivirgaceae bacterium
ATTTCTCGCGGTCGGTGTTCACCTTATAGAAATCGATTTTTCCCTTGTACTCTTCGGCCAAATCCTCCAGAATTGGCGATGCGGTCCGGCAGGGCGGGCACCAGTCGGCATAAAAATCGATGATGCACGGCTTGTCGCCAAGGAAAATCCATTGTGTCGGATTCTTCTCATAATCAACTATTTTTTTCAGAAAATCGGCTTTTGTAAGATATGTGACCGTTTGTTCAGTCTGTTCTTGTGCCCACAATTGGCCAAATGCGGCAAACAGCACCCAAAATAATAGAGTTAGTCGTTTCATTTTTTCAGAATTAAGTATGTAAATGTATGCAATACTTTTTTTGTGTCGGCATCTCTGTAAGTTTTTTTTGAGCAACATTCAAATTTAATTTGAATTTGCAGTTAGTAAATATACCTTTCGGAGGAAAACCGAAAAGGTTTGTTGTTTTGTAAACGATTTATATTCAGATAGATATGAAAAGTATAGCTGTTGTGTGCGGTGGTTATTCGAAGGAAAGCGTAATATCGCTGCGCAGCGCCGAGCAAATTGCGTCGGTGATTGAGAGTGATTATTCGGCCTACACCGTGCTGATAACCAAGGATTCGTGGAATGCAAAAATCGGTGACAAGATGTACCCGATTGACCGTAACGACTTCACTTTCAATTTAGACGGAAAGAAGATTTCTTTCGATGCTGTGTTTATGGCAATTCACGGCACTCCGGGCGAGGACGGAATGTTGCAGTCGTATTTCGATATGCTGAACATACCTTACACAACATGCAGCGCTTTCGTATCGGCACTGACTTTCAATAAGTTCGCTTGCAAAGTTTTCCTAAAGGAATACGATATTCTGACGGCCGACGCCATATTGCTGCGTCGCAACACGCCTGTGCAGGTGCAAGAACTTGAAAACCGCTTCGGATACCCGATGTTTGTGAAACCCAACAACGGCGGTTCGAGTTTCGGTGTCACCAAGGTCAAGACGCGCAACGACCTGCAACCGGCCATTGACCGAGCTTTTGCCGAGGATACCGAAGTTATTATTGAGCCGTTTATCAAAGGTGGCGAGTACACTTGCGGTGTCTTCAAAACCGACAAGGAATCGATAGTTTTTCCACCGACCGAGATTGTCAGCAAAAACGAATTTTTCGATGTTGAGGCGAAATACACGCCCGGAATGTCAGAGGAGATAACGCCCGCCCGCCTTCCGGCCAGCCAAATAAAAAACTGCCAGGAGCTGACTTCAAAAATCTATGATTTGCTAGGCTGCACCGGCGTTGTCCGCATCGACTATCTGATGCAATCGGGCAAATTCTATTTCATGGAGATTAACACCGTGCCTGGCATGAGCCGCGAATCGATTATCCCGAAACAGACCGTTGTTTACGGGCTGCCGCTTAAAGAACTGTATATAAAACAGATAAACGACGCATTGTCGCGGAAGAAATAAATGACACTTAGGTGTCATTTTTTTTGCTGACAAGCTAAGGCTTACTTTCCTATCGACCTGAAATCGGGCAGATGTTTCTCTGTTTCGCGTAACTTTAATGTCACGCCAAGAATAACATATTGATATTGGTCGATGTAATTGCCGAACTTCCAAGGAATATCGGCTGTCGGTTCCTGATTGCCTTTGCAATTGTCGAGTCCGTCGTTCAAAGCCCAGCTCCAACCGGCTTCCAGAGTGAAACATACGCCTTGCACCACGCGGTATTTTGTGCCGGCGCCAAACTGCACAACTGGTGCCAAGTTCGAAAAGCTTTGCGCAAAAATTTCCTCATTATCCTTGAAACGGTATAGATGCCCGAAATTCAACAATCCGCCGACACCGGCAAACAAGTACGACGGCATCCGAGTCGGGCCTTTCATAATAGGTTTGCCAACTTGTTTGAAAACAACGTGGTTAGGCTTTTCTGAGATGAAATACCACTCGTAACGAACCGACAATTCGGCAAAGAACGAAGTGAAGCCAATGTTGCGCGACCAGTAAGCGTCGTTGTTCAGCGGGTCTTCGGCGCGCATCTGTCCAAAGCGCAGAGAACCACCGACAGAGTGTTCGCTCAATTTCAGGAAACCGCACTCGTCGCGGTGGCCAAGATTGTATTTCAATCCGGTGTTAAACGCAAGACCAGTTGTGTTTGGAGGAAGAATCCAAACTTGTGTTGATTTGTTTTTTGGAGAACAGATGTCGCCCATAAAATTGCACAAGCCGCCGCCAAGCGATAACTCGTAGCGGTGCAGTCGACGGTTTATGGCTGCCGCATCGGGCAACCAACCGACTATCAACAGAGCTATCAACCCGAATTTTAATATGTTGTCTTTCAAACACATCGGTGGCAAATCTCTTTTCTCGGTTAACGTAAAACACTACTGATTAAACGAATAGTCAATATACAAAATTATGTGGCAAGTTGTTTTTTGTGCCTGCCAAATAGTTTTGGAAATCACACAAGATTCAGAAGCTCAGCAAAATCGTCGATTATGAAGTTGGCACCGGCTTCTTCGAGTTGCTTGCGGCTATGGTTGCCGTAGGTTACTCCGCAAGTTTGGCAGCCGGCATTCAGTCCCATTTTTATGTCGAAGATGGTATCGCCTACAACCATTGTTTCATCGGCCTTGCCTGAGATTTTTTCCAAAGTCTTGAACACAGATTCGGGGTCGGGCTTGGCATGTTGGATGTCATCGTTGCTGATAATGAGGCTGATATAATTGGCAAGTCGCATGTCGGTAACAAATTCGCGAAGCGAGTTGCCGCTGCGGCTACTGGCTATGGTAAGCGTCAGACCGCGCTGGTGCAGGGTGGCTATTGTCTCGGCAACGTGAGGAAAAATCTGTACCGCGCCGCGTTTGTTGTTGATGCTGAACAACTGCCTGTAAGTCTGTTCGCATAATGCGGCCGTGGTTTCGTTCATCGGAATCAAATCGGCAAAAGTCTGTCGCAGAGGCAAGCCTATCATGGCGGCGCATTGCTCATCGGTGCGCGGCTCAAGCCCGAGTTTGGCAATAACTTGCTGCATAGTGCCGACAATCAGCTGGCGCGTATCACCAATAGTGCCATCAAAATCGAGAATCAAATTTTTTATCGGCTTTGAAAACATAGCAAGCTTATTAAAAGTACACCTATATATATTATAGGTATAGCTATTGCTCGAAGAAGAAGTCTTGCAGCTCGTTGATGTCGGCAGGCGTAAGGTTCGACTCGCCCTCAAATATCAGGTCGATAGCTTGTTGCAGCTCCTCGTGCGAAATGTAGTTATCCATATTTTTGTCGACACTCTTGAACTTATCGGGGATGCCTTTAGGTTTGGCCGACTCGGTTGCACCCGACGCCTCTGATGTTGCGGAATAAACTCGGGTCTCGTTGTGACCAACAGCGTCCGGGTTGTAGATAAGAGTGATTATCTGTGCGTCGGTCATGCGGATACCATTTGTGTTGACAATAGAGCCGAATGGTGTATCCTCTTCTTTATCAAGATAATCTGGCACACCGTCTTTGTCGGAATCGACAGGGCAGCCAACCTGATTAACCTTCACGTCTTTTGGCGTTCCGGGGCATTCGTCGTTGAAGTCGTCAACACCATCACCGTCCTCATCCTGATGGTCGGTAACAGTGAATTTGAGATTCCGGAAATTCTCAACTGCCGCAATCTCATCGTCGCTCGAGAACAAGTCGAACGCAAGCGATACGTAGGTGTTAAGCACGATATCGTTTTTCCAGAAACCCTTGCCGCCTTTTACGTTGTCGACATAATCGGTAAAAGGCAGGTGCGCAACCGAGCCGAAACGGCACGTAACACGGTCGCTGACAGTTATGTTCAAGCCCAAATCAATTGGAACGGCGACGCTTGTCTTTGAGTATTCGCCGTAGCCGTAAAGATTGAGGCTGCGTAGGTCGGTTTCATATTCATAATCACGGACAATGAGCTCGCCCGCTGCGTTACGGATAGTGCCGTCGTACCAATAATTGTAAGGCTCGCCGCCGCTACTTATCATATCGCCCTTGGAGGCAAATTGGAAGAATTCGACACCCAGCGATACGTATGGGTGGATTGGTCTTTTGCGCTCAAGCAAATGGTTGAAGTTGTAAACCACCGAAACACCGCCCATAAAAAGTTGTGAGCGGAAGTTGGCCACAGCCTTCATGCTCTCGACATCAAAACGTCCCATTTTCCTGTAAAGTTCAATCTGTTCTGCACTGAATTTGCCACTTGTTTTGTCAATGCAACTTGAGAAATCGATTGTGCTTGTGTTTTCGGCATTGTAAACGCTGCCGCCAACTTTTCCGAGGGTTCCGTGGAACTCTATGTCGATGTATTTGTTGATGTTACGGCTTATCTGGAAGCGGTATGAGGTAAGGCCGTTGATAGGCGATTTGAAATAGTCGGTGACATCGCCATAAAAAGAAAAATTGCCGACACCGAAACCGATGACCGGCTTAAATGCGGCACTTGAATGTTCCTCCTCCTCGGCAAGTAGTATCGACAGATAGTCATCGTCAATCTCTTGCTGCGCCCTGACAGTCAAACTTAAGGTAAAACACAATATGACAACCGCCCAAAATCTCATCAGCACACTGTATTTAGCCAACCTTTACTTGTACCATTTTTGATTCGCAATCATTAGTGCCTCCTGCACTGTAATGCGCATTCCGTTGTTGTAGGCCGAAACGAAGGCATCGTGAATCGGTGTGTTGTTCCAGACATAAACACGATAGTCGCGTGCGTCTTTGTATTTTTCGAAATTTCCTACGGTGTATTTGTTCCAGCCGTTGTGTATCTCCACTTGAACTTGGTCGGTGATATTCAAGCGTTTGAAATAGTTTTTCCCGACAAGCTTGTGACCGGCGGCAATCTGAACGCGGAATGCCACACCTTGCTCAGGCGACGGCACGTCGGATATGTCGGAGACGGTAGTGTTGTAGTTGTGCGGATGACTTGCGCCGCCACCATAGTTCGACGAGCTGCGGTTGCCCGAATACGAGCTGCGATTGTCGGCATAACTCGGTTCTGTTGTGCGTGCCGGCTTCGGAGTGTATGTCGAAGGTTCCGGAGTGTACGTTGTTGTTGGTTCTGTGTAAGATGGAGTTGTTGTTTGTGCCGGCTCTTGTTTTGGTGTGGTTGTTGTGCTTGCCACCGGCTCCGAAGGCTCAAAGGTAAGAGTCTCTTGAGCCACAACTTGCTCGCTGTCAAACGATTCCAACTCAACGTTGCGCTCAGCTATGTTGATAGTCTTTGTGCGGTCCGATTCTGCGTATGAGAATGTTCCGACAATTTTGAACTCCTCGTCAGGAATCTCACCTTCAGGCACCAGTTTGTACGATACAACAAACTGCGATTCTTGAGGCATATTCATCCACAAGAACTTGATAATGTGATTTTTATATGTAAAAATAGAGTTCTTCGATTTTATGCTCTCAGCGGTGTATCCCACCGGAATTTGCTCTTGAATCTTACCGAAATCCTTCAGGTCGCCTTTGTTCACCATAATGTTGACAATCACCTCGTTGTTGTCATTTAGGAATGGTTTTTGGCGGATGCAGTCAACATTTTTCAGATTGACATTCTGGAAAGAGTATGCCTGTTGGCTGTTGGCTGAAATCACTTCGTCGCCTTCGATGTTTACGGTTTTGGCAGCGACATTGGCCGTCTGAACGGCATTGTCGAGGATGTAGGAGAACGTTCCATCGAACGTGTAAGTACCTGAAACTGTGGGGTCAACCTGGATGGCGTACGACACAACTATCTGCCTGTCGTATGGCACTTTCATCCATTGGATTTTCACTTTCTGGTCGACAAACGAGAATTCGCCATTGGCTGTTTGGCGCGCAACGGCTTTGAATCCGTTCGGCAATTTCTGTTGGAAGCGGGCGAAGCCCTCAATGTCTCCCTTGTCGATTGTTACTTCCACCAAAAACTCACTGTCGCACTTGGCCGTATCGGGCATGTTCAGTGTAACTGAAACCGGCTCTCCGATTAACCCGAAGAACATCAATAAACTGATGAACCCTAAAATTAAATTCGATTTAAGCATAAAGTAAATCTTGCGTATAGCAATCAAATCAAATATTTGCTAAAGTAAGCAAAAACCTTATACAATATAACTTTCAAGGCGTTTTTGTGCTTTTTTTATCCACAATGTGTTATTAATAACTATTTATGCGTGCAGTATATTGTGAATCAATGTGTTATCAATAAAACAAAGCGATAGTTATGGTTTGAATCACCAATACTATCGCTCTATTTTTTAAGTATTTAAGCGCCGAAACGCTGTTTTTTTTCAGTAATGGAAGCTACTTCCGCCCAAAAATTCGCGCAAAATTGATGTCGGAGGAATCTCCTCGTCGGGGATTGGTTTGACGTAGCTCAAGAACTTCAGTAGCCTCAGTGCCTCACGGTAGGCGGTGCAGTTTGGCGGCACTTGTTGCAAGATTGGCTCAACGTAACGTTTGAGTACGCCCGTCTCGTAAACCATCGCCGTATTGAACATAATATCAGCACGTTCTTGATTTGGGAAGATGTGTTTGTCCTCGCCACGGCGCACGCTCGGCCAGCGGTCGATGGTGTCTTTTGCGCTGTAGCCGCGGTAGCGGTAATCGCGAACAATACGTCGGATTAGACGCGTGTCGGTGGTTGGTATGCGGTTGTGGTTGTCGAGCGACAGTGTTGTGAGCGCCGACACATAGACGCGGAACTTCAGACTGTCATCGATGTGGGCAGTGAGTTTCGGATTCAGCGCGTGGATGCCCTCGGCAATGATGATGCTGTTGGCGTCAAGTTTCATTTTCTCGCCGTCGAAGAAGCGCTTGCCGTCTTTGAACGAGAACTTTGGCACATCGATGGTATTGCCAGCGAAAAGTTGGTTCAAATCGTTGTTAAGATACGGAATATCAAGCGCTTCCAAAGCCTCAAAATCATAATCGCCATTCTCGTCGCGCGGAGTTTTTTCGCGGTCGACAAAATAGTTGTCGAGTGACAGTGTAACTGGATTATAACCAGCAACTTTCAGCTGAATGGCAAGTTTGTTGGCTGTGGTTGTCTTACCCGATGACGACGGCCCCGAAAGTAGCACCAGACGCGGCTGCGGCTGACGTGTGGCAATCATATCGGCAATCTGCGCAAGTTTCTTCTCTTGCAAGGCTTCTGAAATCTTTATCAACTCACCGATGCTGCCATCTTCAATATGTTGGTTAATATTGCTCATATAGCTGATATTCAATATTCTGCCCCATTTTTTGAATTCGTGCAGAACATCAAACATCTTGTCTTGTAATTCAAGCTCGGCAACAGCATTCGGATTGTCACGGAACGGGGCGCGAAGCAACATTCCATCGTAGTATTTATCGATGCTGAACACCTTCAGATAGCCTGTCGAAGGCAGAAGGCAGCCATAGAAATAATCCATCACATCGTCGAGGTAATAGACTGAAGAATAGAGATGTGCGCGTGTTTTGAGTAGCTGCGCCTTCTCGTGATAGCCCATCTCATCGAAAAGTTTGATGGCATCTTCGGCGAGCATTCGCTTGCGGATAAATGGCAAGTCGAGCCCGATGATTTCGCGCATCCGACTATCGATTTCAACAACCTGGTCCACACTAACCGAGTCAACGCCCTCTATTTCACAATAATAGCCGTTCGAAATTGAATGTTCGATTTTCAACATCTTTCCCGGAAAAATGTCGTGGACGGCCTTGTATAGCACAAAACTCAACGAACGGTCGTACATTCGTTTGCCTTCGGGACTCTTAAATCCAATAAATTCAACCATATACGGATTGAACAAAGCAAAATCGAGTTCTTGCAGTTTGTTGTTGACGTAAGCCGCATAAACAGGCTCGCTGGTGAATCCCATATCGATAGCAACTTGCTGTAATGTAGTACCTTGTGGGTAATTTCGCTTTTCACCGTTGTTGGTGCAAATAATCTCAATCATAACAATAGTTTTTATCTAACTAAAAGTATGATTTTTCAAGATACCAACAAACAGATTTTGCCGAATTGTCGGAAAATAATATTGTCAGAATTTGGTAACAGCCTCAATTACAGGTATTATAACGGCAGTAAAAACTCCCATCAAGCCGATAGCCATTCCTGCCACCGCACCTTCGATGCGTCCCATTTGCATGGCGCGTCCGGTGCCTACGCCATGAGCCGCAGCCCCCATTGCAAGCCCTTTCGCCACATGGCTTTTGATTTTCAGTTTATCTAAAAGCCAAGGTCCGATGACGCTTCCGAAGATTCCGCAAGTTGCCACCGAAACGGCTGTCAATGAGAGGATTCCGCCTGAGCGGGCGGAAATACCAAGCGCTATCGGCATTGTTACCGATTTCGGTTCCATTGACACCATAACCTCAATTGGCGCTTTGAAAATGAGGCAGATACCCATCACGCTCAGCACTCCGACAAGGCTGCCGACAAAAACCGTGAGAAGTATCGGGAGGAGATTTGCTTTTATGGCGTCGAACTGTTTGTGCATGTTATAGCCCAAAGCAACCACCGAAGGGCCGAGCAAAAATGTTATCAAATGGGTGTTCTGTTCGTATGTTTCGTAATCGATATTCAACAACAACAGAATCGGGATAAGAATGACGACCGCAATAAGTATGGGGCTGGTTATCGGACGATTCCATTTCTTATTGATAACCAAGCCAATCCAAAAACTCAAGACTGTTATGGCAAGGATAAACGGCTCGCTTTCAATTATCGTTCTCATCGGTTTTGTCCAATTTATCCATCATTTTTCCGACAACAGCCAGAACCAGCATTGTGCTGACAACTATAGCAAGAACAATTGTAACTATGTTATTACCAAGTATTTTATACGATGCAATAAGTCCGATGCTCGGTGGTAGGAACATTATCGTCATGTTTTTTGTGAGGAATTCCGACACTTTTTCGACCGATTCGGGCTTTACGATTTTAGCCTGAAGCGAAGCGAAAAGCAACACCATTCCAATGACATTGCCTGGTACGAAATGGTTGATTAACATACTGATACCTTCTCCCACTATCAAGTACGACAATAATATCAGAATTCCTTTCATCTCTGTGGATTTTACTTTAACTCGTCAGCCAAGAACTGCGCGGTGTAGCCAACGCCCTTTGCCACAACCTGTTCGGGTGTGCCTTCGCTCACAATTTGGCCGCCGGCCGAGCCGCCTTCGGGACCCATATCGATAATGTGGTCGGCAACTTTGATGACATCCATATTGTGTTCAATTACAACCACTGTATTTCCCTTATCGACAAGTTTTTGCAGCACATCGAGCAAGACTCTGATGTCCTCAAAATGCAGGCCGGTTGTTGGCTCATCGAGAATGTAAAGCGTCTTGCCGGTGTCTTTTTTCGACAACTCGGCGGCTAATTTGGCACGCTGCGCCTCGCCTCCGCTCAAAGTAGTCGATGGTTGTCCCAATTTGACGTAGCCTAACCCCACCATTTGCAAAGCCTTGATTTTTTGCAGGATTTTCGGTTGGTTTTCGAAGAACTCAACGGCCTGATTGATAGTCATATCCAAGATATCGGAAATCGACTTGCCCTTGTAGCGGACTTCGAGTGTCTCGCGGTTGTAGCGGTGGCCGTTGCAGTCGGGGCACGGCACCAGAACATCGGGCAGGAAGTTCATCTCAATTGTCTGAACGCCAGCACCTTTGCACGTCTCACACCGCCCGCCTTTAACGTTGAAAGAGAAGCGTCCGGCCTTGTAGCCGCGGATTTGCGCCTCAGGCAATCGCTCGAAAAGAGCGCGGATGTCGGAAAAGACACCGCTGTAAGTAGCTGGATTTGAGCGTGGTGTGCGGCCCAATGGTTCCTGATTCACCTCTATCACCTTGTCGATGTTGCCGATACCTTCAATCGAATCGAACGGCAGCGGTTCTTGTATCGAACGGTAAAAATGGTGATTCAGAATAGGATGCAGCGTTTCGTTGATGAGCGACGATTTGCCGCTACCCGATACACCAGTTATGCAGACAAACTTGCCCAGCGGCAGCGTAAGTGTCACATTCTTAAGATTATGACCAGTGGCGTTGTGCAGTACAATCGACAATCCGTTGCCCTTGCGGCGTTTTTTCGGCACCTCAATCTGGCGCGTGCTGTTAAGGTATTGTGCTGTGAGTGAATCGGTTTTAAGAATTTGCCACGGCGCACCCTCGCCAACCACGTTTCCGCCTCGACGGCCCGCAAATGGGCCAATATCAACAATATGGTCGGCGGCTAGCATCATATCTTTGTCGTGCTCAACAACAATCACCGTGTTGCCAATGTCGCGCAATTCTTTCAGTGACTCAATGAGTTTGCGGTTGTCGCGTTGGTGCAGACCAATCGACGGCTCGTCGAGAATGTAGAGCACGTTGACGAGTTGTGAGCCAATCTGCGTGGCAAGCCTAATGCGCTGACTCTCACCGCCCGACAGGCTTCGCGAGCTGCGGTTGAGCGACAGATAGTCGAGCCCGACCTTGACCAAAAAGCCCAGCCGGCTGCGAATCTCCTTCAGAATCTCGGTGGCGATGGTGCGTTGCTTGTCGTTGAGACGCTCCTCAAGGCCGTCGAGCCAGGCATAGAGCGACTTGATGTCCATATCGGCCAGTTCGGCAATGTTCTTGCCGTCGATTTTGAAATGCAACGCCTCGCGGTTCAGTCGTGCGCCGCCACATTCGGGACAAACAACCTGTTTCACAAAGTTTTGCGTTGGGTTTTGCTTGTCGTCGGTAACCTCGTCGGTGGTAATGTCCTGCAACTGCGCAATCACGCCCGGAAAGTTCAGAAAATAGTTCGACGAGTTGCCCAGTGGTGTGTTCAACAGTTTGAACGGCTCGTCGGAACCGTTGAGAATCACGTCCATAGCCTCATCGGGAATGTCGCAGATGGGCGTGTCGAGTTTGAATTTGAATTTATCGGCAATAGCTTCTAATTGCCAGAATATCATCGAATTGCGATACTTGCCCAAAGGTTTTATGCCGCCGTTTTTGATGCTCAATGTGCGGTCGGGTATCACTTTGTCGGTATCTATCTGATTGACAATACCTAAACCTTTGCAATGTGGGCACGCGCCAACGGGCGAGTTGAACGAGAAGGTGTGCGGCGCCGGCTCGTTGTACGAGAGTCCGGTTTCGGGGCACATCAGGTGGCGACTGAAATAGTGCTCCTCGCCCGTGTCGGCGTTCTGCACCAGAATCACGCCATCGCCCTCTTTCATAGCCGTGTCGAGCGATTGTGCCATCCGCTTGCGGTCCTTCTCATCCACCTTCAGGCGGTCGATAACTACCTCAATATGATGCGTTTTGTAGCGGTCGAGGCGCATTCCGAACGAGAGGTCGGTGATTTTGCCGTTCACCCGCGCGTAGAGATAGCCCTTGCGCAAAAGTTGCTCGAAAAGTTCCTTGTAGTGGCCCTTGCGCCCCTTGACGAGCGGTGCCATCAGGTAGATTTTCTGCCCGTCCATCTTATTGATAATGATATCGATAATCTGGTCGTCGGTGTACTTGACCATCTTTTTGCCAGTGTTGTAGGAATAGGCCTCACCGGCACGTGCGAAAAGAAGGCGCATAAAGTCGTAAATCTCTGTGGTTGTGCCAACTGTGGAACGCGGATTCTTGTTGGTGGTCCTCTGCTCGATTGAGATGACGGGGCTCAAACCAGTGATTTTATCCACATCGGGACGGTCCAGTCCGCCCAGAAACTGACGCGCGTAGGCCGAGAAAGTCTCGATGTAGCGGCGCTGCCCTTCGGCGTAAATGGTGTCGAAGGCGAGCGACGATTTTCCGCTGCCGCTCAAGCCAGTAATCACGGTGAGTTTGTTGCGCGGAATGGTTACATCGATGTTTTTCAGGTTGTGCTCACGCGCCCCATAAACACGGATAAACTCCTCATTCTCAATAACATCACTTTGAACCATAGAGAAATCGTAAAAAGCGCACAAAGGTAGTGATTTATCTGATTTTGTTCATCCTGTCCATTTCGCGCTCAGTGTCTTTTCGCTTAATATCTTCGCGCTTATCGTAAAGTTTTTTTCCGCGGGCAAGTCCGATACTCACTTTTGCCAATCCTTTCTCGTTGATATACATTGTGATAGGCACAATGGTATATCCTTTTTCCTTTATCTTTTTTTCCAGTCGGTTCAGTTCGCGACGCTTCAATAGCAATTTGCGGTCGCTTCGAGGAGTATGATTATAGTGTGTACCATATTCGTATTCAGCAATATACGCATTACGAAGATACAACTCGCCCTTTTCGAACAGACAGTAGGTGTCGTTGATATTTGCCTTGCCGTTGCGAATCGATTTTATCTCAGTACCAAGCAATTGTATGCCGGCGTTGAAAGTCTCGATTATCTCGTAAAGGAAGTGCGCTTTCTTATTGCTAAATCTTATATTATTGTTAAGTTGTCTCATAGTAAAATTCTTGTGCAAGCAACAATCGTCCAGTGCAACAGATTCATTGAAATGATTATTATGACAGCGGCTCTGTTGAGTTTTTTATTGTCGATTGCAGAGTATTCCGATTTCAGCAAAAGCCACAGAACGTAGTAGGAGTAAGCCCCGAAGAGCACCAGCAACGGCCGCAGCTGCGGAACCAGTCCGCTGAAAAACTCCATTGTCAGCACCGGCGTGAAAGCATTGCAAATAAGGTAGAATGTCCGCGTCATTTTGTGCGGCAACAAATAATATTGTAAAATTTCATTCATCAGCAATGTATAAAGCAAGGCTGACACCAGCAATGTCAGAATGAGTGGCAGCGTCACTTTTACGAAGAAATCGGGCAGTTGGCTGAAATAATAGCGGCCAAATGCGACATTGCCAACAAATTGCGCTAAAATGATTGCGATAGTGAAAGGTATTACTATCTCCTTGACAATCTGCCAGAACCCTTTCGCTTCAGATGTTATCCTGACGGCTTCCGTTTTGGGTTGAATGACAAGATTTTTAATAAGATTCAACAATAATTTGTAGTTCATATTGTTAGAAAAGCGCTGCAAATTTAAATTATTTTCGCAAAGCAATAAAAACTAACTCGAAATGGAGACAAACTTGCCGATAATCACCATTTTAGGCCCCACAGCGACGGGCAAAACGGCTCTTGCCACACATTTGGCCGCCAAAATTGACGCGGAGATAATCAGCGCCGACTCTCGGCAGGTTTACCGCCGTATGGACATTGGAACAGGCAAGGATTTGTCTGATTATCAAGTTAATGGCAAGACGATTCCGTACCATTTGATAGACATTGTCGAGCCTGGCACAAAATACAATCTGTATGAGTATCAGCAAGATTTTCTAAAGGCTTATAACGATATCTGTTCCCGCTCAAAACAGACCATTCTTTGTGGTGGCAGCGGATTGTATATTGAGTCGGTGATTGGTGGTTACAAAATGACATCAGTGCCTGTAAACGAGGAACTTAGAGCTGAATTAGAAAATTATTCGGAGGAGCAATTGGAGCAACGATTGAAATCGGTAAAAAAACTGCACAACAATGCCGATTTTGACACGCGTAAGCGCACAATTCGGGCTATTGAAATAGCTGAATATCAAAAACGTAACGCTGAAATAATTCCTGATTTTCCAAAAATTGACTATATAATAATTGGCGTTGCAATGGAGCGAGAGGCTGTCTGCCAATCGATTTACAATCGTCTGAAACAACGCCTTCGTGACGGAATGATTGACGAAGTGCAGGCCTTGCTCGATAGTGGGATTGCTCCCGATGACCTGATATACTATGGACTTGAGTATAAGTTCGTTACGCAGTATTTAATGCATGAGTTCAGCTACAATTATATGGTTGAGCATCTTAATATTGCTATCCGCCAGTTTGCCAAACGCCAGATGACATGGTTCCGCCATATGGAACGTAACGGCTTCAAAATTAATTGGATAGACGGGATGCTGCCTCTTGATGAAAAAGTTGAGTTGGCGCTTGAAATTTTGAAACGATAATTACCACACAAACCGCTTTGCCTCTGCGTCAAAACGCAAATTGCTGTTTGTGAACAGATTATCGAGTTTGCCGCTTTCAACTATTTCGGAAACGGTGCCGCACGTGAGGCCGTTGCTGTTCATTAGCCACAGATAGTCAGATAGTTGCAAGGCCACGTCGATATCGTGGGTTGAGAGAAGAATGGCTTTGCCTGTGGTGGCAAGGCGGTGAAGAAGTTGCATAATCTCGATTCGTGCGGCGGCGTCGAGGAAGGCGGTGGGCTCGTCGAGAATGATAATGGGTGTTTGTTGCGCCAGCGCTTTGGCAATCATTGTTTTCTGGCGCTCGCCGTCCGACAGTTTGGCAACGTGGCGGTCGGCTTTGTCGGCAATGCCAACAGCGGCAATAGCCTGATTGACAATGGATTTATCTTCAGCCGTAAGACGCCCGAAAAAGCCAGTGTAAGGTTGGCGGCCCATTGAAACGAGTTCAAAAACTGTCAATCCACCCGTTAAAACCTTGTCGGTCAGCACTAAAGCAACAAGACGTGCGAGTTTTGTTGGCGGCAAATCGGCCAACGGTTCGCCACAAATGGTAACGCTTCCAGCAAGCGGCGGCTGCAATCGCGACAGCGTGCGCAAAAGTGTCGATTTGCCAACGCCGTTCGGACCTAAAAGGCTGGTCAACTGGCCTTTGCATAGAGTCATCGACAAGTTGGCCGCAACCGGCTTGCGGGCGGAATAACCAATGGACAGATTTTCAGTTGTCAACAATGCAGCCATATAATTGTTTTATTTCCGGACGCGGCACGCCACGTCCCTACTTATAACTCAAAACTCCTCATTCGCTTCTGACTCACAATAACATATATTACCACCGGCGCACCAAAAACGGGCGTGACGGCGTTTAGCGGCAGCACTCCGGCATTGCCCGGCAGCAGGCAGACAAGATTGCAGGCCAATGCCACTATCGCACCAAGCAACATTGTGCTGGGCATCAGCACGTTATGGTTTGCCGAGCC
>JAFZKK010000097.1 GCA_017551905.1 Salinivirgaceae bacterium
GAGCGCGAGATGCTGAAGGGCATTATCGAGTTTGGCAACATCGAGGTGTCGGAAATTATGTGTCCGCGCGTGGATATGGTGGCCATCGAGTCGAAAGAACCGTTCGAGCAGGTGCTGAAAAAAATCACCGAGTCGGGCTACTCGCGCATTCCGGTTTACACCGATACGTTTGACCAAATATCTGGTATTCTGTATATTAAGGATTTACTGCCATATGTGAACAACAAAAACGGCTTCAAGTGGATGACACTCATCCGACCGCCGCATTTTGTGCCCGAAAACAAGAAAATCAACGAGTTACTCGAGGAGTTGCAGATGCAGAAGAACCATATGGCCATTGTGGTCGATGAGTACGGCGGCACGTCGGGCCTGGTGACGATGGAGGACATTATCGAGATGATTGTGGGCGACATTTCCGACGAGTTCGACGAGGAAGAGTCCGACTTCACGCGCATCGACGAGAACACTTATATTTTCAAGGGTAAGACCTTGCTTTCAGATTTCTGCGACGAGTTAAGCATTGATTCTGAAATATTTGCCGATGTGCAAGGCGAGTCGGAGTCGCTGGCAGGACTGATTCTGGAAATGAAAGGCGAACTGCCGCGCAAGAACGAGCGGTTTGAGTGCTGCGGATTCGAATTCACTGTTCTTGAGGTAGATAGGCGGCGTATCACATCGGTTAAGGTTCACCGCAAAATTGAAGAGAAACCGACATCGGACGAACAATGATTTGGCTACCTTTGTAACCTAAATTGCTGATTATGACAAAATTCGTTTCACTGATTGCCATTGCCGCGCTGATGGTTTCCTGCGGCAACGATTACGTGCCCAAACCGCGCGGCTACTATCGCGTCGATTTGCCCGAAAAGAGTTATCAGTCAACCGATTATAAGATTCCGTACCAATTCGAGTACCCCGTTTATTCCACATTCGACCTTCGCAATTCCACCGACAAGGAGGAGCGTTATTGGGGCGATGTCAATTTCAAGTCGCTAAATGCGCAACTGCATTTGAGTTACAAGCGAATCGACCACAATTTGGACAAGTATATTGCTGACGCTCACAACTTTGTGTATAAGCACACAATCAAAGCCGACGCCATCAGCGAAACGCCCTACGAAGATGCTGACCGCAAGGTTTATGGCTTGCTGTACGAGATTAGCGGCGATGCGGCGTCGAATGTGCAGTTCTACGTGACCGACAGCGTGCGCCATTTTGTGCGCGGCGCGCTCTATTTCAACGTTGTGCCGAACAAGGACTCGCTTGCGCCGATGCTCGATTTCATCAATGCCGACATCAAGCACCTGATTGAAACTTTCAGTTGGAAGTAGTTATGCCACTGTTATTTACAAGGACGATTGGCGATGCTGTTTTGGGCGTTTGGAGCAAACAGGAAACCACCGACCAACTGTTGCCGATGATTGAACTTTGCGATAGCGATAAAGTTGTGTATGAGCAAATTGGCAACGACCACCGCCGAACAGAGTGGCTCACAACGCGCATTGTTTTGAAAGAGTTGCTAAAACGCGATGTTACTATCGGTCACGATGCCAATGGCAAACCATATCTGATTGACGACGAGCGATTTGCATCGATTTCGCACTCAAAAAATATGGTGGCGGTGATGGTGGCACAGCGCAACATTGGTCTCGATATTGAGCAGATTAGTCCGCGAACCATTAAAGTGCGCCATAAGTTTTTGACTGGCAACGAATTGGATTGGTGCAAAACCGAAACGGAACACACAATGGTTTGGACAATGAAGGAGGCTGCATACAAACTTGTCGGCAACGGCCTTGAGCACACCGAAGTAGAGATTGAACAAAATCCGCACTTTGAGCAAACGGCTGATTACAAGATTGTTATGCGTAAAAATGCGGTAACCGTGAAAAACTGCCATTCCGAACTCATTGCCGATAATATTTTGTCGTATATTTTCGAGTAGAAAAACACAATATGTTACTATCTGACATTCAGCAAAATATCGCCAATGGTCGCAAGATGTTCGCTTTGCTTATCGACCCCGACAAGCAGAACGAGGCCGACCTTTTGCGCCTGACCGAAAAAATCAACTTGCCCACTGGTCCCGACATTGTTTTGGTTGGTGGCAGCCTACTTTTCAGCAACATCAATGACACCGTTGCCACGCTGAAGCGCAACACGCAAAAGCCTGTGGTTCTGTTCCCTGGCAACGCAATGCAAGTGTCGGACAAGGCCGACGGCATTCTGTTGCTGTCGCTCATTTCAGGCCGCAACCCCGAATTTCTTATCGGGCAGCACGTGTTGGCGGCGCCCGCTTTGGCAAAATCGGGCATCGAGATTCTGCCCACGGGCTATATGCTGATTGGCGAGGAAAACTACACTTCGGTTCGCTACATAAGCAACACAAATCCAATACCTTACAATAAAACCGACATTGCCGTGGCCACCGCTTTGGCAGGGCAGATGTTAGGCTTGAAAATGCTCTATCTTGAAGGTGGTAGTGGTGCGGCTAAACCAGTCAGTACCAATGTGATAGAATCTGTGCGCCGTGCGGTTAGCCTGCCGCTGATTGTAGGCGGTGGTTTGCGTTCTGCAGCCGATGTCGAGACCGCCCTGAAAGCCGGTGCCGACATTGTTGTTGTTGGCACATCAATCGAGAGCAACTATGCGCTAGTTGATGAGATTGGACGTGCTGTTGCAGGATTTGGTAGGTAATTCTTAAAATATTATTATTCAATTTACTATGAGAATAATTTCGCTTTTTGTTGCATCGGTAGGAATGTTGCTGATGACGCAATCGTGTTCAAATTCGAAAGCCCCGGCTACGGGCAACGGACAAATGCCGCGTGGCGAGGCTCAATCTGAAATAACCGCGGCTGCCGATGCGCTAATCGCCCACACCGACAGCTTGCAGGACGTTACTCTGCAAAGTGTGATGATTGCCCAATACGGCAAGGTGGTGTATGAAAAATGGATGAACGGCGGCGACGCCGACACGCCACACGTGATGCACTCTGTCAGCAAATCGTTTTGCGCAACGGCTGTCGGGATGCTCGTCGATGACGGAAAGTTGAAGATTTCGGACAAGGTAATCGATTTCTTCCCCGACAAATTGCCGGCCGAAGTGTCTGATAATCTGAAGGCAATGACCATCCGCGACTTGCTTACAATGAACTGCGGCCACGAGACCGAACCTGACGGTGACCCCAACTGCGATTGGGTTGAGGCTTTTCTTGCGCACCCCGTCACCAAGCAACCGGGCACGTGGTATTGCTACAATTCAATCGGTACTTATATGTTGTCGGCTATTGTGCAAAAGGTTACTGGTCAGAAAGTTGTCGATTTTCTCACACCGCGCCTTTTCGAGCCGCTTCACATCGACAAGCCACGTTGGGACGAAAGCCCGCAGGGCATCAACTGCGGCGGTTGGGGGCTTTATATCAAGACCGAAGATATGCTGAAATTTGGTCAACTCTTTTTGCAGCAAGGCCAATGGAATGGCAAGCAACTGTTGAGCCGCGAGTGGGTGGCGGAAGCATCGGCGTTCCAAGTGCCATCGGTTCCGGCCGGTACGCGCCCCGATGAGGTTGAATCCAAAGGTCTGAACACCGATAACTGCGCGTGGTTGCTTGGCTACGGCTACCAAATGTGGCGCTGCCCCGATAACGCCTATCGTGCCGACGGCGCCTTCGGGCAATACATTATTGTTATGCCCGACCAAGATGCTGTGATTGCCGTCACCGCCGATTCACCCGACTTGCAGGCCGAATTAAGCAGCATTTACAGGTATTTGTTTCCGGTGCTGAAGAAGTAAGCGGGTGTCTTTTTTTGTAAATCTATTTGAACGCAAATCAAGACCGTGTCCAATTTAACGCTATCTTTACAATCAAAACAATTGCTTATGGCAACAAAAGTCTATAAATCAGGCAAAAGCGCAGCTTCAACAGTTTCTGAACCGACGGCAACATACGCACAATGCGAAACTAAACGCGAGCCTGCCGTCAACAAAACCGGACGTATGTCCGTCGAAGAATATTTTGGAAAGGTTTGGACCGAAGTTTTGAAGAAATATGAGAATATACAAGGTTGAAATTGCGGAATCAGCACTTGCTGATATCAGTGATTTGGCAGAATTCCTTGTGTGCAATTTGTCTCTTGATGGTGCAAAAAAATATTTGCAGGCAATGTTGCAAGAGGTCAATTCGCTATCGGTTTTTGCCGACCTCTACAACCCAAGTGTTTACGCTGATGTTCGACGGTATCATCCTCGTGCTCGCCGGATGGTATCTCACAATAAAAAATGGGTGTATATTTTTCATGTTGAAGATGATACTGTTGTTGTTGACCGTATTCGTCCATCAAAAATGATAACACAATAGCTGTGATTTCAATCAAATAAAAACGCACAATCCAAATTTGAATTGTGCGTTTTTTTATTACTACCAATTGTTAAATATCAATTCACCATCACACGTTTTACCACATTGCCAGTTTTTACAATGTAAACGCCTGAATTATTGATTTTTATTGTACAGACGTTGCGCGCAACGTCTCTACCAACCAATGCGCCCATTGCATTGTAAACACGGATTTCCTCGGTGGCGTTTTCAACCACAATGGTACGACCGTGGACGTAAATGTTTACAGCGTTGGCGGCAGATTCGGCAACTGCGGTGGCTGGGTTGTTTTCATTTCCACCCTGATTTTCGTTACCACCTTCATTGTTGTCGCTTTGGTTTCCATTCCCTCCTTCGTTGGTTCCGCCTTGGTTCTCGTTTTCGTTGCCATTTTCTTGGTTACCATTTTCTCCTCCTTGGTTCTCGCTTCCACCTTCATTGTTGCCACCTTGGTTTTCATTTTCACCATCGTTGTTTCCACCTTGATTTCCATTGCCACCTTGTTCGTTTTCATTGCCTTGGTTATTTTCACCTTGGCCTTCACCATTTTGGTTCACATCCTCCTCAAATACGGCCGTAAAAGATAAATCTTCGTTCACAGTTAATGTGCGCGGGTTATCTGTATTACCGTCGCTCCATTTTACAAAGTGACAGCCTGTTGCAGGCGCTGCCGTAATGGTTATGGTATCGCCATAATGATATGATTCCGCACCTGTAACAGAACCAAAAGTTTCGGAATTTGCGCTAACATTGACAGTGCATTCATCGCCTTCAAAAATTGCTATAAGCTTCACTGGTACGTTGGCTGTTAATGCTCGCGGATTATCAGTGTATCCGTCACTCCATCCCACAAAATGATAGTGTTCAGCTGATGTTGCCGTAACAATAACGGTATTGTCTGAATTTGCATCGCTATCTATGCTAACACTACCTTGTGTGGTGTTAGCACTTTCGACTGCAACAATTGGCAATATAGTTTTACGTTTCCAAATAGATGCTTTTTTATAAATATCGACACATGCGCTTGGCACAAAAACAGAATCAGTATTAGGAATAGGGTCTTCGGTAATTGACGGCGGTACAGATGCCAAACATATAATTTTCTTCAAATTCGCACATTCGTCAAACGCATTTGCATTTATACTTGTTACAGACTTGCCAATTATAACCGATTCTAAATTAGTGCAGTTCGAGAACACAGACTTTTCAATGGTTGAAACTGCATTTGGAATGGTTATTGACGAGAGCCCGCTGCATCCAGAAAATGCCCCTTCACCGATGCGTTTAACAGAATCGCCAATAGAAATAGAACTCATTTGATAGCAATTGTTAAATGCGTATTTACCGATGCTGTCTACAGAATTGCTTATGGCTATTGAGTTCAAACTGATACAATTATTAAACCCATAATTGCCAATGTGTTTAACTGAATTTCCTATTATAATTGATGTTAATCCGCCACAATTAGAAAAAGCATGCTCATCAATGTCAATAACAGAATTAGGTATTTCAATAGTGGTCATATTACTACAGTCCTTGAATGCTTTTTTGCCAATATTAGTGACATTATCGGGGATAATGACCGAAGTTAAATTGACACACGAAACAAACGCGCCATCCGCAATAACTTTGCAATTTTCATTTATCTCACATAGCGCCGCCGTATTGCTAAAACTAATCAATGCGTAATATGCGTTTTCTGAATTACCTATATAATCCGCATTGTCGTATTTATTATATAACTGGTTACAATCCCTAAATGCATTTGCACCGATGCTAGTTACTGAATTAGGAACTGACAAAGACGAAAGCTTGCTGCAACCAGAGAACGCACCTGCACCAATGCTTGTTACTGAATTAGGTATTTCAATTGTAGTCAAGCTCGTGCAACTAGAGAACGCACTTGAACCAATGCTTGTTACCGAATTAGGAATAGATACGGTTGATAGATTTTTGCAACCAGCGAACGCAACACTCCCAATACTTATTACTGAATTAGGTATTTCAATCGTAGTCAAGCTTGTACAATTTTGGAACGCACGTTCACCAATGCTAGTAATAGAACTTGGATTAGAAAATGTTATCGAGTTGAGATAGCTACAATTGTAAAACGCTTTATCTGGTATTATGGTTCCGCCTGTTATTACAACATTCTTTACAAGAGACGGAATAAAAGACCCGACAAATGGTATTGTCATTGAAGATATAGAACTACCTTCAAATGCACTTGATGCAATACTCGTTACTGAATTAGGAATATTTATAGATTTTAATTTATCACAAGAATAGAACACACGAGAGTCAATGTTGGTAACTGTATTTGGAATGGTTACCGATGTTATGTCATCGCAATATTCGAATGTTCTGTCTCCAATACATGTCACTGAAAAATTTTTCCCCAAATAAAGGACATTTTGAGGAATGATTACCTCTCCTGACGGTTCTGTATAACCAGAATAAGAACCTTTAGGATATGTAACCTTCACTGTATAAGGTTCACTATTACTTGTGATTTTGTAATACAAAGTTTGTCCACTACTACAAACTGCGGAAAAATCAAAATTGTCTGCCCATACTTGTCCTGCAAGCAATAGGGCAAAAAGTAATACTGAAACACGTTTCATACTTATAATCTTAATTGTGTTATACAAAATATTAACTAAATCATTTAGAATAAGTTTCATTATATATATCAGTAAGGTCGCGACCATCTTTTGTTTTCCAATAAGGGGTGGGCTGAACGTTATAATTTTTCCCTAAAAGCATGGTGGTGACAGATGTAAGCGATTCGTTTTTACCTTTATAAAACACACGCGTTTGATTTATGATTGAACAAGTTTCGGTTTCGTCGGATTTGAAAAACAGAGTGTCTCCTTTATGCAAACCCATATCAAGAAAATGCAAGGACGGTCGTCTTTTTCGAGCTTCTTTATCTTCGAGTGTCAGATTATCTTCAATTTCTTGCGATATTTCAGCTGTAGCATCTTTCTGTTGGAAAAGTTCAAGTACGGCGATAGCTTGTTCTGGAGTAATACTGAAAAATTCTCTATTATCATTGATTCGTTGCGGTGCAAATGCTTTATGTAACGCTTTTTCAATTTTGCCACAATCCGATTTGTTCACATAACAAGCATATTCGCATTCAAATTGTTCGGGAACACCTGTCGTGTAAAGTTCCTTTAGTCTTGCGTCAATTTGATTCCGCTCTGTCATTCCAATTTTAACAATACCAGGCATATAACGGTTTGTTAGGACATACACGATGCCTTGTTCTTGTTTTGCTGTTGTTTCTCCTTTTGTTTCCATATTATTCGAATTAGAAAATACAGAAACAAATATACCCAATCCCAACCAACACCCTCATAATCAACATTTCCAAAATGGACACTATTCGGTCTTATTTGGAAATGTTTGGCTGTTGCAGAAGGGCAGAATAGTATTGGAAAAGGTCAACGTTTAGGGCTTGAGAGATTAGCAGGATTTGGTTTGCGTCAATCGATTTCTTCTTGTAAATCTTGCTGATGGCTGGCGGACAAACGCAGATGCGTTCGGCAAGCCATTTGTTAGTGCGGCCTTGCTCGCGCATTATGTTTTCAATGATTTTCCCGATGTGTATTTCGTTTGGTCTGTCCATAAAAAAAGCGTGAACCTATTTCGTTTTTGAATGCCTATTTAAAACGGTGGGCTCTGGAAAAGGCCTTGTGGATAAATAAGCACGAAATAATCCACGCCCAAAGGCGTAAACATTTCGCTTGCTTACTCTCTTCCACATTAAATTTTCCAGATTTACCGTTTTGAGAATAAGAGCGTAAAACTCAATATGTTAAATCAGTCTATCTTCTTTTTAAATTCGTTTTAGATTGTGTTTAAACAAAAGTATGAAAAATATTGTTGTAAGGCTATAACTTTTTGTTTGCTACATTAATATGGCAAAATCCGCTATGAATCCAAATTTATGTCGTTCGTAGCGGAATAAGCAATTATTTACAGCCGTAAGTTAGTGGGCGATATTGCCGAAACCAATCTAAAACAGCGTCCGAACTTCCTCTTTCAGGTAATTGATGGCCTTGGTTGTCGGGTCAAGGTCGCGGTCCATTAGCTTTTCGAGGATTAATTTGCAGAGTTGCAGCGAGTTGCCGTCGGGTTTGGTCTGCAGCGCAGTCTGATTGATAAACTTGATGCAATCCTCTTTTGCCATGCGTACCATCTCCCAAGCCTTGTCGCTGATGTAGAGCTGATGTGCCATATTGTGTTCAAACTCAGAGCGTATCGACTTCAGCATAAGCGATTGCATCTCTTGATTGGTGGCGTTTTGCCGTTGTGTGCGCATCACAATAGACTGTGGTGATATGCGTTCCAGCAGCAGCACCATCCGCTCGTAGGCTTGCAGACGCAGCGGAGTGATGTATTTCTGGTTGTTGAGTGCGTTTTCGGCTTGCAAACGACGACGCTCGTTGTTGAGTATCTTGCTCAATGTCAAATAGGTGGTCAGAAAGACGATGAGCGCCGGCAGTGTGTATTTCAGAATTTCGGCAATCATAGCTGTAAATGTTAAGTTTTCGCAAATGTAGCCAATTATTGCAGATTAGGTTGCGGCAATCAGGCAAGTCCCCAAAATTTTCGCAAGAACCATTCCGCGCCCAGCAGCAGTAATGCTAATAGCAACAGCAAGGCGAAATCGATTGGGTGCGAGATTGTCTCGGTCCGGTTTATAACGGTTTCTATCTGCCGGTTGTTGACGATGTCGGTGCCAATGGCCGCAAAGTCGCCGGCTGTGTGCATTTTCCCATCATGTTCAATTGCAAGCAGATACATCAGATTGTGGTTGGCAAGCAGATTGTTGCTCTCGGGCGACTCGTCAGTGACAATGAACTGTCCGCGTTTGGTCAGTTTCTCATCGCCAAGAGTGGCCGTGGCGGTGTAGTTGTAAAGTCCGGGCTCTTTGCGGCCAAGATTCAAGCTGTAGCCTGACTCGCCAACCTGAAACGCCGATTTGTAAACACGTTTTTTGCTGTCAGTAATCAGCATCTCGATTTCGGCGTTAGTTACCGGTTCGTACATCTTGTTGTAAACCACGGCGTCGGCAATTATGCTGCGGTGCATCGCAAAGGTGTTGTCGATGTTCAGCACAAAACGCTCGCGTTTCTCGCTGTTGCAAAGATACTGTATGGTTTTGCTAATGGCCTCGTTGCTAACGCTTTGCGAGCCATTCGCGGCAAAATCGTGAAGTCGCCAACGCCAGATGCCCTCGCCGTCTATAACTCCTATTTTCTGGCTGCCGGTTTGTGTGAAAAAGAACAATGGACGTTTGGTGCGCACCGAGCCAATTTGTTGATAGAAAAGAACTTGGCTTGCCGGAATCTCGCCATATTCTCCGTAAGGAACGGTGAGTGGCGGGAAATCAGCCGTCAGTTGGCTTCCGAAACTGAGGCTGAAAACTTGAAAATCAGAATTTTGTGCGGGCTGTGCGTCTTCAAAGTCATTTCGCGTCTGTTTAATGTTGATGCCTAATTCAAGTTGCTGCAAGTCAGCTATTTTCGTTTGTTGCCCGATGATAATCAGCATTGGTATGCCGGCTTTTTTTGCTTTTTCGACAATGCCGCCAACCTTGCCGGTCACCGACGGAAGCTGGTGCAAAACGATAAGCGAGTATTTGCCGATATCGCCTTTAAAATCTTTTATATTACTGATTGTCAGTTTGTAACGTTGGTCTTTTTGCAAGGTTTGGCTTATGGCGGCCACATCAGGGTGCCAAGTGTTTTGCAGCAACAGTATTTCCTGAATATCGTCGCGGACATCGACAACCGTGCCAGCCGTGTTGTTGCGCGGGTTGATGTCGTTTTTTGGCACATCGATGCTGAAGGTGTAATGGTGCAGGCCGCTACTGTCCTCGCGCACGTAGAAAGTCTTTTTCAGATAGATTTCGCGCTCGCCGACTTCAATTCGCACAGAGTCTGTTTTCCGCCCGTCGCAGCTCAGTGTAAGAGTGTAGTTGCCAGCCGGCACATCTTCGCCTTTTATGTGCGCAACTATCGGGAAATGAACACTTTTGTGTGCTGTCCGGTTGCTTGTTATGCGGTCAATCGAGAGGTCGGGATGAGGCAGCGTGTCGCCAAGCGCAATGGTGTAAACGGGCTTGTTGAATGAGCCGGCTTTCTGCCTCGGGTCGCTTCCGTAGTTGACAATTCCGTCCGACGCAATTATCAGTGCGCCAACGTTTTGCCCGAACATGTTGTCTTTTATGTAATCGAAGACGGAAGCCATATTGCTGGCCTGTCCCTCAAAACTGAGTGAGGAATTTTCGCTGGTTTCTTCGGCAAAATTTATCCGGCAGACATCGAATTTCGATTTCAGCTTATCGCATAAATCGTTGATTTGCTGCGGAAAATCGTGCCGCATCCAAGCGGAGTCGGCATTCATAGCCATCGATGCCGAATTGTCGCAGGCAACAACCACAATGGGGCGCTGCCGCTGGGTTTTTGTCGAATGGAACCCGATGTTGGCGAGCGCAAGCACAATGGTCGCAACCGACAGAAAACGCAGCGTCGTTAGCGCCACTCTCTGCCATTGCTTAAGCTGGCTTTTGACAGTGGGAGAGGAGTATAGCCACCAAGCAATTGCGGCGGCGGCGAGTATTCCAATCAACAACAACAGCATCTCAGTCGGTTTTTAAAAACGAATTGGAAGAATCGTAAAATCCTTCCAATTCATTAGGTATTGATTAACAAGTGATTAAGTCAGCATTCCGCCGCAAACATTGATGACTTGTCCGGTTACGTATCCGGCTAAGTCGGAGCCTAAGAACGCGGCCACATTGGCCACATCTTCGGGCGTTCCGCCGCGCCGCATCGGTATCTTCTTCATCCATTCGTCTTTTACCGCATCTGGCAGAACATCAGTCATTTCGGTCATAATAAATCCCGGAGCGATGGCGTTGCAGCGGATGTTGCGCGCGCCAAGTTCCTGTGCCGCCGACTTGGTAAAGCCGATGATTCCGGCCTTCGACGCGGCGTAGTTGCACTGGTTGGCGTTTCCGCGGACGCCCACCACCGAGCTCATGTTGACGATTGAGCCGGCGGCCAGTTTCCACATCACTGGTTGCACGGCTTTGCTCATGCAGAACACCGATTTCAGATTGACGCGCATAATGTCGTCCCATTGCTCCTCGGTGAGGCGCTTGAGAGCTGCGTCGCGGGTTATGCCGGCGTTGTTCACCAGAATGTCGATGCGGCCAAACTCAGCGGCAATCTCAGCCACATATTTCTGCGCCGCCTCAAAATCCGAAGCGTCGAAGGCGTAGAATTTGGCTTTCACGCCCATTTGGTTCAGTTCGGCTTCAAAAGCCATTACCTCGTCGCGCAGCGATGTGCAGGTGAGAGCCAGATTAGCGCCCTGTTCGGCAAATTTGCGGGCAATGCCTTTTCCAATCCCGCGTCCGGCACCGGTTATGAGTGCCACTTTTCCTTCAAGTAATTTCATATTATACTGATTTTGTTTGTCTGATATTAACAAATTATGTGCCTGCAAAAGGCCGATAAAGGTAGAAATTTTTGATGGCGGTTTAATTTATTATTATAGTTTTGCACCGATTTTAAGCGGATTGCTCAAATAAATAGATATGAAAAAACTCACACTTATATTATTGTTGATGTCGGCTGTAGTGGCCGTTGACGCGCAGACAGAGGAATATATAACATTTGGTGTCAATGGCGGTGCAGTGCATAACATAAACGGATACAGAAAGTTGCCAAACTCAAACAATGTCAAGTTCAGCACTGGCATTCCGGGTTACAACGTAGGAATGGATTTTGGTATTCGCACATCGGAGCGCACACGGTTCCGTTTTGAGGTCCGCCATTCGGAGTTCCATTATAAAGCCGATTGGGACAACTCTTATTTAGACGCACAATATGCCGCCAGTGGCGACAGCTCGGTTTATAAGAATCACATTTACAAGACGAAAGTCAAAGTTTGGGATATGGCGCTGGCCTTGCGTTTCGACTATCGAATTTACGACAGCGAGAAATGGAAGATTTTTGTGTCGCCGGGTTTCTTGTGGGAGTTTAACATAAGCAGCGAGAGTAAGAATTACATCTACGATGTTTATGACAAGCTGAGCTACAATTACGATAAATACAGCTGGAACCGCTACGATTATGTCGATTTCGAATATCCTTACCAGATTCTCGGAAACTCGGTGCAGCTGTTGTGCAAATATAAGATTGCCAAGCATGTAGCTTTGGTTGTTATGCCTGAATATTACATCTATTATCGTCCGTTTGTTAAGCGCAACCACGACGTTTATTCGCGCGTAACGCTGAATGGCGGTCTTGAGTTCAATTTCTAAAAAGTTGATAATTAATGATATGAAGTCCGGCTTTTTGTCGGACTTTTTTTGTCGATTATTCTGACAGCCGATGCTGAAGAACATTAAAATACTTGACAAAGACTCGCTCCGGCGGCTTGTGCGGCAACTGAAAGCGCAACTTTCGGCTGAGCGCAAACAGGCGTGCGCCGATAAGGTTTTTGCGGAGCTGGAAAAAAAGAAGTGTTTTGCTGACGCACAAAATATTATAGCATATTGGTCGATGCCCGATGAATTGCCGACTCACACGTTTGTTGAAAAATGGTATCGGCAGAAGAATATTTACCTTCCTGTTGTGCAAGGCGATACGCTTGTCTTCCGACGCTACGGCGGAATGGATAAAATGCTGAGGGGTGCGTTTGGAATACTTGAGCCTTGCGGCGATGAGCTTGCCGATTTGTCAATTATTGATTTAGTGATAGTTCCAGGTGTCGCCTTCGATTCGCGAAACAATCGCATGGGGCGTGGCCGTGGTTTTTACGACCGCTTTCTGCCGCAAACGCAAGCCGTTAAAGTTGGCGTGGCATTCGAATGTCAACAGTTTACTGAAATTCTTGTTAATCAGAACGATGCGCCAATGGATGAGGTCATTGTTAGTGATTAATGATTAGAGTTTAAAGTTTAAAGTTTAATGTTGAACAAGTTTAATTATTCATTGTTCAATTCCTTCAAAATATCTTATCACCTCAGTTTTATTTGTTGCCAGTTTGAAAATGTGGCAAAATCTTTTCTACCCGTTGGCGGAATTATTCCTTACGGAAGTTTTTGGGAATCGATTGATTTAAATCCATTTTTTCCTTATCTGAAAAAACATTAGAAGAATCGAAATGATGTTCACATTTTTGCGAACATTTATATTTTTTCATATCTTTGCGATATGATTGTTGTATTTGAACAAGAATATTTGCAAGAACTCTACACGGCGGGAAAGGCCAGCGACAAAAAGCATTGGTTTCAGCCGCAGGTAGTGGCTAAATACATCAAGGTAATTAACTTGATGAAACAGCAGACTGATGTGTTGGGGCTCGCAAAATACGGCTCGTTGCACTACGAAAAACTGCACGGCGACAAGGAAGGTTTGTCGTCTGTAAGGGTAAACGACCAGTATAGAATTGAGTTTGCAGAATATTTTGAAGATGAAAAACCAATTGCAACAATTTGCAGCATAACTGAATTGTCGAACCATTATAAATA
>JAFZKK010000098.1 GCA_017551905.1 Salinivirgaceae bacterium
AGGAACGAGAAATTTCCCCTACATTTGTCCTTCGCCGCCAGCGCGCATTTTAGCACTTGCGGCTTTACATAAACACAGTTTAATATCTGATGCCTGATTTTTTGAGCAACAATATAGCCGCCGAACTTGCCAAACTGCACAAGTTAAGTGGAGTTGATTTTGTGCGGCAACTCAAAAATATCACTCAAATGGGCGATTTCAAGTTAGTTGACGGCGAAACAAACATATATACTACTATCAGCGACACTTCCCCCGACTTCTGCAACTTGCTAAATGCCGCCAAAAAGGCTGTTGAATACGGCTTTACAGTTTATATTCTGCCCAATCCAAAAGAAATCAGAACCGCCGATTTTATTTTTGAGCGTAAAGGCATTGTCAAAATCTTCGACCTGAAAACCATAAGTGGAAAATCGTCGGTTGGCAACCGCTTGCAAGAGTCTGTGGGGCAAACCAATAGAGTGTTGCTGAATTTGAATGTCGATTATAACACACGACACCTTGCCACAAGCATACGCCATTATTTCGAAATTTCTTCAACGGCGTCTGAAGTGTTGATTTTCAAAGGAAATAAAAGCATATCCGTTACACGTAACATTGCCACAAGCGAAGGTTTTGTGAAGATGATGATGAAAAAAATGTGACAAAAAAAGCCGCAAACGCTTGCGGCCTATATTTGGGCAGTATCGATAAAGCCTTGCCCACTCGCGAGAAACTTACTCGGATAGTTGAAATCTCATTTCAACACAGCAAATATACACATAAAACAAAAGCCACAAACAAACGCTTGTGGCTTAATTTTGGGTAGTGACGTATGCGGCTTGCCCACACGAGAAACTTACTCGGATAGTTAAAACTTTCGCCTTAACACCGCAAATATACAATGGTTTACAATAAAAAGCAATACCAGCAACAAAATTGCTCAAAATTTCCAAAATTCTCTACATTTGTCCTTCGCCGCCAGCGCGCATTTTAGCACTTGCGGCAGACATATACATAAAGCGTCACTGATGCTTGTTTTTGGCTTTCTGAAAACTTAGGAACTTTCAAAAAGGTGTATCAAGAACAATGCAAAAGATGATGCTACGGGTGTGTTATACATTCCTGGGGTGTGCATTGGGGCATTTTTGTCCCTGCACGCTTTTAGGGCTATATACACGCAACGTGGGTATCTCTTTGCTCGTCTATACACAATGGTTTCCTAAGGCCACAGAAAGCGGACGGGTGAAGGTACAGATGCCCACGTTTTTTGTATGTGGCTGAAGAATAACAGATTGATAATAAGTTCGTTGCGGGTATTTGGCGGACAAAGAGAATTATTGAAGATAAGTGTCCGACACACATTCCATTAATTTAAACACTTCACAATTGTTCAACGGAGATTGTTTGGAGATAATGAAAAACATTCCAGACAATTGCGTGGATTGCATTATCACTGACCCGCCATACAATCTGGGGCAATTTATGCACAACCGAAATACCAATTTGGTGAAAATGCGAGCAAATCAGTTTGCATACGCAGGTTGGGATAATTTGGAGTATGAGGAATGGGAGAAATCAATGATTGACTTTTTAAAAGAATGTAGTCGTGTTCTGAAGAAAGGCGGTTCGCTCATCGTTTTTATGGCCGTTATAAAAGTAGCCGACATAATCAAGTTTACTCAAGGAACAGGTTTGTATTATAAAACCACTGGTGTTTGGCATAAAACCAATCCTATGCCTCGAAATATGAATATTCATTTCATTAATTCGACTGAAAGTTGGCTCTATTTCATCAACAAAGACACATCAGGAACATTTAATAACGACGGGAAACCCGTGCACGATTTCATAGAGTCTTCGGTTTGCCCACTCTCGGAAAAGAAGCACGGGAAACACCCCACACAAAAGCCTTTGAAAATATTGACGCAATTAATTGAAATAGTCACAAACACTAACGATGTCATTCTTGACCCATTTATGGGAAGTGGTTCCACTTGCGTGGCAGCCCATAGATTAGGAAGGAAATATATTGGAATTGAGTTGGATAAAGGGTACTACAATATTGCAAAAGCAAGAATAGATGATGAAAGTAGGTGATTTATTTGCAGGAGTTGGCGGAATGTCGCAAGGATTTAAAATGGCTGGAAATTTTGACATTTCTTTTGCCGTGGAATTTGAAAAAGATATAGCCGCATCTTATGAGAAAAACCACATCGGAACAGATGTTTATGCAATGGACATCAGAGATATAGATGTTAAAGAACTGCATAAAAGACATCCGAACATTGATGTAATCATTGGAGGACCACCGTGCCAAGGTTTTTCACAAAAAGGAAAGCGTTTGAGCATAGATGATTCACGGAATTTTCTATTCCAACAATTTGTGCGTTTTGTTAAAGAGTTCAAGCCCAAATACTTCGTGCTTGAAAATGTGCCAGCAATTATAACCACAGCGAATGGATTCTTTAAAGAACAGATAATAAACGCGTTCCAACAAATTGGATACGATGTGACTTGTGGTGTTTTGTGTGCCGCAGACTTTGGCGTTCCTCAAGACAGAAGAAGAGCTGTTTTTATTGGCCAATTGGGGAAACTGGAAATTGAATTGCCAAAACCTACGAATAAAAGAGTAAGCATAAAAGAAGCAATATATGATTTGCCATTCATTGCGTCTGGCGAAGGATTGGAGGAAGGAACGTATGACAAAGCCCCCGATTCTGACTATCAGAAAATGATGCGAGGTGACTGTAAGACATTATATAATCATACAGCCACCAAGCATAATGCGTTGGCACTAAATAGATTGGCAATGATTCCGAAAGGTGCTGGCAAAGAGGTTTTACCACCAGAAGAACGGACAAAATCAATATATAGCGGAACGTGGTCAAGAATGATAGAGGATGATATTTCCGTAACTATCACAACAAGATATGACACACCTTCTTCTGGACGTTTTACTCATCCAATACTTGACAGGTGTATTACTACTCGCGAGGCAGCAAGAATACAATCATTCCCCGATTCTTTCAGGTTTTATGGCAGTAAAACTTGTCAAATGAAGCAAGTAGGAAATGCAGTGCCACCACTTTTAGCCAAAGCAATTGCAGAACAAATTAAAAACAATGAATTATGAGTTATCCTATTCCAATTAAACAGAGAACGCCAATAGATGCTTTAACTGGCATAAAATCTTCATTGTATAATATTCGCCAAGTTATTGCGCTTACGTATTTGATATATGTAGCAAGTGGCAGAAAGGCTTTTGTAGAATATTGCCATTCTGAAAACAATAAATTGTCTTTGAAACCAGAACTATTGGCTACCATCAAGAATTACCTTAACAAAAATGATATTGACACCATTATCAATGATAATCCATTGTTGAATAATCAATATGAACCATTATATGTGGGTATGACATTGTTATTCCGTTTGGCAAATTTGAAAATGAATGGAAAGTCAAGTACAGCCGAACGCACAGGTGGATTAAGATTCCCTAAACAAATATACTTCGCTTCTAATATTGTCGTTTTAGACTTGATAATTAGTGGGTTTCCTGATGAATTTTTAAAAACATCTTTGTTCGAATGGTTGAAAAACCAACATTCATCAAACAGGGAATTTGAGAACAAGGTTTGCTCGTTTTTGTCAATTTGCACAACTTTTACTCAATTTAAACTACGTGACGAAAATGGAAACGAGATTTTCTTTCAGACAGAAGGAGTTTATCAAGCCATAAAGGCTGGCCAAAATGGAGTTAGTATTGAGGACAGCAAAGAAAGTGTTGGTCCAACGAGAATTTACAAAAACATTATCAGAGAGGAACTTGAACCGTGGATAAAACAATCTAATAGAGGTTTGTGTTTTTCTGAACAAAATACCATTTCGCCAACTGATTTTTCTCAAATAATTTCAACCACACTTGACATTTGTAATGTAAAAGACGATACTGTTTCTCAACAACAATTGAATTTTGACGTCACATTGCAAGATAATTCTCGAAAACCCCTTCAACAAATCTACTACGGTGCCCCAGGCACAGGCAAAAGCCACGAAATTAAACGTCAAACCGCTGAAGCAGAAAAAGAAGGCCGTGTTTTCCGCACCACTTTCCACCCCGATAGTGATTACTCAACTTTTGTAGGTTGCTACAAGCCAATAATGAAACCAACAGGTGTAACATTAGCATCTGGAGAAAAGGAAGAAATAATTGCTTATAAATTTGTTCCACAAGCATTTACCAATGCTTACGTTAAAGCTTGGCAAACCACGGAGTCGGTTTATCTAATCATTGAGGAAATCAACCGAGGCAACTGTGCCCAAATTTTTGGCGATTTGTTCCAACTGCTCGACCGTGCAGGTGATGGGCAATCCGATTATCCAATTAAAGCCGACACAGACCTTGCACAATATCTAAAGGAAACTTTAGGCAATGAACACGAAGGCATTGCCGAAGGCAAACTTAAACTGCCTTCGAACCTCTACATTTGGGCAACAATGAACACCAGCGACCAATCGTTGTTCCCAATCGATTCTGCGTTCAAGCGTCGTTGGGATTGGCAGTATGTGCCTATAAGAAAGGGTGTTAATGATAAAGGCGAAACAATAAATTGGAAAATAGAAGCCAACGGTAAGCCATATGATTGGTGGAAGTTCTTGCAAGTAATCAACAACAAAATTGAACAAGCAACCAATTCAGAGGATAAGAAATTAGGATTCTTTTTCTGCAAGGCACAAAACGGCATTATCGATGCCAAAACATTTGTAAGCAAAGTTGTATTCTACCTTTGGAACGATGTTTTCAAAGACTTTGTCGACGACTCTGGCGACTTGTTCAAAGATACCGATGACTCTCGTTTGACATTCACCCAAATCTATGATGTTGACGACAATGGCAAGCCAGTTATGGAAGCCAAAGTAGAACTATTCCTAAAAAATCTTGGTGTTCCTGCAAATGAGTATGAAGATGATAGTGCGGATGAAGATATTGAGGATGGAAGTTATTTTATAAATGGAGTTGAATGCAAGAAATATCGTCACATTTATAAAAATAGTATTGAAGCATATTTGAAGAATTTCCCTGATAAAACTGTCGAAGAAGTGATTAAAGACTGGGGAACAATTAATACTGGTTTATTATGTACTCAAAATGAGTACGAAGAAATTGTGAGAACGAGAAAAATCACCAATCCTGTTATAGAAACTCGTTTTACACCTATAGAATATAAAGGTGAAAAATTATTCATAAACTTTACGAAAGCAAAAGCAACAAAAGAAAAGATTGAGCCTGATATAGAACTAATCAACAGCAAAGATTGGGGTATTCATATAGAGAAAAAATAATCAATGCGCATCTTAATCGAAGAATATCAATACGATGTAGCGCAGGTGAAAGATGTGCTTCACGGTATCGACGCTTTGGAAAACGTTGAGGGCAAAGTGTCAATACACTACGTGGGCTACTACTACAATTCGCTGCTGAAAGATTGTGTTTTTATTCTTCCGAAAGTATTGCTTAAAGATGTTGACAATCAAGAGCTTGTATTCGGCAAATACAAGCCCGAAGCGATTGTAGACATCAACCAAAACAATCCTTTGGACACTATCGAGCGCGACTTCATTTACAAATTTGCCGTTTGGATTTACCGCGCCATTGTGGTATATAAAAACAGTCGTCAGTCCAATACCGAGATTATTTATCACGTAAAAATCGCGCAAGTCGGCAAAGGTTTGCGCCGCTTGAGCAACACTTATCTTGACATTCTGCTGCAACTGCTACAATTCAATCGCGACAATAAAAGTTTTTTCTTCTTCATTCTGAAGAATTTACATTCGGGTTTCAATAAAATAAATTGGACACGCACCATAAGCCATTCGACGGCAATTGTGCAAAATAATAGCCCTGTATATCTGCGGCCAGTCAACCGCCGCCGACAAATCAATTTCGACGAGGAGTTAATAATCATTTTCTATTCCATACTTAACTACATAAGCGACAAGTATGGTTTCCCGAAAGACCTAAACTGTAATTTTGACTTAATCAAAGGTCCGCAATTCGAGGCTTACATTAATGGTTTGGGAAAGACAAGATTGCTGCGCATTAAGTATAAATACTTTTCCGACAAAGCTTTAGAGTTGTGGAATCTTTGCTATGCTTTTTTCGATGAGGCTCGGCAGGTTTTTGTCAGCACCGACAAAAAAGAATACCTTTTAGTAAAAAGCTTTTACATTGTGTTTGAGGCGATTATCGATGAGTTGGTCGGCGACAACCCTCTGCCTGACGGTATGGACAAGAAGCAAGATGACGGCAAGATTGTTGACCACCTTTTCACTGCCAAAAGTCTGATTGAAAACGAAGAAAACACATACTATATCGGCGATTCCAAATATTACAAAATGGGACATTCGTTGAGCGAAGAGTCTGTTTATAAGCAGTATACATACGCCCGAAATGTAATTCAATGGAATCTTGATATTTTCAACGGTAAAAACGATACGGTTAAAACTTCTGAAGTCAAGTTGCTCGATAGCATTACAGAGGGTTATAATATCATTCCTAATTTCTTCATTTCGGCCAAAATGGACGAAAGTCTGAAATACGAGAATGATGGCATTGAAAAGACTGACCGTCAACATAATAAGTATCGCAAAGAGCACTTTAAAAACCGTCTGTTCGACCGCGATACATTGCTGTTGTTTCATTACGATGTGAATTTCTTATTTGTGCTTTCGCTCTACGCTCGCAACAACGCCAGCCAGAAAACGGAATGGAAGCAAAAAATACGCGATAAGTTCAGAGAGGAAATCCAAAATTGGCTACAAGACGAAAAGGAAGGATTTTCGTTCTATGCTATGCAAGCAAGCCATAACGAGAAAGAAGCGATTGAATACCTAAAAACTCATTTCCAAGATGTTCTTGGCAAAACATTTCGCCCGTTTGCCAATGAGAATATCTATTCGTTGGCATTAGAAAAAGGTGTTGAGTATCAAGAGGCTAACGAAAAATTGTTAAGCAATTTACGCCAACATTTTGTTGTTGCGCCGTGTAAGTTGGGAGATAATCCCATTCAAGAAATTGAAAAATACAGAGTTGAGCACAATTTGCCGCAAATGAGTGGTGTGGATTCAAAAACACTTGTCATTGTGGGCGTTACGAGTAAGTTTGAATGGTGCATTGAGAAGAACCTATATCCGTTGCCACTCGAAAAGGCTTATGAAAATCCCCAATTATTTCAAGCCTCGTATATTGTATTGCACAATAATACGGATTTGCGTCTGATGCATATCAATCGTGAAAGAATAGCAATAAAAAGCAAAGCCGAAATGCAACTGGAGTTGGGTTATCCGAATCCGAAAAACGAGCAGTATTTATTGCTTACGCTCACCAATCAAGGCGATTATATTGGAACACCAATAACATTGAACCGTCTTGGTGCAAAAATGAAACAAGGCGTGTTTGTGGTTGAATTGCGCGAAATCGTAGAATGACAAAACAGCAACCTTCAGGTTGCCCTTTCCGTGTTTTTCGTGCGTTCCGTGGTTAGAAAAATCTGTGAAAATCTGGTATTTTCTGTGTCGTCTGTGCGAAATTAAAAATCGCATAAAAAACGTGCCACACCTTCGGTGTTCCAATTGTGGTGGAAATGCCCGTTACACAGGGGCTTACGCCCCTGCCTATGCTATGCCGCCCATTCTGGGCTTGCACCAATTTCGGCTAAAATCGGCACAAATCGGTTAGCCACAAAAAAAGCCACCGTCAGGTGGCAAAAATTCCGTTCCCGATAGCCATCGGGACGTGCGTTCCGTGGTTAGAAAAATCAGGGTATTCCCTATGCATTCTTCCATTTTTTGCATTTTTATCGGTCAAAACTTTCCAAAATTTGCATTTTCTCGGTCGAAAATCTTCCAAAATTTGCATTTTTCGAAGCAAAAATCTTCCAAAATTTGCATTTTATAAATCTAAATCACTATCTTTGAGGCGTTAAAGTGATTGTGTATGGATTTGCTAAGAATACTATCGGACCAAAAAGACGAGCTGCGCGCAACTGATGTGGCTGCGCTTGTAACTCGCGCCGAAGAACTCGAAATAAAGTTAGATAGTCCGTTGGCGCAAGTGGTGATAGGTGTGCGGAGAAGCGGAAAATCAACTTTATGCCAAAAACGTCTGCTCGAAAGCAATGTGAATTTTGCGTATGTCAACTTCGACGACGACCGTCTTGTTGGGCTGAAGACAGAGCAACTCGACGATGTTTTGCAGACACTTTACCGCATATATGGCGATTTCAGCCATTTGTTTCTCGACGAGGTGCAAAACATACAAGGCTGGCCGCTTTTTGTAAACCGCCTGCTCAGGCAGAAGCTGCACCTTATAATCACGGGCAGCAACGCCAATCTGCTCAGCGGCGAGTTATCGACGCACCTTACTGGCCGATATCACGAGATTAGGCTTTTCCCATTCTCGTTCAGCGAATATTGTAAAATAAACCACGTGGAGTTAGGCGGTTTTTCCACCAAAGCACAGGCATTGCGAATGAATGCTCTCGATAAATATTTGATGCAAGGCGGATTTCCCGAACTGACTTCAAGCGACAATCGTCGCGAATATATTCAGTCGTTATTGAATGCCGTTGTAAACAAAGACATTTGCCGCCGATATAACATACATAATTCCAACGTGATATGGCAGTTGGCCAATGTTCTGCTCGACCGTTTTGGCCAGGAGATATTCAGTAACGAATTTGCCGATATGTTCGGTGTAAAATCGCCGCACACCATACAAAAATATATCGGGCACCTTAAATCGGCGTTTTTAATGCTAAGCGTGCCGAAATATTCGTTTAAAAGCATTGAAAGACGTTCAACCGAAAAACTTTACGCCATAGACAACGCCTTCATATCGGACCGCGACAATGTGCTGATGAGCGATAATTTGGGATGGCGGCTCGAAAACGTTGTGGCACTGGAACTTATGCGGCGGTGTCAGACCGAGACCGAAGCTGTTTACTATTTGCGAAAACCGAAATCGTATGAGGTTGATTTTGTGATGGTTGAGCGAATGAAGATAAAACAGCTGATACAAGTCACCTACGATTTCCAATCACCTTCGGCAAAACTCTATTCGCGCGAGATAGGCGGATTGCTGAAAGGCTCTGCCGACACTGGCTGCGACAATCTTTTGCTCATAATGATGACTGGCGAGGCCACAACAATAGAAACCGAGGGCAAAAAGATACGGACAGTCACTGCCGCAGATTGGTTGATAGGAAACGAATAGATTTACCATTTTCTGCGAGACAGAAACTTTAACGGTTGAACAACATACGCTTTCACCCCATCACCACATCCAAAACCATCATTGTTGCAAAGCCCACGGCAAAGCCGATTGTGCTTAAGTTTGAGTGCTCGCCTTGCGAGGCTTCGGGAATCAGTTCCTCGACCACCACGTAGAGCATCGCGCCAGCGGCAAACGGCAGCAGATAAGGCATCAGCGCGGTTGCAACCGAGGCAATGAGCAGCACCAACGCACCGCCCAACGGCTCGACAATGCCGCTCAACGTGCCAACGCCGAAAGCCTTCAAACGGCTGTTGCCCGCACTGCGCAAGGGCATTGAGATTATGGCGCCTTCGGGAATATTCTGAATGGCAATGCCCAACGACAGCGCCAGCGCGCCCGCCATACTGAAATCGGACGTTGTGGCGCCCGCAATGGCCACGCCTACCGCCATTCCTTCGGGGAAATTGTGAATTGTGACGGCCAACGCCAGCATTGTGGTACGCGACAAGCGGCTTGCAGGACCTTCAGGGCCGCCTTTGGGGTGAATATGCGGCGTTATGTAGTCGATAAAAAGCAGAAAGGCGAAGCCCGAAAGCAGCCCAATGGTCACTTTGGCAATGCTTCCCATACCAATGGCGGGAATTATCAGCGACCAGACAGCCGCGGCCACCATTACGCCCGACGCGAAGCCCAGCAACGTTTTTTGAAACAGTTCGGGCATTTCTTTTTTCATAAAAAACACAAAGGCCGACCCGAGAGTGGTGCCTAAAAACGGTATCAATAGTGCGGTGATTATTGCGCTCATAGTTCCTTATTTTATATGCCAAAAGTACAATCGATTTTTTGCAACACGGTTGCAAATGCAGCCTTCGTTCCTATTTTTGCCGAAAAAAAACGATATGAATTTCACAGGAATAATCATTGCCGTGTGCACTTTCGTGACTATCGGCATTTGGCACCCGATTGTCATCAAGACAGAATACTACTGGGGAACACGCCCGTGGATAATTTATCTGATAATCGGGTTGGCATCAATCGTCGCCGCGCTGTTTATCGAAAACACAATTGTTTCGGCTGTTGTGGGTGTGTTTGGTGCTTCGGCGCTTTGGGGAATTGGCGAGCTTTTCGAGCAACGGAAACGTGTCGAGAGAGGGTGGTTCCCGAAGAATCCTAAACGGAAATAGTTTGATTTTTTACCACGGAACGCACTGAAAACACGGTCCCGATAACTATCGGGATTAGCCACCTGACGGCGGCTTTTTTGTTTTTTTATCGCTTCGCGAGAAATTGTAAGAAAATTTATAAAAAATTAACAATCAGAATTTTGTGAAATTTTTAAATCAAATTTTCTAAAAATTTCCGCCCGTTAGGGCGCACCCAAAACCATTCCCGCTTGCGGGAAAAATCCGCATTCCCCGAAATCAAGGTAATTCTTTCCGAAATCCGTCTATCTGCCGAAAGGCAAAATCGCCGTATATTTGCTTATCAAAATTGAAATGATATGAAACAGACATTATTAACACTATTCAGTTTATTGATTATGAACACATTATCAGCACAAAACAAGACGCTTGTGGCCTATTTTTCGCACACGGGCGAGAACTACGGCGTAGGCTACATTGAGAAAGGCAACACCGCCATTGTGGCAGAGGAAATCCAGAAACTTGCTGGTGCCGATTTGTTTGAAATTCAGACAGTTCGCACCTATTCCGACAATCACAAAACCTGCTGCGATGAGGCCAAAGAGGAACTCAACAAACAGGCCCGCCCCGAACTGAAACAGAACGTAAAGGATATGAGCCAATACGATGTGGTTTACCTTGGCTGGCCGTGCTGGTGGGGCACCTACCCGATGGCCGTGGCCACATTTATCGAGTTGAACGACAATCTGAAAGGCAAAACCATTGTGCCGTTCACCACGCACGAGGGCAGCGGTTTCGGCTCAAGTCTTCGCGACTTGAAAAAGGCCTGCCCCGACGCCACAATCAAGCAAGGTTTGAGCATTCAGGGCCGTGACGCCAAAACAAGCCAACAGACGGTGAAGGATTTTGTTGAGAGACAGTAGGTTGCGGATTTAAAACACGTTCGATATGAAGAATTTAGTATTAACCGCCGCCTGCATTGCCGCACTTATGGGTTGCTCGCAGCAAAAAAACGATAAAACTATGGATAATCAGCAACTTACGCTCACGCAAGAGCGGGACAAGGTTTTCGCGCAAAGCGATAAGGTGAACCACAGCAAAATCACCTTTCACAACCGCTACGGCATTACGCTGGCGGCCGATTTGTATGTTCCGAAGAACGCGCAGGGCAAGATGCCCGCCATTGCCGTGAGTGGACCGTTTGGCGCCGTCAAAGAGCAATGCTCGGGGCTGTACGCGCAGACGATGGCCGAACGCGGATTCCTGACCATTGCCTTCGACCCGTCGTTTACGGGCGAGAGTGGCGGTGAGCCGCGCCGTATGGCTTCGCCCGACATTAACACCGAAGATTTTCTGGCGGCGGTTGATTATCTGTCTGTCCGTGAAGATGTTGACACTGCGCGGATTGGCATTATCGGCATTTGTGGTTGGGGCGGAATGGCTGTGAACGCGGCGGCGCTCGACCCGCGAATCAAGGCCACCGTGGCAAGCACAATGTACGATATGAGCAAGGTGAACGTCGAGGGATATTTCGCAAGCGAGGACACGCCCGAACAGCGAATGGCCAAACGCCGCGTCATTGCCGCACAACGCACCGAAGATTATCGTTCAGGCACTTACAAGCGCGCTGGCGGCGTTATCGACCCGCTGCCAGACGACGCACCGTGGTTTGTCAAAGATTATTACGACTACTACAAAACGCCGCGCGGCTACCACAAACGCAGCGGCAACTCGAACGACGGCTGGAATGCGATTGGTTGTCAATCGTTTATGAATCAGCCGCTGTTGGCTTGGGCCGACGAAATCGAAACGCCCGTTCTACTCGTCCACGGCGAGAAGGCGCACAGCCGTTATTTCAGCGAGTATGCCTTTGAGAAGATGACTGGCGTGAAACCCGAAGCGGGCAAATCGGCAAAGGCTGGCAACAAGGAACTTATGATAATTCCTGGCGCCGTCCACACCGACCTTTACGACGACCGCGCTGGCGTGATTCCATACGACAAGATTGAGGCGTTTTTCCGCGAGAATTTGAAATAATGTAAAGTAAATGAAGCAAATCACCTTTATCGTAGCAATTGTTTTATTTGTCTGTTGCTCAACAAGTAACGCACAAAACACAATGACCGAAAAACTCTACATAACCGTCGGCGGCACCACCCTAACCGCCACTTTGGTCGATAACAGTTCGGCGCAGGCGCTGGTGGCGGCTCTGAAAAAAGCGCCAATCACCTACGAGGCTCACGATTACGGCAATTTTGAGAAAGTTGGCGATTTGGGACAATCGTTCCCCACAAACGACGAACAAATCACTACCGAGCCTGGCGATTTAATTCTGTATCAAGGACATAACCTTTGCATTTACTACGATGTGAACACTTGGGATTTCACTCGTCTGGGCAAAATCGACAACACCACACAGCAGGAATTGAAAGCGATTCTCGGCGACGGCAATTGCACCGTAACGCTCTCATTGTCAGATGTAAAGACGGGCATAAACGATGTAAAATCTTCGCCCGCAACCGATGGTTTGAAATTCGACCTGCAGGGCCGCCGCATTGGCACCGCCGCTGTCGGGCAAGTGTATATCGAAAACGGGCAAAAGAAAGTGAAATTTAATAGATAACCAATTTAAAATCAATAATATGAACGTTTTGGTAATATCAACGAGTCTGCGCCCCACAAGCAATTCCGACGCTCTGGCGCGTGAGTTTGCGCGTGGTGCCGCCGACGTGGGGCACAAGGCCGAGGTAGTCTCGCTTCGCGGAAAGAAAATTGAATTTTGCAAAGGATGTTTTGCCTGTCAGCAAACGCAAAAATGCGTGATAAAAGACGATGCACCCGACATTGTGGCTAAAATGCACGATGCCGATGTAATTGCCTTTGCCACACCCATTTACTACTACGAGATGTGCGGTCAACTGAAAACCCTTCTCGACCGCGCCAACCCGCTCTATCCGTCTGATTACAAGTTTAGTAGCATTTATATGCTAACCACAGCCGCCGAAGACGAGGCGTTTGTGCCCGAGCGTGCCGTTGCGGGCCTGACGGGTTGGATTGACTGTTTTGAGAGGGCGCGGCTGGCTGGCACTGTCTTTGCTGGCGGCGTGAACGAAATGGGCGAAATCGAAGGCCACAAGGCACTTGGCGAGGCGTATGA
>JAFZKK010000099.1 GCA_017551905.1 Salinivirgaceae bacterium
CATAAAACGCCCGGTGTAAGCCGATAGAAGCGGTGTGTCGCCCTTCTCGAAGACGTAGAGCTGCGAGCCAACCTGAAAAGTGAAAAGGTTGTCGGTTATGGTGTAGGCCGACACTGCCGGCGAAACATCGTAGCTGATATGGTTTGTGTAAGCCTTGAGCGAGCCCCAGTTATCGACGTAAGCCACGCAGCCGCTACCTACGGCAAACGACCTAACCTCCTGAAACTCAACATCGCGGAAATTGCCGTCGTCGAAGATGATGAAATGCTTGTCGTAGTCGGTGAAAGCGCCAAGCGACTGCCCCGCCGCCGGCCGTGCTGCCAGCGTTGCAAGAGAGATGAGCCATATCAAAATCGAAACGAATCGCATTTTAGGAGTTACAAGTTACAAGTGATAAGGCAAAAGGCATAATGGTTTACGTTTAAGTTTTCAGTTTACGTTATCGTCAGTGTCAGTGTTAGTGTTAGTGTCAGTGTCTTCGTCAGTGTTATCGTCAATAGTCATCGTTTTCACTCCCTAATTACCTTCACCTCGCCGTTCCGTCCAATCTTTACGATTCCCGATGCCTTGTGCTTCGAGTTGTCGTCTTGGCGGTGTCGCACAACATAGTCGACGCTGTCGATTATGCGCTGGTCAATCTCGCTGAAACAGGCCGGAGCCGGCTGTCCGCTTATGTTTGCCGATGTCGAGACTATCGGTTTGCGGAAACGCTGGATTAGCGTGGGGCAGAAATCGTCGGTGGCCACGCGGATGCCCACGCTCTGGTCGTCGGCATTGATGACGTTTGGCGCAAGATTGCGGGCTCCCTCAAAAATCACCGTCAGTGGCGATGTCGCCAGCTCGATAAGGCTGAAAGCCACCTCGGGCGCGTCTTGCACATACGACGGAATGCGCGCCGCCGTGTCAATGAGCACTATCATCGACTTGTTGTCGGCGCGTTGCTTGATGTCGTAGATGCGCCGCACGGCATCGGCGTTGGTGGCATCGCAGCCAAGTCCCCAAATGGTGTCGGTGGGGTAGAGAATGACGCCGCCGTTGCGTAGCACCTCAAGCGCGTTTTTCAAATCCTCGTTCATCGGTTCAATTTTTTTTCAAATGTAGTTAAATTGTGGAAAAAATATGCCGAAAGCTGATGCGCGCAAAGCCGATATAATCTATTTTGTTGATGTCAATTTATGAAAATCGGGACAGATGCAATATATTGTAATTGAGGGAAATATAGGCGCCGGCAAATCAACGCTTGTTAATATGCTTGCCGCCGACACGGGTGCGCGCGTGGTGCTTGAGCAATATGCCGACAATCCGTTTCTGCCCAAATTCTACAGCAATCCCGACAAATACAGTTTTCCGCTCGAACTTTCGTTTCTGGCCGAGCGTTACCGCCAGTTGAACGATAAAATTGCGCAAACCGATTTGTTTCAGACACTTACTATTGCCGACTATTATTTCGTGAAATCGCTGATTTTCGCCCGTATCACTCTTGAGGACGATGAGTTCACGCTCTACCGCCAGCTTTTCGACATCATCTGGCAGCATATCCCGATGCCATCGCTCTATGTCTATCTGCACTCGTCGGTTGAGCGGGTGATGAGCAATATCAAGGCGCGCGGCCGTGAGTATGAGCAAAATATCGACCCCGAATATCTGCGAAAAATCCAGGACAGCTACCTAAATTATTTCAAGACAGCCACAAAATTTCCGATTGTCGTAATCAGTACCACCGAAATGGATTTTGTTCATAATCAGGCCGATTACGAGAAGATGAAGGAGATTATCCTGCAACGGCAGTTCCCTGCCGGGGTGACGTATGTATAGTTGTAAGTTTTTGAAGTTTAAAGTTTTAAGTTAAAAAGGCATAAGGCAAAAGGCATAAGATATTTAGGAGTTAGGATGTAGGAGTTGATAATTGCAAATTTTGAATTACGAATTATGATGTAGGGACGTGGCATTGCCACGTCCGAAAAGAATAAATCACGTCCGCATCAGCGTCAGTGTCAGTGTTTTACGTTTAAGTTTTCAGTTTTAGTTAGTGTCAGCGTCAGTGTTATCGTCATCGTTTTCTGTTATCGTTTTTCGTCATCGTTCTCCTTCATACAGAACAACGAAACAATAACGTAAACCGCCAATATTGCGGGAATGGCGGCAACCTGCATTGTGGCAATCAGCACGGCGCAGATAGCGATGAAGATGTAACGGGCTTTGTTGCTGCCAAAATCCCAAGTCTTGAATTTCAGTGAGATAAGTGGCAGCTCGCACACCAGCAACAGCGACATCACAACACACAGCGGCAGCATCACCTCGGCTGTAATAACATATTGTGCGAAAAAGCCGTCGGCATTGTATTTGGCGATGAATGGCAGCGACGCCCACAGCATGGCGTTGGCTGGAGTAGGCACACCGATGAACTTGTCGGTCTGGCGCTCGTCGAGGTTGAATTTGGCAAGGCGCAGAGCCGAGAAAGCCGCCATTACAAACGGCAACAGGCAGAGTAACATTGTGCCAAGCGGAAGGTCGGCAATGTTAACGCCGTCGGGGTTAAGCCTCTGACTAACAAGCATAAAGGCGATAGCTGAAGGAGCCACACCAAAGCTGATGTCGTCGGCAAGCGAGTCGAGTTCCTTGCCAATGGCCGACGAAACGTGAAGCAAGCGTGCTGCCATGCCGTCGAAAAAGTCGAACACGGCGGCTATCAGGATGAACAATCCGGATAATGTGATGTTGCCCGTAAAGGCGAAAACTATTGACAAACAACCCGATAAGGCGTTCATCAGTGTTATGGTGTTTGGAATGCACGAAATGACTTTGTTCTGTGCCATTGTTCAGCGTTTTAAAAACAGGTGCAAATGTAGCATATTTTTTGGTTGAGGGTGACGCGAAAGGCAATAGTGAAAATGTGATAAATGGAGGTGCAAACTACAGCGCGCAGCAAGTTGCAGTAGAATTTATCTTTTATAATGGACAAAAATCGGCTATTTTATCTTTTATAATGGATAAAAAGATTTTTTTTCAATGCAGAAATCATAAATTTTCTATCCATTCGAGTATAGGAATTACTGTTATAACCGCATCGCCGTTGGTAATCGTTTCGGATTCTTCTTTTGTGATTATCAACAGTTTGGCATCATTGTGCTTTTTTGCGAAATCGTACAACGACCTTGTTTCGCGTTCGCGCGTATCGAAATCGGCAATCGAATATGACACTTGAATGGCCAAATTTTCTTGTTCGACATAAAAATCGATTTCAATGTTCGACTTCAGAAAAGTCACGTTCTCGCGCCCATATTTCCGACAGAGCGCGACGGCAACCATATTTTCTAAAAGCGCTGTATCTGAATCAAATAGAAATAGATTCAGGATACCGTTATCGATAAAATAATACTTTTTTACGCTCTCGCGCTCGCTCATTTTCGCCAATCCATTTTCTATGGGCAAAACCAGCCACGCCTCAACAACATAATTGATATATTCTGACACTGTTGTAACCGTAGCACTATAACCTATCGATTTGATTATGTTATGAATACGATTGTACGACGTGGGTTGTTTCACGCTTTCGGCCAACTTGCGGACAACCAGCCCCATCACTTTGCTGTTTCGGATATTATTGCGTGCGCAGATATCACCCAAATAGATTTTTTGGTAAAGGCTTTGTGTAACCGATTGTTTGTTAGTAAAATATACTGTTTCGGGCAAGCCGCCGAACTTGAAATAACTATTGAACATCCCCGCCATGCGTGACTTCTCGATTGTCGAATACATCCAATTTTCGGGCAGTTCGGTGTGGTTGGCGCGCAAATATTCCGCAAAAGTGTAGGGATAGACATTGTGTATAAGGAAGCGACCGCCTAACGTGGTTGCCACATCGTTGCTCAACATTTTTGCGTTGCTGCCAGTGACGTAAATAGTGTATTTGGCATCGGCCAGACGGCGGACAAACTTATCCCAATGTTCAATGTTCTGAATCTCGTCGAAAAACAATACGGGTTTTATGCCGCTGCCACTCATCTCGTAGTGTGCTTCCAAAACTGCATTTAAATCGTTGGCTGTCAGCTCCGAAAGCCGTTCATCCTCAAAATTGACAAACAAAATGTCGGTTATTTTGGTGCCTGCCGCAAGCAATTGACGCACACGCTGATACAGCATATACGATTTGCCAACTCGCCGCAGCCCGACAAACACATAATTGGCCTTCGCCTCGAACTGAAAAGGGCGTTCCACCACCTCAACCGACAAAATCTCTTCCCGTTTGTCGATTATGCATTGCTTTATAACTTCTTTATTTACAGCCATATTCTATGCTATTTGACTGCAAATATAATGTTTTATCTTTTATAGTGGATAAAAATTAGCGATTTTATCTTTTATAATGGATAAAAAACATTCTTGCATTTCCGCGTTATGCAGTGTCAAAATGATAGTTTGTTATTGTCTCATTTGAAATAAAAAAAAGCAGGGTTGTCTTACGAAACAACCCCACTGTTATCTATTTAGAGATTGTTTTGATAACTCTTTTATTTTAAAATATTTATGACCAATACAATCATAATCATTTGAATTTATCAATTGCTCCCCAAACCACTTTATATTTATTAGGATTCCAATTTGCATTCCATCCAAATGGTTCCGATTTTGCCTGACAATATATTGCCGTTAGATGAATACAACTTCTAAATGCGTTCTCTCCAATGGTTTTAATTGTATTTGGAATGGTTACTGATTTCAAATCAATGCATTCCGCAAATGCATATCCTCCAATGCCTATTACAGAAAATGTGTTGCCTGCTGTTATTTTTGATGGTATTACAATGTCACCCGCATAGTTTTGATTGCCATCAGAAACAACCGAAACAGTACTTTTGTCAAGCACATAATACCACAACTGACCTTTTTTTAGATATATGCCAGCATCATTGATTTGTGCTTCACTATTAATGGTTACTGAAGTCAAATTATCACAACCAGCAAATGCATCAGAACCGATGCTATTTATAGAAGTAGGTATAGTTACTGATGTGAGTCCTTTGCTATTATAAAACACCTTATTGCTGATTTCTGTTACAATGTACGTTTTCCCTTCATAGGTTACAGTTTCAGGAATTATCAAATTTCCTTTGGGTTTTTCGCAATTGCCATAAGTCTTGTATTCATCTACTAAATCGGGATACCACATTGGCATACATATTCGCACCGTTTTCGGGTTAAACATATATTTAAAATATAACGTCTGTCCGCTGCTGCATACAGCAGAAAAATCATAGTATCGTTCTGGAGAGACACCCACCCACTCCTGAAATAGATTTTCCACCACATTCTCCTCATTAACCGTTGATGATTTTTCTGCATTTTCCCCATTTCCCCATTTTATAATCTCGTTTCGGGAAAAACTTTTACTCAATTGTTTATCTGCAATCCAATAAGTATCCCAACCATCGGGTTTTTCTGATGCTTCGCAATAAACATTTTTTAGATTAAGGCAATTGGAAAGCACATCTTTCCCCATAATTTTAACTGATGCGGGAATTTTTACTTGTGTTAAATCAAGGCAAGATATAAATGCATTGTCACCTATTTTTTCAACGGATGAAGGAATATCTAATGTTTGAATTTTGCATCTGCCAAATGCGGACACACCTATTTCTTTAACAGAATTAGGAATAGCTGCATCTATTAAATTCTCACAACCATAAAATGCGGAATATCCTATTTTTGAAATGGAATTAGGAATAGAAACAGATTCCAATTTTGAGCATTTGCGGAATGTGCCATCACATATTTCTGAAACTGTGTTTGGAATATTTATTGAAACTAATTCTGTACATTCCGAAAATGCATATGCACCGATGCTGGTTATCGAATTAGGAATAGTTACTGACACTAAATTGGTGCAACCTTCGAACGCATAGTTTCCAATACTTATAACCGACTCGGAGATGATTACAGATGTTATACTACTACAACCACAAAAAGCTCTATTGCTAATATTTGTAACACCTTTGGGAATAATCAAATCTGTTATCTCCTTGCCATTTATATACAAGTGATGCGCATAAAATAAAGGATTACTATTAACGTTTTTTGTAGATTTAATTGTTTCATACACTCTGCCTTGATACTGTATCTGTTTTGTCTCCTCCATTTTGGTGTCAGTAAACTTGATTTGACACAAGCTCTCAACACTGGCGAATTCGGCTTTTTTCAATTTCGCACATCCCTCAAAAGCATTGCCACCAATACTTATTACCGAAACGGGAATAGAGACATATTCTAATACTCTACAATTAGAAAACGCATTGTCATCAATTCTAACAACCGTGTAATTTTTCTTTTTATATGTTACTGTTTCTGGGATAATAACCGAAACAAGTTTTTTATAAGTATCACTACCAACTAATTGTACAGTACTTTGGTCTACAATTTTATAATACAACATTTCTGATTTGAAGTCGTAATTCTTTGTAGCCCACGCTTGCCCAACAAGCATTGTAGCAAACAAAACTGCTAAAACCCGCTTCATTGTTTTATACACTGCATCCGTGTCGTGCGCAACCTTTGTCCGCCGACTCCCCAATTGCGGTATGTCTATTAATGAAAAACGTGGGATTCTGTTACTCGCTCCCACACTTTGAGGCTCTCGCATTGCCCTGGGTTGTAAGATTGAGCAACGCGAAAGCCACGTTTGGATATATAAAAGACATAACATCCTAACAGATAAGATATTACGAATTAAATACACCAAAGAGGCGTTCACAATTGCTTTCTCTGACAACCCATTCAAACCTTGCGAGATTCCAAAGTGTCAAAGGAAAACGTCGGTAAACGTCTTTCTAATATGTCCACCTATGCGCTAACGCACAAAGGTTTCCCAAATATAGGAATGTTTTTGTTGGCATATCGTAAGCATTTATCATTTTTTGAGTGTGATGTAAAGTTTCTCTATTTTGCTTTAACATATGTCCTACCTTTGGCCGTAATAAGATACACAAATGTCGAAATCAAACATATTTTGTTGTTATGAGTAACGAAAGTCACATAGAATTAGAAGCTGCGCTTTATAAATACATCGAAACATTCTTTGAAAAAGTAAATGTTCATAATGCTCATTTAGCCATTTCCGAGTTTGACGAGAATTGGAAAATTATTCCTGACAGTATTGAAGATGAATCAAAGTATGGTAAGTCTTTATATATTCTATCAAAAGCCCATATAGAAGTGCCAACAACAACAGTAAAAGATGAGAAACTATTATCTAAACTGGTTAA
>JAFZKK010000100.1 GCA_017551905.1 Salinivirgaceae bacterium
TTATTATTCCGGCCCGATACCTGGCAAGCACCACTCGCGACCCGAAATTCTTCGGCGACGCCTTTATGCACGACCTTCGCTATGACGCGCAAGGCAAGCCTGTGGCCGATTTCGTTATGAACAAACCCGAATTTTCGGAAGCACCGCACGAAGGCTGCCACGAGATTGTTGTGGGCGGACAGAACTGGGGCTCGGGTTCGAGCCGCGAGCACGCAGCTTGGGCCATCTCCGGCTACGGCATCCGCGTGGTCATCTCGTCGAGTTTTGCCGACATCCACCGCAACAACCTGCTCAACTGCTTTGTGCTGCCCGTGATTGTCAGCCGTGAGTTCCAACAGGAGCTGTTCGCGTCAATTGTGAAAGACCCGCAAACCATTGTCACTGTTGACGTTCCGAACCAAACCGTGACCAACGAGGCAACCGGCCGCAGCGAGAAATTCGAAATCAACGGCTACAAGAAGCACTGCCTTGTCAACGCTTTGGACGACATCGATTATCTGTTGAGCGTTCAGGACAAGACTGAGGCTTACGAGAAGAAGGCGAAACCATTCTAAGCTTTAGAATAATCGATTGATTGAATGATAATTACAAAATCCGTCGTCATTGTAAAAATGGCGACGGATTTTTGTTTTTATCCCCCAAAGCTATTAACAAATTGCGGTTGAATACATTCTGATTTATCGCCAAAAAACACTCATAAAATAACTACATTGTGTCGCATTTAAAGTCGGCATTATTTAACAGATATTGCTGACAGCAAGATATTTAGAGGAATAAATCAGACAAAGATGAAACGCCTAATCTGCACTTTATCGTTGGCCGCGTTTATGTTTGGGGCATGGGCGCAGCCGGTATTGTTTCAGGAGCAAACAACAATAAACACAGAAATAAACGGCGGAAACCGCCAAGATGACGAATTGCTCGACATTGTGTTCTCGAACGGCGGCGACCGCATGCTCAACTATCAACTCGAAGTGACAAGCAAAGTGTCGCGCAGCGATGACCGTCTGCTAATCACCATTGACAACCGCTATTTCAAAATAAGCGAAGAGTACAAATATAAAGGCTTCGATATCAGCCAGGTACTTGTGCCGTCGCAGTTTAGCGCAGAAATCGTGTTGCTTTCGAAAGAAGACAAAGAAATCAGACGTTGGGCCGTTGAAAAGGAGTCTTTTGAGCAACATCGGAACATGGTGACATACTATTGCGACGAGGAGGCCGGTGACGGTTGCTCGTTGCGCATCGCTTCATTCAGCCTGCATTTCACAAAATCGGATGTCCGTGCGGCTGATGACCATATCACCCTAATTGACAACTATTTCAACACCGACGCCCGCCTCAAAATGATGGAATCGGAGCTTGCCGCCATTCGCATCGACTCAATCGAGCTGTTGGAGGACTATCACCGCATGACAATAGATAATGCTGAGATTTTCAGCAAGATAAAATCGGCGCAATACAGCACCCGCCTCGATTTGGCGAACTACGACCCGCTTGAGCTGATGAAACAAGTGAGCCGCATGGACCAGAAAAACCGCGAGGCGAAAAAGAGCATTGAGTACGCTCTAAACCACATGTACGAGACATACTACAACAAAGGTATGGACTACTTGAATTGGGGCAAGGGCGACAAAGCCGAAACGATGTTCCGTAATTCAATCGATGTCAAATCGAACTACGCGCCGCCGCACTACCAGCTGGCTCTAATGGATTTCGACGACGCAAAATACTACACCGTTCTTGACACTTGCGTACGCATCATCTCCGACATGAATCCCGATTCCGACACACGCTACGGCACCATAAAACTTGCCGAGCGCGTCATCTACATCTTCTTGGATACAGTTTCGCAATGCATTGAGAATAAGGATATTGAAGGCGGATTCAAAATGCTTTCGACTTGCAAAAACTATTGCAAAAAGATAAAAGGCATCCGCAATTTTGAAGAGTTTGACAAGTTGTCGGCACAATTGTACGGTGCAATTCACGCCAAGCTGATTGCCCAGGCGCAACAGTTCTATTCCGATAACGACTTGAAACAGAGTTTGATATATGCCGATTCGGCAGCTAATTTGCGCGCTGAATATCCAAACTTCGACATTGACGCCACAGCTGAAAACAAGTTGCTAAACGACTTATATTCAGCATGGATAGCCTACGGTAAGAAAGTGTCTATGCAAAACCCCGAGGAGGCTCTCTACGCCTTCGATATGGCGACATCAATATGCCGCCGCCACGCAGCCGTTACCTGCACATCGGAATTGGAAAAACTGGCTTTCGACAGCCGCACGCACAAATACACCCAAATGCTGACCGAAGTGCGCGAGTTGCTTGAGGACAACATTGCCGACACCGCGCTTGTGATGCTCGACGATGCCGAAAAATACCGTCAGAAATGGGAACTGAAAAAACTGTCGCTGGCCGACGAACTGCGCACCACCGCCTATCAAATCCGCTACGACGGACTGATGTGCGAGGGCGACAACGCCATGAGCCGCAAACAGCCGCGCGAGGCACTCGCTTTCTACGCTGCCGCTTTCGACATACAGAAAACTCAACCCATAATTGCCGACACGGCTTGGGTTAGCAAAAACCGCACAGCCACAATACAATACGTAATCCAGCTTTGCAGCCTTGGCGTTTCGTATGCCGAAATGCTGCAAATGGGCAAAGCCGGGCATCAGTATAACACGGCTCTGGCAATAGCCGAAGACGGCAAAGTGACGAAAGAACCAAGCGTTCAGGCGGCTTTGGCCGAATTATCGGCGGCGCTAAGCGAAGGCGAATGTAGCAAGGCGTGGTTCGACTACAATGTGCAGATTGGCTCGGCCGAGCGTCTTATAAAACAGAAAGAATTTGTGAAAGCGCGTCTGGCATTGTCAAAAGCGGCATCGATAGCACGTGCCAACTATAAATGCAACTTGACTGATTCTGTGGCTATTATGAAGGCAAACGATATTGAAAAGATATGCCGCTATCAGGAGATAGTGAACACCGTGCAGCCCAAGCTTGAGCAAAAAGATTTCCAAGGCGCGCTTGAGGCCTATGTTGAAGCAACCAATTTCTTTGCCGACAGCTGCAACAACAAATTCGGCATAAATCACAAACCCATTTACGATTACGTGATTGAGAGCAAATATTCCGGACTGATTGACTACGCGGTTATCTACTATGCCGACATCAACGAATTGAAAAAATCGCTCAAGTTGCTTGATGTGCTCTACCGCCGCTACTACGAGGCGATGTGGGCGAAAACTTGCCAGGCGAAAATCGGTGTCGAGCTTGCCCGCCGCGACTTCCGCGAGAATCCAAAAGCCGACCCGAAAGTGAAGGTTTTGGACTATACCCGCGGCGACAAATGGTTTAACACACTGAAAAAAGAGTATTTGCAAGAGTGGATTGACAATTCGGTTGAGAATTTGAAGAATTAGGCACGGCAATTGCTTTCAGAATTAAAAAACTCAGAAAATGAACGAATCAGAATTCAAACTGAACACCATACCCGAAGCCATTGAATCGATAAAAAATGGTGATTTTGTGATAGTTGTCGATGATGAAGACCGCGAAAATGAAGGCGATTTTGTGATTGCCGCCGAAAAAGTAACAGCCGACAAAATCAATTTCATGCTGCAAAACGGACGCGGAGTGCTTTGCGCGCCAATAACAATCGAGCGTTGCGAGGAGTTGGAACTTGGGCACATGGTCGACAACAACACATCGATTCTGGGCACACCGTTCACGGTTTCGGTTGACAAGATAGAAGGCTGTACGACAGGCGTTTCCGCCGCCGACCGTGCCGCCACCATTCGCGCCCTTGCCGACCCCAACTCCACTCCAAACACTTTTGGCCGCCCAGGACATGTCAATCCGCTTTACGCCCAAAACAAAGGCGTGATAAGGCGTGCCGGTCACACCGAAGCTTCGGTCGATTTGGCGCGGCTTGCCGGACTTTATCCTGCCGCCGCACTCATCGAGATTATGAACGAGGACGGAACAATGGCGCGCATGCCGCAATTAATGGAGATATCTAAAAAGTTCAATATCAAGATTATAACCATTCGCGACCTGATTGCATATCGATTGCAACAGGAGTCGCTGATTGAGCGTGGTGCCGAGGTGCACCTGCCAACGGCTTACGGCGATTTCCGCCTGATTCCTTTCCTGCAGAAGTCGAACGGCAAGGAGCATGTGGCTCTAATCAAGGGTTCGTGGGAAAAAGACGAACCGATTTTGGTGCGTGTGCATTCTTCGTGCATGACGGGTGATATCTTTGGCTCGAAGCGTTGCGAGTGTGGCGAACAGCTCCACAAGGCGATGCAAACCATTGAAAAAGAGGGAAAAGGCATTGTCATTTATATGAATCAGGAGGGGCGCGGAATCGGACTCATGGCGAAAATCAAGGCTTACGAGCTGCAGGAACACGGCTATGACACTGTTGACGCCAACATTCATCTTGGTTTTGACGCCGATGAGCGTGACTACGGCGTGGGCGCCAGCATCTTACGAGAGCTTGGTGTTACCAAAATGCGACTGATGACAAACAATCCGGTAAAACGCATCGGATTGGAAGGTTATGGCTTGGAAATAGTTGAGAATGTGCCAATTGAGATTGAACCAAACGAGTACAACGAGTTTTATATGCGCACCAAAAAAGAGCGTATGGGGCACACTTTACGAATGATTCACAGTAACAATAAATAGCTGTATATCATTTTTTTACATCAAAAGTAAATACTCGACAATTCAATTTTTAATTCCGAAAACTTTTATTGCTTGCGGTGTCAGAAATGGTTTAACCTTGCTGACAGGGAATTTAAAAGTGGGGTTGCCATTTCCATATGCAACATGTTCATGACGACGATATACGAACAAAATCGAATCTCCAATTGGTAACAAATAGTCAGGTAACCGACGCACAGTATCATCTAGGAATTCACCCAAATCAACTATAGGAACTCCTGATTTTCCCGAATAATAAGTTTCAAACCCTTCTATCAATAAAGGTTGGATGGCTGAATAATTGCTTAAATCTATTGCTGAGGATATGAAGTTTCTGCCATCACGTATCGTGGATATGAAAGCTCCATTTTTTTGCTGAATAAAACTGGACCATCTCCAAAATTTTCGCCGTGAATACCTCCCCAATATCCATATTCATAGAACAGAAAAACAATATAATCATTGGTTTCTTGGTCTATTTTAACATTCATAAGATATTCCCAACGTGTAATGTGACCCGAATCTTCAGGTTCAACCATATCTCGTGAATCTTCAACATAATCTTTATATAGTTCTTCACAATAGAATTTTAACATTTCTTGCGCATTATTAGTATCGCCATCGTATACGGGTTTGATAGGGCGAGTTAATGCTTTTTTTATTAACGAAATCACACCTTTACGAATGGTAGCATAAACGGGATTGGTATCCAACGGCAATTCAGCTTTTACAAAGAAATCGGCATATTTACAAGAATCGCTATAAACAAATATCTCGGTGTTTAAACCAATGAATTCCTTTTCGTTAATCTTGCAAGTGTCAGTACATAAAACATTGTTATTGCCTTCGTAATCATTGCAAGAGTCAGCATAGGCAAATGATTCATCACTTAAAACCTTGTTTTCCTTTTCGTTAACCTTGCAAGTATCAGTACTTAAAACATTGTTATTGACATCATTATCATTGCAAGAGTCAGCACTGGCAAATGATTCAGCACTTAAAATCTTGTTTTCCTTTCCGTTATTGTTGCATGCGAATAATGTTAATACAATAAACCCAGATATGATGAATAATTTGTTTATTTTCATAATATTCTGATTATTATTTATATACGAATAAAATTAGAGACTTCCTTCAAGTAGCATTTCCCGCAACTCGCCACATGATAATTCGGGATTGTTGCGGTCGAAATTGAACACGTTGAAACCGAAGTCAGCTGCGGCACGTGTGTTTACAGGCTTGTCATCAATAAACAATGTTTCTGCGGGAATGATGCCAAATTTGTTTGCCGCAAGCTCGTAAATAGCGCGTTCGGGCTTTATAAGATTGCAATGGCACGATATTATCTCATCATCGAAATACTTGAAAATCGGGAACTTATGAAAAGCTGAGATAAACTCAAACGACATGTTCGAAAGCGCATAAATTTTGGTTCCGCATTTTTTCAAATCTTCAATTAATTGACAAGTGGCTGGCGCTGGATAAGTTTGCTCTATGGCTTCACGCAAAACGTCATCACACTGATTACGTGTTATTTGCATTGTGTCAGCCATAATAAGCAACATCTCTTCCCAAGTCAGGACACCACGGTCAAATTCGAGCCAAAATGTTGGAGTCGGGTTGGCATGAATAATATCCAAAAACGCGACCAAATTACTGGAACACAACTTTTTGTCGCGCGACAACACCACACCGCCCAAATCAAAAATCACCGATTTCATTTCGTTTCGCTTTTGCCAATACTTTTTATTCCGCCTTTCGCCTTGACAAACAGATTGCTGATGTCGCGCTCAATGGCGGTTATTATCGGTTTCTGCACTACGTCGTTGTAAATCATATTGAGCGACGCGGGCTGCACTTCAATGTCGAGTCTATCTTCGAAAACTCGCGGTTCGCCATCGATATGGCAGACAATCGGATGGTTTGTGTCTATCTGCACCGATTTACCCCGCACAATCTCAATGAATTTCGATTTGTGCATGGTGTGATTGATGAGCCTTGTGGCAAGCGCCGGAGCCTCAACTTTCGGAAAATCAGACAGTATGCAGACGTCAAGCAACCCGTCGTCAATCTTAGCTTCGGGCGAAATGAACGCGTTGTTGCCAAACTGCGACGAGTTGGCAAGACTAATCATGAAAGCGTTACGGAACTGCCGCTGCCCGTCGATTATCAGTTCGTATGGCTGTGTCTTGTATTGCTGAAATTCGGTGGCGGCAATCTTGACGTAAGGAATCGGGCCGCGCTTGCCGTTTTTGGCGAATTTGTGTGCCACATGGGCGTCGAAACCAACACCCGACACGTTTACCGACAAATCGTCGTTGATGCGGACGGTGTCCATTTTCACAATCAGTTGCTTGTTGAGCACCTTCACCGCTTCGGAAATTTTCATCGGAATATTGAGGTGACGCGCCAGTCCGTTGCCCGACCCCACCGGTATTATTCCCATAACCGCATCGCTGCCGACAAGCCCTTTTGCCACCTCGTTCACCGTACCGTCGCCGCCCACCGCAATCACATAACGGTATTTCCCGACGGCCTCACGGCTCAGAGTTGTGGCATGTCCGGCACTGCATGTGTGAACAATTGTCGGATTGAAAAGATTGAAATCCAGCACTTTCTCAAGAATAGCATCCAGTTTTTTCTGTTTGCCAGTTCCCGAAATTGGGTTCACGATAAAAAGGGTTTCCAAAGCCATGCCGTTATTCCTATTATTCTGATATGCAAAACTACTGAATTTTTTGAGGGTTTGGCGATTTTGAATCGTATAGTTGAAAAATGCGCCAAAAATATCGATTAAGATATTTTCACTTTCCTCTCTCCTCTCCTTGCAACAAACAACATCTTTTCTACTTTTGCGCCCGAAAAGAATGGGGTGCCGCTTGCGGCTGAGATTATACCCTTTGAACCTGATTCGGGTAATGCCGGCGTAGGGAAAAAAACTCTGATTTCCAACAGAGTGCAGTATAATTCTTTCAACACCCCCATTTCAATCTTTTTTACTAACTATTTAAACTTTTAAAAAGATGAAAAGGGAATTTCTATTCGTTACAATTGCTTCAATGTCAGCCTTTTGTGCTGTGGCGCAAGACAGTGCTGAAACCGACTCAGTTGCTTTTTCCGAGCAACTGCAAGAGGTGGTTGTCAGTGGCGTGAGGGCGCAGCAGAACGCACCTTACGCGGTGTCGAACATCAGAAAACAACAGTTGAGCGAGTTCTCGACCACGGGCCGCGAACTGCCGTTTCTGTTCTCGCAAACGCCGGGCGTGCTTGCTTGGAGCGAGAACGGTCTTGGCACCGGCACCACCTATATGCGCATCCGTGGCGCGGGCGGCTCGCGAATCAACGTCACGCTCGACGGGGTGCCGCTCAACTCGCCCGAGGACCAGTGCGTTTTTTGGGCCAATATGAACTCGTACGGCTCGCTGTTGGGTAGCGTGCAGATTCAGCGCGGCGTGGGCTCGTCGACCAACGGCGACGGCGCTTTCGGCGGAACGGTGGCTCTGTCGTCGGCCATTCCAATGCCCCAGCCGGGTGTTGAGCTTTCGGTTTCATACGGCTCGTTCAACACCGTCAACTTTGGAGGCAAAGCTTCTACAGGACTGTTGTTCAATCATTTGATTATCGACGGCGCCTATCATCAGACCTTGACCGACGGCTACATCCACGGCACCAGCGCCAACAGCGGCAGTTACTACGGCGGCTTGACTTGGCAGACTGATAATCTGCAAATTAGATACAAAAACATCGGCAATTTTGAGCGCACCGGTCAGGCTTGGAACGGCGTGACGGCGGGCGACAACGATATGAGCCTAATGGACGGCACTTACGGCATCGAAACCGGCATCAAGACTTACAATGATTTGTGGGACAAGGGTTTGGGGCGATTCAATTCGCTCTATGAGTATCTGACTTACGGCGAAGACGGAAATTTTGCCAAAGACGCTGACGGAAAGTATGTTACGGCTCGTTACAAAATGGCCGACGGCAGCTATTGGGACCGCACCACCGACAATTTTTGGCAGGACCACAACATTTTGTCGGCAGCTTGGCAGATAAACGACAATTTGGCCACAACCGCCTCATTACATTACACTTACGGATACGGTTACTACGAGGAATTCCGCCCCAGCAACAAACTCAAGAAATTCGGGTTGGCAGTGAAAGACGCCGACGGCAACAGCATCAAAAAGACCGATTTTGTGCGCAAGAAGGGCTTGTCGCAAAACACCTACGGCATTGTTTGGAACTTAAACTATACCAGCGAGTTAATGGACGTTGTGGGCGGCCTGTCGATGCAGAATTTTGAGGGCAACCACTTTGGTTATCTGACCTACGCGAAAGACGCAACAGTGAGTCAGAAAATTATGTCCGCAGGTGACTATAAATATTACGACTCTGACGCCAGCAAATTCGACGGCAGCGCGTTCGCGAAAGCAGCTCTGCACCTGACCGAGCAGTTCGACGTGTTTGCCGACGTGCAGTACCGCCACGTGGGCTACCAAACCGACGGCATCAACGACAAGTTCTACGACGACGAGAGCGGCCTTTACAACCAGCGGCTCAACATCGACAAAAAGTACGATTTCCTGAACCCGAAGGCCGGCCTTGTTTGGCGCACCGACGCCCACCGCATCTACGCTTCGGTGGCGTTGAGTCACCGCGAGCCCGAGCGCAACAACTTCACCGACAACGGCTCGTATCCGGCACCAAAAGCCGAGCAAATGTTCGACTATGAGTTTGGTTATCAGTTCAATAGCAAAACTTTCCGCGCTGGCGCCAACTTCTATCTTATGGACTATACCGACCAGTTTGTGCAGACAGGCGCGCAGAGCGACATCGGCGAAAGCCTGACAACCAACATCAAGGACTCGTACCGCGCGGGCGCCGAATTGCAGGCGGCTGTCGACGTGACCGAATGGCTCACCATTGAGGGTAACGCCGCATTGAGTATCAATAAGATAAAAGACTTTGACGAGGTGGTTGAGGATTGGGACAAAGGCGACACAACAATCCACTACGGCAACTCAACGTTGGCTTTCTCGCCGTCAGCCATTGTGAATGGCTTCCTGACGTTCCACCACAAGGGTTGGCAGGCCGTTTGGCATACCAACTACGTGAGCCGCCAGTACCTCGACAACACCGAAAACAGCGACCGCTCGCTGCCGGCCTACACCACATCGAACCTGAATTTGAGTTACACGCTGAAACCGAAAGGTGTGCTGAAAGAGGCGATTTTCGGCCTGAATTTCAGCAACTTGTTCAATCGTCACTATGCGTCGAGCGGTTGGGTTTACTCGGCCATCTACGAGAGCGGCGGCCACCCCAACGACAACCGCTACTACCAAATCGGCTTCATTCCAATGGCAGGGTTCACAATGATGGGAAGCGTGACGGTGAGGTTTTAGATGACCTTTCGCAAAATAAAAAAGGCGGCCTGATGGTCGCCTTTTTCTATTTCAAGCTATTGGTTATCAATTCACCATTACACGTTTAGCTTCGCCAGTGGCTTTGTTGCGCAAGATGTAGATGCCTTGCTCAAAGCATCCGTTTAGGACTGAAGTGTCGCCATTGCTGATTTCAACAGTGCCGCGGTAAACGCCCATGATTGTGAATACATCGAACATGCCGCTGTCGGCTTGCTCGTCGGCAATACCGGTCTTAGGCTCGGTAACTTCCTCGGTGCTGAATATCAGTTTGTCGATGTTGCCGTTAGCTCCCTCAATAGCCAATTTCAAAGTATGAGTGCCTTCGGGCAATTCAACCAAGGTCTCACCAGTGACGAGTTTGTAGGTATCCCAACTGTTGCTGGCAGTACGCGGTATTTCTATCTTCCCTGTAATATCAACATCGTCAAGATACAAGCGGAAAGCTGCGCCAGTTGTGCCTGATGACACGTATGCGCCCCAGTAATATTTCTGAGTCTTCTCAACATTGACTGTGTAAATTACCCACTCACCAGGATTGGTATAACCCAGAGCGTTACCTTTGTTGCCCTTAACTATATCGACGCCTGTGCTGCGGAAATTAGCATCGCCTTGGTCTGAGCTTTCGTTGTCGTGATAGGCGATTTCTTCCATACCCTCATCAAACTTCTCCGCTTCGATTGTACCCGGAATTACAGCGGGTTTGCCACCATACGGTGTTGTAAGCACTTCGTCACCTGTCGAAGTTTCGAACAAGATATAGTCGATGTTGCACGACGAACCTTCAATGACTATGCGCAAATTGTAAGTTCCTGCAGGCATTGCTATTTTTGTGCGGCCTTTTACATCGGTGTAAGTTCCCCATGAGTTGCTTGCTGTCTGCGGAACACTTATGCGACCAGTAATATCGGTTAACTCATTGCTACCCATATAGATGCGGAATGCCGAACCAGATGTTCCCGACGCAACTCTTGCCGTCCATACCATAATCTGTTCTTCCTCAACTGTCACTGTGTACTGAATCCACTCGCCAGAATTAGTCCAGCCCAGAACCCAGCCGTCGCCATCGTTTTTATCAATATCCACACCGGTTGCACGATATTCGTTGCTGCCGTTGTTGCTATCGTCATTATCGCTGTAAGCTATGCCGTTTTCACCTTCGTCAAAATCCTCGGCCTCAAGTTTGCCCGGCAGAGCTATAGGCTTGCCATTGAATGGTTTGGCAGGCTCGCAAGCTTTTACAGAGCAAGTTTTCTCGAACAGCGTGCTACTTACCGAACTCAACACTTGCATTGTGAAATTATAGTCGCCAATAGCAATTGGTGACCATTCATATATGAAAGACGATGTGTCAAATTTTTCAATCAATTCTGAATTGCAATAGAGACGCACTTCAGCAATTGTGTTGTCAGCGCTCGATGATTTGCCGGTAATCGTAACTGATTCGTCAATCAAAACTGTATTGGACGATGATTTCATATATGCATAATCGCTTGCAGGCTTGATAATCGGGCTTTTCGCATTTTTGGCGGCATCTGTTTGCATATACTCGCGCAGCCATTTCAGTGCCGGACGTTCAACGCCGTTTTTAATCAATCCTGAGTTATCAACCCAAGTCGCACCATGGATATAACCCCACAATGTAACACCGGCCACATAATCGGCTTCCCACATAATCGGTATTTGCTCTTGATATTGCTTGAGTTGGTCATTGTCATCAGCTAAATCGATGTCATACTCTGAAATAAATATTGGAAGACCAACTTCATTGTGTATTTTCTCGAGTGCTACTTTAAATTTAGCACCCGACAAATCGTTCAAATCGTGCGATTGGCATCCTGCAGCGTCAACAGGCGCACCAGCTTTTATGATACGCTTCAACAGGTCGATGTAATCATCAGTGTTCCATTGGAAAGTGTTGTAATCGTTGTAGATAAGCACAGCTTTCGGCCAACGGTCGCGAGCCATTTGAAACGCTGTCACAATCCAGTCGTAACCCGATTCACCATCACCGCCCAGCGCCGCTTTATATGGAGCTGGTGCGTGTCCCGGCAAAGCTTCGTTCACAACATCGATATACTCCAAATCAGGATAACGCTCGGCAACAGCATCGAACCACTCTACAATTTCTTCGAGTTGTTCTTCTTTTGAAAGGTTGTTCATCCACGATGGATATTGCCCACCCCAAACCAATGTGTGAAATTTGAACGCGAAACCATGTTCTTTACAATACTGATACTGCGCATCAACAGTAGTCCAGTCATATTGGTCGCGCGTGCCTTCAATCGACCCCCATTTGGTCTCATTTTCAGGTGTAAGCTGATTCCAATACTTGTCAAAGTCGTCAAGAATCTGATACCTTGTAGTTATGTTACCCAAAAACTTGTTGGGATTTTGCGACAACTGCGCATAGCTACTCATAGCTCCGGCCATAAGCAACAACAATAGTGAGGTTTTAATTTTCATAACAGATATTTTAAATAATACGTTGTCATTTTAAACGCTTGCAAAGAAAATTAATTATGCGTGAATAAGCTGAAAAATGGAGCAAAAAACACCATAGTTTTAATGACGAATGTCAGCAAAAATCGAGATTTAGAACAATGAGCTGAAATTCATCGAGAGTAACAGTCCGAAATAGTTGTCGTTTGAGGTGAGACGACGGGCATAGCGCATTCCGGCAGTTACGGGCACAGGAAGGCGAAAGATGTGAAAATCGGCAGTGAAGTCGCATCCCGATGATTCGAGCCGAGTGCGCGTTCCGTCAAAAAACGCCCATGAACTATCGTAAAACATCTTTGCCTTTATTCGTTTGATATACAGCGCGCTCGCTATATTCCAATCGGGATAGAGCAACGGCATTATGTACGAAGCCTGCACGCTCAGCAATTGTGTATTGTCAACCGATTTGCAGCCACGCGGGAATTGAATCAAATTATTGAAAATAAGAGTGTTGCTGTTGCGTTCCTGCCAGCCGCAATATAGCGATAATCCTTGATTGGTAAGTCGGGCAATGAGTCCGGGCAGATAGAGCATTGTCTGCACTGCCGCCTGATAGTTCTCTGGCTGGTCAAGGTAATGGAAGTAGTCGGCTTTGACAACAAAACCGAGTCGCGGTTGCAAATCACGGTGCGACATTCTTCTAAGATGCTGGAAATAAGCGGTGTATGACATTGTTTGGAACAACGTATCCGACCGGTTTCGGCTGTCGCGTTTTTCCTCAATAATCCGTCGCCGCAATTGGTAGGATGTTTGCAGCTGCACCGATGTGTTGAAAGCTCCGGTGTGCAACACTATCGGCAGTTGCAGATATGTCATTGCCTCACGGATTTTGCAGTCGAAATTGTGGATATTGCCACGTTTGTCGGCAATTTTCAGGTTGGAGAATTTCAAATCGCCTCGGAAGCCGATAATCGGGCGGAATCCTTTGTATTGATACTCTGCAAAATAATCATCAACATTGTCGGCGAAGTAATATTGGTATCCGGCCGTCAAAAAAGAAGTGCTGAGCGCGTCCTGCGACATGAATGTGAGTCCAGGGCCAATCTCGCTCTCATCGATGCGCACCGACAGCGGTCCCCAACTGTGAATGTTGAGTAGATGCGCCAAACGGCTGTACCGCTTTACAGCGAAAGTGCTATCGGTGCCGAAGCTGACTTTTTGCTCTGTTGCCGACAGATTGCGTGTAAAATCGGTTTCGCGTGTTTGGGGCAGACCGCTATCAATCTGACCGTCAGATATTTTCTTTTTGGCAATCATGTATCCGTCGGATGTGTAGAATGTGAACAGAAGCGTGTCGCCGCTAACGCTACCCGAGCCCGCTCCAAAGCCGCTTGAGGCTATGATTTGACAACTACTATCGGCCAAGTTGTACTGATACCACGCCTCGTTTCCGTTGTAATTGCCAGTGAATAAGAGTTTTCCGTCGGTTGCGGCAATGTCTGAAATGTCATCGGCAACGCTCAGTATGGTGTCTGTTTGCTTGCTTGCTAAATTATAGATTATCACCCGTTTAGTGCTATCAATATTGATGATGCAAGCCAACTTTTTGTCATTATCTGTCCACGCTAAACGTACAGGCACGGCATTGAGAGTCGGTATTTGTTGCATAAGCTGGCCTTTATTGTCATGAATGGTGACGCTCCAACGCGCACTGTCGGTATAACAAGCTGAAGCTATCAATTGCCCTGATTCAGAGAGAGTTGAACAATGGTAACGTCCGCGCCTGACAATGGTGCGCTTGCGGTGTTTGTTGAGGTCGTAGGTGATTATCTGGCTGTGGTTGAACATTTCCCAACGTGTGCCGCGTCGCTGGTTCCAGACAATTGTGCCTTCAGACGCCGACAGATGTTTCACGGCCATTAAGCCTGTGTGCCTGATGATTCGTTCTTTTCCGCTACTGTCGATTCTGACAATCGCAGCAATGTCCGACAGGTTCTCGCGGTAAGCCACAATTTCTCCACCGACATTATGCGGATAGTAATAATTTGTGTAATTGTTTGGATTGCAGTGCGTTATTATTGTCGCATTTTTCGGCTCGGCCTTGACAGGTGCGGCCAACGACTCAAGCGCTTTCTTGTAAAAATCGGGCTCGCGCAGACCGGTTGTGTTTCTTATGGCTCTGCCGAATGGTCGTAAGGCTATTGGGTGGGTGGCTACGCGGTTCAGGCAGTTCTGCCACAACTCAGTGCCATAGTTCATCCGTCCATAATTAACAAGCTGGTAGCCAAGATGATACTTTGTGGGCACATGGTCAGCATACGACCCAAACATGGCCTTGTGATAGTGATAGATGCCTTTTTGCGACACTTGTGCGGCCAAATCGTTCTCAAAATTGCTTGTCCGTCCGCGGCCGCTTGACGACGCGCCTGTTTCATAGGTAACTGCATCGCCCTCCATAAACCACAGCGGCACATGCAGGCCGAGCAACAGCCCGGAGTATTGTTCGCCTAAAAGATATCCCAAATACAACGACGCGCCTTGATTCAGTTTATCGGTCTGCACCACATGGCGGAACTCATGCAGCACAAGTTGCTGGTCCCAACGTTGCAGATAATTGTCAGGCGAGGCAGTTGTCATCAGATTCATGCGACGCGGAGCCCACACCACCTCACCATTGGAGTACGCCGTCGCCGTCCGTAGCACTGCAGGAACGCGCCTCGGCTGCCAGCCAAGCGACAATCCGCCTGTCTTATAAACTTGCTCCAAATTGTTGGCATACAGCAATCCAAGCTGTTTTTCGCTCCTCGGAAAAATGACATCGAAATGCTCTGTTTTGATGTGCGACAGACGCATAAACCGGTCTTGCCCGCTGTCGTAAAACTGCCCGTGCGCCGACATTGCGGCCAGCGCAAAAAACAAGGACAGCAAACGCCTTGATTTTGAATGGCTTTTTGCTGTCCTCATTTTATTTAAACTTAGCACTGATTGCCAACTTTGTTATTCGCCCGAATCCTAAAGTTCGTTTATCAGTTCAGTGATTATCGTTGTCATTTGCGGCTCGGCCTTACCTGCAACATCTTGTACCTCGTCATGCGTAGTCTCGCCGTCGGGCGTTGCGGGTTTGTCGGTGTTGGTGATTATCGACAGGCCAAGAACGCGGATGCCCATATGGTGCGCCACAATCACTTCAGGCACGGTTGACATTCCTGTGGCGTCGGCGCCCCAGATGCGGAACATCTTGTACTCGGCCGGTGTTTCGAGCGTCGGACCCGGACTGCCGATATAGACACCTTCTTGCAACTTGATTCCGTGACTGTTAGCTATTTTATGCGCCCGCGAAATGAGTTCGCTATCGTATGTTTTGCTCATGTCGGGGAAACGCGGACCCAGCTCGTGGTAATTGTAGCCGCGCAACGGATTCTCGGGGAAGTTGTTGATATGGTCGCGGATGACCATAATGTCGCCAACTTTGAACGATGGGTTGATGCCGCCCGATGCGTTCGACACAATCAGAATCTGGATGCCGAGGAATTTCATCACGCGGATGGGGAATGTGAGCTGGTTCATCTCGTAGTTCTCGTAGTAATGGAACCGGCCCTGCATTGCCACCACTTTCTTGTTGCCAAGCGAACCCAGCAACAGTTGGCCTTTGTGCCCGTCGACAGTCGAAATCGGGAAGTGCGGAATGTCTTTGTAAGCTATTGATTTATCGACTTTTATTTTGTCGCCTAAGCCGCCCAAGCCACTGCCCAGCACAATACCGATTTCAGGCTTGTAGTTCAAGCCTTGCAAGATGAATTCTGCGGTACTCTTAAATTCCTCAATCATATCATTTTGCGTTAATGATAGCACGCAATTGCTCAAAACCCTCGTCGGCGCATTTAAGCATGCTGTTCAAAATTTCGGTGTAATAGGGTTTCTTCTGCCCTTTGCCGGCGTTTATCTTGTCGAGGCAGCTGTTATAGCACGCAAGTGAATTCTCGATAATTTTCGCAATCTCCTCATGTTTCTCAGGATGAAGAGCCATAGCGCTAAGGCAGTCGTCAACAACCTCTCTCAACAGAGCTTGTGTGTCTTTCTTAATTGTTCTGATGCTTGACATAATTATTAAATTTTAAAAACAATCTAAATTACAAAGTAGCTTTCAAAAAGCAAATTTATTTTTAATCGGCATACATCATTGATTATCAATCAATTTGAATTCCGATTATTATAATATCGTCAACCTGTTCATAGCGACCGCGCCACTCGTTGAATTCTTTTTCCAAAATTCTGATTTGAGTGTTGTTGTCACGCCTGCAGCAAGTCTGCAGTATCTGTTTGAACTTCGATGTCTTCATTTTCAGGCCGCCTTCGCCGCCAAACTGGTCATAGTAGCCGTCGGAGAACATATATATTTGGTCGCCTTGCTGAATCCTAACTCGCGATGTCGAGAACGAACGGTTCTCATTGTCGAAGAAGCCGACGGGCATACGGTCGGGGCGCAACTCGATAATGCGGCCGTCGCGGATGATGTAGATTGGGTTCATGGCGCCCGAGAACTCCATTATGTTGCTCGTCTTGTCAATCGAAATCAGTGTCATATCGATGCCGTCGCCAGCTGTCATGTCGCTGTCGCTTTGGTGCAGATGTTCGATAATGTTCATTCTCAAACGGTTGAGTATTGTCGAAGGCTGTACAACACGGCGCTCGTTCACAATCTTGCTCAAGAACGATATGCCAATCAAGCTCAGGAACGCGCCCGGAACACCGTGACCGGTGGAATCGGCGCAAGCCACAATCAGACGGCCGTCTTGTTCGGTTATCCAATAGAAGTCGCCGCTCACAATGGCGCGCGGACGGTAGAATTGGAAACTGTTTGGATAGTGCCGCGTCAGTATGTCGAACGGCGGCAGGAAGCCTTCCTGAATACGTTTGGCGTATGTTATGCTGTCGGTTATCTCCTTGTTCATTGCTATCATCTCGCGCTGCGATTGTTTCATCGAGGTAATGTTTGTATCAATGGCAATCAGCGACTTAATGGTAAGCGTGTCTTCGTCAATGACCGGCGACAGCGTTGTCTGCACCCATATTTTCAGGTTCCATTTGTTCTTTATCTCCGACTCAAATTCAATCGACTGGTTGTTGAAATCCCAGTTGCGAAGCAAATATTTGATGTCGGTGTTGCCAAGCCCCAGCGTGCCGTCGGCCTGCAAATCCTCAAGCGTGAATCCGTGCAATCGAGTATAACCTGGGTTCACCCATGTGGTGTTACCGTTGCTGTCGAAGATGCGAATAGCATTGTTAGTCTCGCGGGCTATAATCGACAGTCGCTCAAGCTCTTGGTTGTATTCGTAAAGGCGCTGCCGCTGAGCCTCAATCTCGTCTTTCTGTTCAACGATGCGCTGATTGGTCTCCTGCAATAGTTTGTTGTCGCGGAATTTTATCAGGAACGACCACGCCAGCATGAACATCAACAGACAGAAAATCAGGAACAGCCCAACAAACGACATTATGGATGACCGCTGTTTGTGTATGACCGACAGATTGTCGCTGATTGTGCGCTTCTGGGCTTCGTCCTCATTAGTAAGATAGCGGATTAGGCTGTTCTGCCGGTTGTATTCGGTTGTCAGGCTTAAGGTGTCGGTTGTCATCAGCCTTACGCTCATTAACAGGCTGTCGCCGCAGGCAAGCGACTGTCTATAGTATTCGGCGGCTTTTTTCGGATTGTTGCGTTTCATGTAGATGTCGCCGTACATTTTGTTTACAATATACGCGTTTTCCCACATATACTCCGAATAGCCGTCTTCTCTCGCTTTGTCAAGATAGAAAAGAGCCGCATCCAAATCGTTGTGGCGGATGTAATACTCGCTAAAATGCAAACAAGAGGCAAACAATGCGCTATAGTCAGACACATTGTTGCCGGAAGTTGCCTCGCGATAATATTTTTGTGCCATGTTCAGATTGTCCTGACTCAGATACCAGTTGGTCAGGCTAAGCGCTGTCAGCGTTTTGGCTTTCAGAATGTTAAGCGTATCGCTGACATTTTTCGCTTTGATGAAGTGTTCCCAAGCGTCATCATAGTCACCTACTTGAAGGCGGATATTGCCCACTATACACAGCGCCTCAACCTGCCCAAGTTTGAAGTTGAGCCTTTCGAATATCAATTCAGCCTCCTCGGCGTTTTGGGTGGCTGCGCTGAAGTCGTTGCGATAGCGGTGCAATCGGCTAAGCTGAAGCAAAATCTTGCCATAGTCAGCCGACACAATGTTGGTCTGATAGAAATTTGTGGCCTTCTTCAACAGTTTGAGCCCTGGTTGCAGCTCATTCTGGCGAAGTTTCATTTTGCCCATAGTGTAGTCGAAAAGCGCCAAATCGCGTTCGTCATCAATATCGTTGTAAA
>JAFZKK010000101.1 GCA_017551905.1 Salinivirgaceae bacterium
AAATGCATTATAAATAATATGACACCTGTTATTAATTTGGCAAGAAGATATGTTGTTCCTTTTAGAATTTAACAGGATAAAATATGGGTTTTCCTCATTTCCAAGATAACATCCATTGTCATAGATATTATAATCTAGTTTAGCACATTCCCAAAACACGTCATTTCCAATATATTCAACAGAATTTCCTATAGTCATATATTTCAATTCAGTACAATACCTAAAAGCCCAATCACCAATATGCGTAACCGTATTAGGTATGTTTGCAGATATCAAAGATTTGCAATTCATAAATGCGGAACGTTCTATTCTTATAACAGAATTTGGAATACATACCGATGTCAAACCGCATTCCTCGAATGCACTACTACCAATCGTTGTTATAGAGTTAGGAATAGATATTGATACCAAATCATTGCATTTTTTAAATGAGGCATCGCCAATGCTTGTAACAACATATTCTACCTCACTATAAATAACTTTTTCGGGAATTTTAATTTCGGTTTGTCCCGCATAATTGAAAATACTATTCTCATATTGATACGTTACTTCCACCATATTGTCACCCGTAATATTATAATACAAGTCACCATATTTAAAATCATACGCCCACGCTTGCCCCACAAGCGTTGTGACAAATAATAATGCGAAAATTCTTTTCATAATTGTACTTTTTTAATACTTAATCCTCAATATTTCAATTTTTGGCAATAAATAAAGCGTGAAAACTTAACTGTCTTCCGCTGGCTGTTAGGTATTTGGCGTCACCTAGTATCTACGAAATAAAGTCAAGTGCACGCCTAAAGCGTACTCAAGACCCATTTCTTTCAGATACTTAAAATCGCCAAATTTCAACAGCCAGAAAGAAATAGCCTAATGCTATATTTTATTGTGTTTTAGTTCTTTTCAGTGTTCTTTGCTGCTCCTTTTCTAAAAATTAAAAACTATTGCCAAACAAACTTTTAAACGTTTTTGGCTTCAATTAGTTTCAAAAATATAAATATGTTTTTTAGGTCAAACTTGATTCAAGAATTATTTGTATTCTTGTACACAAAACAAAAACGACATGACAGCAATACAATTACGCGCAGAATTGTTACGAGAGATTAGTCCGCTGCTCGACAACGAAACGGCTATGAAGCGGGTGCTTGCTTTTGTAAGAACCCTTTCGCCAACAAAAAATGTGGTTGCTGAAAAAAGGGAAAAGCCTTACAAGGTAATTCCCGTATCACCCGAAATTAAAAAGTGGCGCGGTTGCGCTTCGTTTACCGACGCCGAAATAGAAAATGACCCACGCCTTAAAGCCCTTTTGAGCCGATGAAAAACGTTTTTCTCGACACTAACATTCTTATAGACTATGCTTTAGGCCGTGAACGTGGCGATGATGCAGAGCAACTGCTTCAATATGGCAAAAATGGGAAAGTGCGGCTATCGGCATCGTACCTTACTTTCGCTAATATGGCTTATATCCTTAAAGGTAAGGCTGATGTGTATGAGTTGTTCAAAGAATTGTGCGAATTTATCAGCGTGCTGCCGAACAACGACGGGCAATTGCTTGCCGCAATGGGGCAACGCGTTCGTGACTTTGAAGATATGTTGCAATATCAATGCGCAAAAGCCGCTGAATGTGAAATCATTATAACAAATAACGGCAAAGATTTTGCAGAATTTTGCAAAATCCCTTTTATGTCTGCCGCCGATTTCCTTGAAACAATCAACGAATAAAGACTTCCGCGGAAACGAATGCCCTAAAAAAAACTAATTCAAAGTCAATTTGTGTTGCGGAATAAACTTCGCCACTAACCTCACCAACGAAGCCACCACCAGCAAATAAAAACAAGGATTGAAACTTTGCACAAACGCTGCTGGCAGTACCAACAAATTACTTACTATCAGAAATATAGCAAAATATTTGTACCATTTTTTTGCAGGCTGTCCAATGGTGAAAACATACACCAAATAAAGCGGTGATGCCCAAAGGATATTCAAATTACCGACAGTTGCCCCGTGGTCGGTTGCAAACCATAACAGGCTTATAATAAGGCCGAAAAATCCGACAAAGCCGAAATAAATACGGTCGAAAACCTTAAGCTGCGCAGCTGAAAAGCGGAGTGTAAGGATGATGACAGCTATCAGCAACAGGCTGAAAATCAGCATTGGCGACAGAAACCATGGTGTTGCCCCATACTTTATTTCCGACGGCACAATTGTCCTCTCCGACTCCACTAACGGCAATGTATCAATCTGACAATCTGCAAGATAGCTGTGCAGTTTATCGGGAATGAAAGTCTGTTCACGATGTGTTGCGGTGCGGTCGGTTATCGAGCCTAAAACCAAATCAATACCCAACTTTGTCCATTTGCTTCGGTTTAGGTATGGATGAATGCAATCGCGAAGAGTTGGCAAAGCGCAACTATCTGAACTACAATAATTAATCGTATCACCAAAAGTGTAGTAAAGCATATCAAGCACCCGCGACGCGCAGTTGTCGAAGAAGAAATCGTACTGGTAATAACGGTTCTCGGGTTTATGGTTTTCTATCAGATTGTCAAACAATTGCTGACGCTGTTCCAAGGTCAAGTTGAGCCGCTGCGCCACCACCTCGCGCCCGTCCTCCTCATAGCTCGACACAAAACGCATAAGCGACTCTGCACTAAGCCGATACAACATTTTTCCCGCACAAAATTTCAAATAAAAATGCGGCGTGTTGAAACTGAAAGTGCCGTAATTAAAAACAGCATTAATGTTACGCTCCGGGTCAATGACGCCGATGGCTGTGTGCCCGAACTGCGAGTAGAGTTGGTTGCCCGGCGCACAGGTGTAAACCTCAATATACGACCGCTCACTCAACTGCAACGGCTGTGCTGCCGCGATGGTGACCGAAAAGATTATTGTAAAGCTAATTAATACTGATTTAATGAAGTGCATATTGTTTAAGTTGAACGGGTTGAACAAGTTTAACAGGTTGAAAATGTTTACGTTTAAGTTTTCAGTTTACGTTGAACTATTGCCTTTTGCCTAATGCCATTTCAATCACCTCTGGAATCGACGAAAAACTGTCTTTCAGCAAGTTATCAATATCGCTTGGCGCAACCCACACGGCTTCGGTAATGTCTTCTTCGGTTTGCGGTGTGGTCTCGATGTTGTCGCCGCAACGCATTAAGTACCAATCGGTTGATTTCAAAATCGGCTGGCTGCCAATATAATACGTGTGGTACGTTGTGCAGATGGGCCGTTCGATTTCCAAACCGCCGATGCCGCATTCTTCCGTCACTTCGCGCACGGCGCACTCGCGGCTCTGCTCGCCTGGCTCGATGTGCCCTTTCGGAATATCCCACTTGCCTTGCCGTCTGATAAACAGATAGTTGCCTTCGCTGTTTACCACCAATCCGCCTGCCGCGCGACGCACTTCGAACAGAGTCTGAAAATCGGCCCAACATTGTTCTTTATTGTTACATAAAATCCTGATATGGTGGCCGTTGCACTTTTCGACATATCCGAAAAGGAAATCCTTTAGATTTTCGATTCCGCTATATTTATATATTATTGTAGTTTTGCGATGGAAATCGGGGGTGTCGGTCAGGACAAGCACGTTTCCGAAAAAGAAAACTTTAAATTTTGACATTATGGATACGATAAATCAAATTCAACAAAAAGTTGCTTCTTATTTACTGCAAATTAAAGCAATTAAACTGTCACCGTCAACACCGTTCACGTGGGCGTCGGGCCTGAAATCGCCAATTTATTGCGACAACCGCGCCACGCTGTCGTTTCCCGAGGTGCGGGGCTATATCCGCGACTCGTTTGCTACGCTTGTCCGTCAGAAATACCCTGATGTTCAGGTAATTGCTGGTGTTGCTACGGGTGCAATCGCTCACGGCGTGCTGGTTGCCGAAGCGCTTGGGCTGCCGTTTGTGTATGTCCGCTCTGATGCCAAGACTCACGGAATGTGCAACCGCGTTGAGGGCAATCTGCAAAAGGGACAGAAGGTTGTGGTTATCGAGGACCTGATTTCGACAGGCGGAAGTAGCCTTGCAGCCGTTGAGGCTCTGCGCGAGGCAGGCGCCGATGTTCTGGGCCTTTACGCCATTTTCACCTACGGTTTCAAACGCGCTTTCGACGCTTTTGCCGCCGCCAACTGCAATCTCGACACTTTGAGCAACTACGATGCCCTGCTGGAGCACGCTCTGCAAATCGGCTATATTGCTGACGACCAATTGGAAGCACTGAAAAAATGGCGCCACGCACCGGAGGAGTGGAAGTAAAAGGTTAGGGGTAAGAGGTTAGAAGTTTAGATTTTTCAAAAATGCCGTGGGTTTTGTCTGCGGCATTTTTTATTGAATTACTCTTCCGTCCCCACAACCCAAACCTCGAAAATCAATGTAGCAAACGGCGGAACAGGGCCAGTTTGCTGGTCGCCGTAGGCCAATGCCGACGGGATTATCAGCGTTGCGCGGCCACCGCGGCGCATCCGTGCCACACCTTCTTCGAGACCTTGAATCACCTGCATCGCGCCTAACTTGAACTTCAGCGGTTCGCGCCGACTATACGACGAGTCGAACACTCGCCCGTCAAGAAAAGAGCCTTCGTAGTGAATGGCAACCATTTTGCCCGGAATTGGCGCCGGGCCTGTACCTTTTTCTGTTTCAATAAAATACAAGCCGCTCATTGTCGGTTCAATGTCGATTTTGTTTTTTTGCAGATACTCGTTGAGCAGTCTGTCTTCCTCACGCTCGCCGGCAATTCGGGCGGCCTCGCGGTCTCGCTCAAACTCTTCTAAAGGAATCACATCCACCATTTTCACCGCAACCGTCAGCAAGTTGTCGCTCGACAACGACGGATTATAGAACCTTGCTTGCATGCGAAACTCGGCGCTGTCGCCCTTGTGCATCATCAGCAGCCCCTCCTCAACCGACGGACGACCAGCTGGCACATTCTTAATTTGCATCTTAAAAAGCGGCGTCTCGTCGATAACCACACCGACATCGTCGCGACTCGTTATGCGAATGGCAACAATATCGCCAACGGCAGGCTGCAGCGCATCGGTGTTAGAAGTTATGAACTGATATTGAAGGCCAGAGCTGGTGGTATTAAAAACGTTTGTGCAAGCAACCAAAAGCATCGAAGCAAAGGCTGATACGATTATCGTTAAGTGTCTCATTTCGCAGTTTGTTTCGACAAAAATAAGCGATTTCGATTACATTTTTTGCACCATAAAACCAGAAACGATTACAGCATTTATAGAACTACCTTAAATTTGCCGACCGGCGACAATAACTAGAATAATGGTTGCAAGCGACATAAATGATTGGATTTCAAACGGCTGCGATTTCGTTTTATTCCGATATCCGCAGCAAACCGACGTGCACGCCGCACGCTCGGAAGCAACCATTTGCCTTTCGACGATTATCGACTTGAAGCGGATAAGCCGAGGTTTTGTTTTTGCGCCCTTTGCCGATAGCAAACTTCCGATTATTGTGTTCGACAATCCACAAACTGCCACATTCCGGCAGCCAGAGCGCAAATCCGCATTATCATCCGGCACATCTTCCGAAAAGATAACCGACACATATACAGCCGAATTTGAGGCATTTCGAAACGCTGTGCGCAACGGACAATTCAGCAAATTGGTGCTTGCGCGGACACTCTGCACCAGCATCAGTTCAAGTGCCGCCGACATCTTTTTCGATGCCTGTGCGGCCTGCCCAAACAGTTTCGTTTATCTGTTTTCGTCGCGGCAGAGCGGAATGTGGCTTGGCGCGACACCCGAGATTCTGATTGAAGGCAGCAACCGCCAGATGCACACCGTGGCTTTGGCCGGCACCGCAAACGGAAGCGCCTTTCCCCTACCCGACATCAACGATTGGGACGCCAAAAACCGCAACGAGCAAAAAATTGTTACCGACTATCTTCTTGCTCAAATTCAAGCATTTGGAACCGTTAGAAGCATTGTCGGACCTAACACTGTGCGCGCAGCTCACCTTGCTCATATCAAAACCGATATCTTCTTCGATATCAACGAGAAAGACTTACCGCAACTGATTGCCGCCATTCACCCCACTCCTGCAGTCTGTGGTCTGCCAAAGAATGAAGCGATGCGATTCATCAGCACTAACGAATCGACAAGCCGCGAGTATTACGCCGGATTCCTGGGCTGGTACGACACCCAAGCCGACACTCGTCTGTTTGTCAACCTACGCTGCATGAAATGGACTGACAACCAGAACGTTAAACTGATTGCCGGAGGCGGAATACTGCCCGAATCGGAACTTGAAAGCGAGTGGAACGAAACGGAAAATAAATTGCGGACGCTGATGAATCTTAACTCGTTCAAATAGTTTCATTTACGCCGAAAAATCCAAAATCAGCCACTACCCTTTTTCAGTCCACAAAAACACGTTGATAAATTTTGGCAAAAAGACCGCCGCTAGGCTGTTTTTCACGCTTCGCTGCCGTATATTTGCACTTGCAAAAAATAGGGAAATGACATTGATTTACAACCTGAGTATCAGGGTTTATACGTTTCTAATCCGCGTGGTTGCGCCGTTCAACGAGAAGGCGCGGCTGTGGATTCGTGGCCGCAAGGGTTTGCTTGACCAGATGGCCGCAAAACTCGACGGTAGCAAGCCGGTTGTGTGGTTTCACTCGTCGTCGTTGGGCGAGTTTGAGCAGGGAAGGCCTGTTATTGAGGCATTTAAGGCCAAATATCCCGACTACGCCGTGTTGCTCACGTTCTTCTCGCCGTCGGGTTACGAGGTGCGCAAGAACTACGCCGGCGCCGATTATGTCTTCTACCTTCCGGCCGACACGCGCCGCAATGCACGGCGTTTTATACAGATTGTCAAGCCGAAAGCCGCGCTGTTTATCAAATACGATTTTTGGTACAACTATCTGAACCAGCTGCACCGCGAGGGCGTGCCCACTTATGTCTTCTCGTCGATTTTCCGTCCGCAGCAGACGTTCTTCAAATGGTATGGCGGTTGGTATCGCAAATTGCTGAAATTCTTTACTTTGCTATTCGTTCAAGACGAAAACTCGAAGCAACTTTTGGCGGGAATCGGCGTTACCAACGTGCAGGTTGGCGGCGACACCCGTTTCGACCGTGTTTACGACCTTGTGCAACAGGCTAAACCACAGCCGATTATCGAACGTTTTGTGGCCGGTGCCGACAAGGTTTTAGTTGCTGGCAGCACGTGGAGCGGCGACGAGGAGTTGCTCTGCCGATATGCTAACGAGCACGATATCAAAATGATAATTGCACCGCACGAGACCACCGAAGCCAATGTCAGCCGTGTCGAGAGCTCGTGCACGAGCAAGGTTGTCCGCTACACCGACGCTCAAGCCGACGAGTCGAAAGTTGATGGTGCGAAAGTGCTGATAATAAATTGCATAGGGCTGCTTTCTGCACTCTATCGCTACGGACAGTTGGCCTACATTGGTGGCGGTTTCGGCAAGGGAATCCACAACACGCTCGAAGCTGCAACTTACAGTGTGCCAGTGGTTTTTGGACCAAAATATCAGAAATTCCGCGAGGCTTGCCAGCTTATTGAGCGCGGTGCGGCCGTCAGCATATCTGATTATGAGCAACTTGCACAGGCTTTCGACAACTATTTCACCAATCCCAACGATTGCAAGCAAGCAGGACAAAAAGCATCGGCCTACGTTGACGAAATGCGTGGCGGAACAAAATTGATAATGAAGGAGATAAAGTTTAAAGAATAATGGTTTGTGTGTAAAGAGTAGAGTGTAAAGAGTAAAGATATAGGGATAATGAGATTGATTGAATTATGAATTACGAACAAAGTTTGCGAACTAAAAACATTACTCATTATACTTTACACATTACTCAACCAACTCAACAGCGTAGCGTTTCAACTTTAAACTAAACTTCTAAACATCTAAACTCTAAACATTTAAATGAAATTCGCTGATTTACACTTAAATCCAGAGGTTTTTGAAGGCATCGACGCAATGGGTTTTGAAGAGACCACACCCGTGCAGGAACAGGTGATTCCGCAGGCGCTTGAAAAACGCGATATGATTGCTTGCGCGCAGACGGGCACAGGCAAGACGGCGGCTTACATTCTGCCGCTTCTGCACCATTTGACAACCCACCACGAGCCGAAAATCAAGGCGCTGATTTTGGCGCCCACACGCGAGCTTGTAATGCAGATTGACCAACAGTTTCAGGGCTTTTCGTACTTCTGCGGCGTTGAGTCGGTGGGCATCTACGGCGGCAGCGACAGCGGTGTTTGGGACCAGCAGCGTTCGGCCATCGAGAGCGGCGCCAATGTGCTAATCGCTTCGCCAGGTCGGCTTTTGTCGCACTTGAATTTGGGTTATGTGAAACTCGATAGTCTTGAATATCTGATACTTGACGAGGCCGACAAAATGCTCGATATGGGCTTTGTCGATGACATCAAACGCATCATAACTTATCTGCCGAAAAAACGCCAAACACTAATGTTTTCGGCCACTATGCCGCCTAAAATCAGGCAGTTGGCTAACGCAATCTTGACCAATCCAGTCGAGATAAGCATTGCCATTTCAAAACCTGCCGAAGGTGTGAAGCAAACCGCCTATATGGCTTACGACGAGCAGAAGAACAAACTGATTGAGAGCATTTTAAAGAGCAAAGACCTCGATAGCGTCATCGTTTTTGCATCGACAAAAAGCACCGTCAAGAAGCTGGTGCAGGACCTGCGCCGCGCCAAAATCGACGCCCGCGCCATCCACAGCGACCTTGAGCAGTGCGACCGCGAGGCTGTTATGCTCGATTTCCGCAATCGCAAATTCACCGTTTTGGTGGCCACCGACATCGTCTCGCGAGGCATCGACATCGACAATATCGGGCTGGTAATCAACTACGATGTGCCGCGCGACCCCGAAGATTATGTGCACCGCGTTGGCCGCACAGCCCGCGCCAAATCGACGGGCGAGGCCATCACCATCATCAATCCGAACGATGTGCATCGCTTTGCGAAAATCGAGAAACTGATTGGTTATGAGATAGAAAAGCCTACGTTGCCCGAAGGTCTCGGCGAAGCACCCGAATATAAACCCGAACAGGGCGAACGCAAGTCGCACCGCCATTTCCACCGCGGCGGCCGCAACAATCGGGGAGGGCGCAACAACGGACACGGCAACCGTAGACGCGGAAGCAACGGCGGCGGTAACAATGGCGGGAAGGCGCAGTAAGCAACATTGTATTTTTCCACAAAAAAAACAGCCGGAATTCATTTGTCAATTCCGGCTGTTTTTGTTTATATAACAGTATTTCAGACTATTTGTTATAAGTGTATGTGGTATAAATTGTATATGTCGGCTCGGTGCTGTTGGGGTCGTAATAGTAATATGTTGTAAAAGATTGCACATTGCCATTATACACAAAATCAGTCATTTGGCTCACCAACCGTCCATTCTCGTATGATTCACTTCCTGTTTGTCTATTTTCGCTGTCGTATGTAGTTGCGCTTACAGTTTCCTTTTTGCTACCATCGAAATAGTCATACTGGCTTGTTTGTTTATTGCCCGAAACTAATGTATATTTTAAATGGAAGGA
>JAFZKK010000102.1 GCA_017551905.1 Salinivirgaceae bacterium
ACAACAACCCCTTGCGGGGGTCGAATGTGATAGGGGGTTTAAGCGAATAAATAAGCATTTAGTTAATCTTGTAAAAATCAAACAATTATGCAGATATTGAAATTTGGCGGCTCATCGGTAGCCAACGCCGAACGTATTGAACAATTAGCAAAAATAATAGGCCGTTACAAAGGCCAAAAAGAATTAGTGGTGGTGGTTTCGGCACTGCAAGGCGTTACCAACTTATTGGAAAACAGTGCAAAAGCCGCGCTCGAAGGGTCGGACCAATACACTGAATTTATCGACGAAATCCGCCGCCGCCACATCGAGATAATCAACGAACTGGTTGCCGACGACCAAAAGGCCGCCGTGACCGAGTTTGTGAAGGACCGCTGCGCCGAGGCCAACAAGATTTGCCAAAGCATCAAGTTCCTTGACGAATGCTCTGACCGCACGCGCGCAAAATTGCTCTCAATGGGCGAGCGTATGTCGTCGACCATCATCAGCGCGTCGCTTAACAATTTGGGACTGAAGAACATACTCGTTGACTCGCGCAATATTATCATCACCGACGAAAACTACCTACAGGGCAACGTTGACCACGCCCTGTCGGAACAGAAGGCGCGCAACGCTTTCAAAGGTTTCAAGGGCATTGCGGTGGTGCCTGGATTCATTTCGAGCACCCACGAGAGCGAGGCTTCGACGTTGGGCCGCGGCGGGTCGGACTATACGGCCGCCCTTTTAGGCAACTATCTCGACGCATCGCTCATCGACATTTGGACCGACGTGAGCGGTATGCTCACCGCCGCACCGAACATCGTTTCGGCTGCATATCCAATCAAATCAATGAGTTACGAAGAAGCAATGGAACTTTCGTACTTTGGTGCGAAGGTCATCTATCCGCCAACCATTCAGCCTGCGCTGGAAAAGAAAATCCCCATCGGCATTAAAAATTCATACGCGCCCGACGACGAGGGAACGCTCATCACCGAGCACCCGAACCACGACGAGGCCACCGTCAAAGGCTTCTCGTCAATCGGCAACATATCGCTGATAACCGTGTCGGGCAGCGGAATGATTGGGGTGCCTGGCGTGGCTATGCGGGCGTTCAAGGCGCTTTGCGTGGGCAACGTCAACGTGCTGTTTATCACGCAGTCGTCGAGCGAACACACCATCTGCGTGGGCATCTACACAACCGACGCCGAGCAAGCCTGCAGCCGTCTGAACGAAGAATTCGCACGCGAGATTGAGCGCAAGATTGTGCACACCATCGAGGCCGAAAACGGGCTGGCGATTATCGCCGTGGTGGGCGACAAAATGCGCGAACAAGTGGGCATCGCTGGCAAGGCCTTCCGTCTGTTGGGCGAGAACGGCATCAACATCCGCGCCATCGCACAAGGCGCAACCGAGCGCAACATATCGATAGTGATTCGCGAGAAAGAGGTGGCCAAGGCGCTCAACGCTCTGCACGACGGCTTCTTCCTGTCGAAATACAAGCGCGTGCACCTGTTTATGGTGGGCGTGGGCACCGTTGGCGGCACAATGCTCGACCAACTGCGCGACCAAACCGATTTCTTGAAAGACGAGTACGGAATCGACATCCGCGTGGTGGGCATTTCGAACTCTAAAAAAATGATTTTCAACCGTAAAGGTGTCGATTTAAAGAACTGGCGTGACCTTCTGGCCAACGCCGACGTGGCGGCCAATCTGCCGGCTTTTGTCGAGAACATCGAGAAACTGAACCTGCGCAACAGCATCTTCATCGACAACACGGCGTCGCACGAACTGCCGAAAATGTACAGCCGCGTGGCGCAGTTGAGCATCCCGATTGTGGCGTCGAACAAGATTATGGCGTCGTCGCCGCTCAAGACTTATCTCGATTTCAAGAAGGAAGTGAAGGCCTGTGGCGTGAAATTCCTGCACGAGACCAACGTGGCAGCCGGTTTGCCGGTGCTGAAGACCATTGAGGACCTTGTGGCGTCGGGCGACCAAATTGTTAAGATTCAGGCAGTTCTGTCGGGCAGTCTGAACTACATTTTCAACACCATCAGCAACGACGTTCCGTTCTCGCAGGCCGTTGTTCAGGCTCGCGAGAAGGGCCTGACCGAACCCGACCCGGCCATCGATTTGAGCGGTCTTGACGTTCGCCGCAAGATTCTGATTCTGGCGCGCGTGGGCGGGAATATGCTCGAGTTGGACGACGTGCAGAAGAACGACATCATCCCCGAGAACGAACTGAAAGCCAAGAACTTCGACGAGTTGCTCGCCAACTTGAAACGCAACGACGCGAAGATTGAGGCTCTGCGCGCCGAGACTGCCGCCGCCGGCAAGAAGTTGCGCTACGTGGCCGAATTCGACAACGGCAAGGCTGTGACCGGTCTGCAGAGCGTTGACGCGAGCCATCCGGCCTACAATCTCGACGGAATGGACAACATCATCTTGCTCTACACCCGCCGCTACCACGACCAACCGCTTGTCATCAAAGGCGCGGGCGCCGGTCCGGGCGTTACGGCTTCGGGCGTGTTTGCAGATATGATGCGGCTTGCAAATATGTAGCGGTTTCGCACTGACGACACAGATAACACAGATTTTAATAATTGATAATCAATGAGATTCTTTAGTACAAACAACAAAGAACATACAGCGGACCTGAAAACGGCCGTGCTCAAAGGGCTTGCACCTGACAAGGGTCTTTATATGCCGGAATCGATTCCGGTGCTTCCGAAATCGTTTTGGGACAATATCCCGGGCAAAACAATGGGCGAGATTGGTTTTGAAATGCTCAAACCTTACTTCTGTCCTGATATTCCGGAAGATACGTTCCGCAAAATGGTCGACGACGCGTTCAACTTCCCGGTGCCGGTGGTCAAGATAACCGACAACATCTGTACTGCCGAACTGTTCCACGGCCCAACGCTGGCTTTCAAAGACGTGGGCGCGAGATTTTTGGCGCGCGTAATGTCGTATTTTGCAAGTAATCAAAAAGATATAAACGTGCTGGTTGCCACATCGGGCGACACCGGCAGCGCCGTTGCCAATGGCTTTTTGGGCGTGAAGGGCGTCAAGGTGCACGTGCTCTACCCATCGGGATTGGTGAGCAAACTGCAGGAACTGCAATTCACCACATTGGGCCAAAACATTACAGCATACGAAGTTAGCGGTGTTTTCGACGACTGCCAACGAATGGTGAAAGAGTGCTTTATGGACAAGGAACTCAACGAGAGACGCACGCTCACATCGGCCAACTCAATCAACCTGGCGCGGTTCCTGCCGCAAAGCGTTTACTACGCCTACGCGCTGTCGCAGATTCCGCAGGAACGCTGGAAAGACGTGGTTGTGACGGTTCCGAGCGGCAACTTTGGCAACATCACCGCCGGACTGGTGGCGTGGCGTATGGGAATGCCCGTGAAGCGGTTCATTGCCGCCATCAACGCCAACCGTGTGTTTGCCGACTACCTTGAGACGGGCGTTTACAAGCCGCAGAAATCGATTGCCACCATAGCCAACGCAATGGACGTGGGCGACCCGAGCAACTTTGCCCGCGTGATTGAACTGTTCGGCAAGTCGGTCGATAACATCCGCGCCGAAATCAGCAGCTACAGCTACACCGACGAGCAGATTGGCGCCACAATGGCCGAAACGCTCAAACAAACTGGCTACGAGCTCGACCCGCACGGCGCCGTTGGCTATTCGGCCCTTCGCGACCACCTGAACAACGGCGAGTTAGGTCTGTTCCTTGAGACGGCACACCCCGCCAAGTTCATCGACACGGTTGAGAAATACACTGGCCGCCGCGTCGAGATTCCTGCCCGTCTGCAGAAATTTGCCGAGGGCACAAAGCAGACGGTGAAGATTAAGGCAGATTATAATGAGTTGAAAAATAGATTGTTGGCATAATTGCGCAACAGAATTATAGTTGAATCCCCCGTCAAGATTGATTTGGCGGGGGATTTTTGTTTATATAACGATACGAATCTTCAAATATCGCATATTGTCCATAAGAATGGGAAAAATGGCAATCCTACAATTTATCCCCAGCCCTCTCAGCTCTCTCCCAATTCACACTCTGTTTGTCGCGGCAGAAACGCCACAGACCCAGCCACATAGCTTTGTTGGCCAAATAGAAATAGTATGGGAAGTAAATCCAACTGGCATTTATCTTCTTGTTTTGCAGTGCGAAACCTAAAAACGCAAAAACGTAGAAAACGACTTGCAATATCAACGTCAATGTGTATATATCACTGAATGCGAAGATGTTAGCAAAACTCAGATAGATATTGAGAGGAATAATCAACACCATTGCCAACGGCACAACAACCCAGCGCAGCACCTTGTGCGACACATATTGAAATGTAAGCATAGGGTGGCGGAAAAAATTGAACAAACCGCCCAAACGTAACATCGTTTGAATGCCACCTGCGGCAATGCGCACCTTGCGTTTCATCTCCTCGCCAATATTTGCCGACGGGCGTTCAATGGCACATGCCAAAGGCGAATAGCCTATCTTATAGCCAGTTAGGGCGATACGCAACGAAATCTCAAAGTCATCGAGCAACGTGTTGTCGCTGATAGGCTGATAGAGGCTGCGACGCATGGCAAACAACTCGCCGGCAGCACCAATGGCCGAACCGGCAATGGCGTCGTTGCGCTTTATCCACGACTCGTAGCGCCAGTAAGCACCTTCGCCCGATGAGGCTGCGTTCTCGCGGCTGTCGCGGCTGATGCGTTTCTCGCCAGCAACACAGCCAATGGCAGGATTCTCAAACAACCGAACCATTTCCTTCACGCTCTCGAGCGAAAGCATGGTATTGGCATCGGTAAAGATAACTATCTCGGTGTCAACATATTGAAGGCCACGTTTCATTGCGTGCACTTTACCCTTTCGTTCCGGTTCAAACAACACTTTAACATCAGGGTATTTGGCAAGCAATTGGTTGGTTTGGTCATCGGAGCCGTCGGTAACCCAGATAAGATGCAGACGGTCAGCCGGATAATCGAGTGCGTGTGAGTTTGCAATCTTCTCATCGACAAACCGTTCCTCATTGAAGGCTGTCACGAAAAGAGTCACATGCGGCAGATTATCAGGCAATTGCGGTTGTTCTTTTCCTCGTTTTAACCATGCAATGGCGGCTATCAGCAACGGATAGACAATGTAGGTGTAAACCACAACGCCAACCAAAACCCAAAACAATATTGTTAACGTTGCAGCCATTGTTTATAGAATTGGTTTAATCCACTTATAATCACACGGTTACTAAAATTAGCATTTGTAAAAGCGAATGCTTCCTCGGCTATGTTGCGCGTATATTCGGCATCACCGATAGCCTTCAAAACCAACGTTTTCAGTTCGTCGGGCGATGTGCCAATCAAAATTTGCCGACCATTTTCAGCATCAATACCCTCAGCACCAATTGGGGTGGTTACAACACAACGCGAGTGCGCCATAGCCTCAATTATTTTTATCCGCATTCCACTCCCTGAGAGCAACGGAACAACCATAATATTGTGTCGTTCAATAAATTCCTGCGCGCTCGCTACCTGTCCGTCGAACACCACGGGATATTTTGCCAACTCACGGGCGAAACTGTCGGGAGCGTTGCGTCCGGCTATGTGAAACTCCCAGTCGGGATGCTGGCTCTGCACGTCTGCCCAAACGTTGCGAACAAACCACAAAACAGCCTCTTGGTTGGGCTCCCAGTCGAGCGCGCCAATATAAAATACCGATTTTGGCACTGCCGGTTCCTTGTACGGTGCAAATTTCTGCGGCTCAATTCCGGTTGGCGCCACGTATGTGCATTGCGGATTGAACGTCAGTTTTTCGGCATCGTTGCGCGTTATCGGCACAAGCAAGTCTATCTGCCTGAGTGTCTGCGTCTCAAGTCTACTGATACGGCGGCTGAGAATCCGTTTGTAAAATCGCTTTAACAGATTTGTCTCTGTTGCAGCCAACCGTTCCCAAATCTGCGCCTCAACATTATGAGAACGCATCGATATTGCTGATTTTGAACACTTTCTGATTGTCGGTATATAACTCGACAAGTACAATCCCTCAAGTTGGATAATATCATAAGTGTTTTCGGTCAACAAGCCTTCAAGTTTTATCTCAAACTCCTCTGACACAAAACGTTCGGCATTATATGGCAACTTCGAAAACAACAGGTTTTTCAGCAAATCCACCACACTGATATCGGTGTCAATCCAGACAGTGTTCCATCTGATGTTTTGTTTGAGTTCGGGAGTCAGCTTGGTTAGCGGAAAATTGTGCTTCGGGGTCTGCATGGCAAGCACATCAACCGTGTTGCCTTGCGCCGCCAGCCCCATAATCATATTGAGCGTGGCAATGGTGCCCCCGTCGTTCGATGGGTATGGCATCTTGTTGCACAGCACAAGTATGCGCAATGGCCGTTGCTGACTATCAGGCGTTTGCATCTTTTCCGTTTTGATTGAAAGAGTTGAAAAGCGCTTGTTTCTGACGCTCCAACTCAGCGGCCAACTTGGCTTTCGCCTTCTTTTCCTCTGATATGAAATGATTAACAACGGCGGCAAATGTCCGGTTGGTCATCATCTTGTCGAAAATTTTGCGGAAGAAATCAGTGTAAGTGCTGAGCTCGAGAAGCGTGGCGTCCTTCACAGCTTTGTAAGTCAGGAATGCGCCTATAGGAGCAAACACCATCGATGAAATCCACATTCCAAGCCATGTCGGCCACGAACCCATTTTGGCGGCCTTTTCGCCACTGATATTAACCACATAATAGAGCACGAAACAAAGCACCGACACAACTATCGGAGTGCCGAGACCGCCCTTGCGGATAATGGCTCCGAGCGGCGCACCAATGAAGAACAACAGCAGACAAGCTATCGACAAGGTGAACTTGCGGTGCCACTCAATCTCGTGCCGCTTGATTATTTTCTTGTCCCGCTCAAAATCGCCAACACTCTGCGATATGTATGTTTTTGTCGAACGGGCGCTTTCAAGGGCGCGATACAGCACGTTGTGCCTGTCCATTTTAGTCATTGTGCTGAATGCTGAATCCATGTCAAGATTGGCGGTAGCAGGAATTGTTGTCTGGCTTAGCCACAAGCTGTCTTCTCTCTTCAAGTTGAGTTTCTGAAAATAATTGGTGGTAGTCAGTTTATCGACATACTTATCAGTGCGCTCATCGTATCTTCGGTTCAGTGAGTCTGTTGTATATTGCAATTGCGAGATGTTGAGCATCGCATATCCGTTTTTGAACAACGATTCGTCGGAGCGCTCAAAGCTAAGTCCCGACATATCAATGGCAAACTGCTGAACACGGAAACGTGTGGTGCGTTGCGGAAATTCGCGCTGTGCCCAACGCACACGCTTTTCGTACTCCTCAACATAGTTGACACCGTTGTACAATGTCAGCACCATATAATGCTTGTCGGCGGTCATAATCATTGTGCCAGAGTCAGCCAGAGTGACATCACGATTGCCATTGTCGGCCGTGTGGTTGTATATCATTATGTCGTAGAGCATCGGTGTTTTGCGGCTCTTGTGCCCCACTTTTATTGTGTATCCTTCAAGAGCGTCGCTGAAGATACCCTCGCTTATCGACACCTCGGGCTTCTGGTGCTTCACATCCCAAAGCAACGACTGCATCTTCAAATTTGCGTATGGCATCACATTGTTAGAGAACAAGAAGGCGCCGGCGCTCAAGAATAGCACAAGTATTATCAGCGGTTTCATTATCTTCATTAGTGACACTCCCGCCGATTTGATTGCCATCAGCTCGTAGTGCTCGGCAAGGTCGCCAAAGGTCATTATCGAACTGAGCAAGATGGCCAGCGGCAATGCCATGGGAACAAGGCTGACACTTGCGTACATCAGCAACTCCGAGATAACGGCCGCACCCAAACCTTTACCCACAAGGTCGTCGATGTAGCGCCACAGGAACTGCATCAGCAATATGAACATTGAGATGAAGAAGGTCAGTATGAACGGACCAATGTACGACTTAAGAATGAATATGTTTAATTTTTTCACAATCTGCTATTTAACCGAAGACAACTTGCTATTGCCAACGAATTGCAATATTACAGATTAAAAGCGAATTTTACGCACCCAGAACACGTTTGAGGTCGGCCACTTGAGCGTTCCACAAGTCTTTCGACTCCTCTATCTCATCGTCTTCTGCAAAATCGGTTATTTTGAGAGCAAGGTCATCGGTAAGTTCGGTTGTCTCCAAACGAAATTCGAAGAACGAATCATCGTCTTCGTCAAGCCAATGATATCTAACTGATTTCAAATCTTTTGCACTCAACAATTTGGCTAATCGCTCCTCCGAATGCCAACGGAAAGTGTAGATTCCGTCTTCCACTTTCACATAGTCGGCAAACCACTCGTTAAGCCCGTCGGCTGTACTCACACGCGGGAAAAGCACCTTAGGTGAGGTGTTCAAGTGAAACTCCAATTCGTATTGTTGCTTATCCATGAAGTGAATTTTATTCTGATTTATTGTTTGCAATATACTAAAAAAGATATATCACAAATTTGTTTCGTACGCATATTGTTTCCTTCAAAACTCCACAACACTCGTAAAATACTGAAAATAAACGCTGACAAGCTCAAAATACTGGCTCCGATTTTTTATAAACTTATTGTTCACAATCCGATTTGCGTATGCGTTTTTGATGCCAGCGTCAGAACACAAACTTGTAGCTTATCGACGGCACAAACTGATAGAAATAGTAGAATCCGGGGTTCAGCCGCTCTGTTCCTTGCTCGTCGGTTATGAAATAGGCTATGCCAAGTGGATTCTTGTGAGCGTAAACATTGTAAATGGCGAAGTTCCAGTAACTTTTCCATCGCTTCGTCTCGTTGTTTTTCCCTTCAATGTCAAGGCTGATGTCAAGGCGGTGGTAGCTTGGCAGTTTTTTGGTGTTTATGTTATCGATGTCGAATTGCAGAACTGTCTTGTTGTCAATCACATACTTGCCGACGGCGGCTGTGTAAGGTATGCCGCTGGCCAACTGCCACGATGCGGCCACCCACATACGGCGGTTCAGATTGTAACGGCCGTTGATGTTGAACGAGTGTTTGCGGATGAACGATGCCGGATAAGGCTTGCCGTCGTTAAGGCCGTTGGTCTGCCACTCCGAGTTAGTGTAGTCGTACGACACCGCCAGCCGGAACTTGTCGAACATAGCGTTGCATGTCAGCTCGCAACCGGCAGCTATGGCCGACGCGTGATGCGAGAACCGCTCCGGGTCAATCTCGTAAATCAACCGCATATCTTGCAGTGTCTCAATCATATTCTTAAGTTTCCGGCGGTAGATGCTGGCCGACACGTTGAACCATTGCGGCAACTCGTAAAAGACACTCGCCGACATATTCAGACTCTGCTCAGTGCTGAAATGCCGGTTGACGGGCATCCATCGGTTTATGGTGATTCCGTAGGAGCTCACTTGAAGTTGGTGAATCGGCTTCTGCTTCCGCGACACATTGACTTTGAATAACATACGCTCTGTCGCGCGGTAATTGGCAGTGAGGTTCCATTCGGTATAGAAAAATGTTGTGTCAGCACCTTTGAACGAAACTGTAGCCGGTCCTTCATACTCATTGAGCCGCAAACCAGCCAGCAACATCAACCGCGAGCCTATGTTGTAGGTCTGGTCGATATAGACGCCGCTCTGCGTAATGGTTTGCGCGTTGATTCGCTGGTCGGAGAACATAGGCTCCGCCAATACGTCCAAGTCGAACGGCTCAAGGCTGTAAACGGTTGAGTGATAGCCATATTTCAACTTAACATTGTGGTTCAGATTGTGCGTGAAATTCAGTTTCACCTTCCCGTTCCAGCAAAGCGATGTCCACTTGAAATCGCCTTTGTAATGGAAATTTGACAGGCTGGTGCGGTCGAGTCCACCGCTGAAAGTGAGGTTGCAGAACAACCGGTCGCCAAAAACGTGGTAATAGCGCGCCGTGCCTAAATAGTTGTTCCGCTTCAGATAGATATAATGGTCGATTTTGTCGGCACCCGAATACCACGACAGATAAAGGCGGTTGCGGTCGTTGAAGATGTAGTTGAATTTGAAATTGACATCGTAGAAGTAGAACGACATGTTGACATTGTAATGGCGGAGAACCGGCTTCGCGATTCCGTCGGCATAGGTGCGGCGCACGGCCAGCAACACCGACGATTTATTCTTCTGAACCGGTCCCTCGGCAAGCAACCGGGCGGTGAGCAAGCCCATCGAGCCCGATGTGTGCCACTGCTGCATATCGCCGTCGCGCAACCGCACATCGACAACCGACGACAACGCACCCGACTCCGACGCCGGCAGCTCGTTCTTGTAAATATCGATATGGTTTATCACATCAGGGTTATAAATAGACGCGCCACCAAAATGCGACGGCGAGAAAATTTCGGCCTCGTCCATCATGAATGTCGTCTGGTCGCTTGTGCCGCCACGAGTGTAGATGCTGCTGGTCGAAAACTCGCTAATCTGCATTCCCGGCATCATGTCGAGGTTGCGCAAGGCGTCGTGCTCACCAAGAATGTTGGGCATCTCCTTCAGTTTGCTGATGTTCATTTTGGCGATATTGCTCAACGCCGATTCCATAAAGTCGCTGCTCAAGCTGTTACGCACCACAATCTCAGCCATTTGATAACTTTTGGGAGCAAGCCGGACATGCATAAGCATATCGTCGCGCATCGACACCATGGTATCAACAGCCTCGTAGCCCAAACTGTAGAATTTAACCCGATGCACACCAGCGGGCAACTTTATCGAGAAATAGCCGTAAGTATTTGTTATTGTGCCAGTTCCAATATCATCAATATAAACCGCACCGTTTATTATGCTCTCCGAACTTTTTTGGTCGTTAAGGAATCCCGACAGATAATAATAGCCCGCCTCTCTTGCCGTTTCGAACAGCACTATCTGATTATCAATCAGCTTGTAATCGATATTATTCGGCTTCAGAATTTTATCGAGCAACAAACGAAGATTGGGCTGTTGCTCCACCTTATTGAATTTCTGTTTTGGCAGAAGATTGTCGGAATAAGAGAACTGAACGCCACTTTTCGATTCAATTTCGGTGAGTATCTGCTTGAGTGTCTTGTTATTGGTATTGATGCTGACATGCGTGTTCAGAATGTCGGTCTGCGCCATACACGAACCCGCTGCAATCAGCAACACGACAATGATTTGTGCGATTTTTCTCAATACCATTTCTTGCTCAAAATGAGATGCAAATATACTGCAACGCTTGGTATCGTAGGACAAAAAAAGCGGAAAACCTCAAGTCTTCCGCTTCTGTATCTCTGGAGTTCGCACTCCTACTCTTTCTTTTTGACGTCACCCGTGATGCGCAGAATCTGCTGCGAGTTTTTCGGGTCGTTGCTTATGATTGTTATTGTTTTGTTCTGGCGGTTCGATTTGCCCGACGAATTGAATGTTATATCAATCGACGATGTCTCGCCCGGCTTAATCACATCGGCCTTTTTGTTAGCCGCCGTGCAGCCGCACGAAGTTGTTATTTTTCTGATAATCAAATCTTCTTTTCCAGTATTTGAGAAAGTGAACGTATGCGACACTTTCTCGCCCTCAGTTATTGTGCCGAAGTTGAAGATTGGCTCGTCGAAAACCATGTGCGGAGCGTTGGCCAGCTGTTCCTCAGTGTATTTCGAGAAGTCCTCCTCAATTGTTGCGCTAACCGACAACAGATTCTTGTTGCTGTTGGTTTCGCCGTTGAGAGCCAAAACCACTTTGTCCATTACAAAGCCCCACTCCTTGCGTTTTGTGGCGTCGTATTCAATCACAATCAAACCTTTTGAGTTTGGTTGAAGAGTCTCAGGCACCGCCTTGGCTTTGATGTGCGCCGGAACGTTCGCAAAAGTTATCTTCATCGGCTGGTCGGTCAGGTTGGCAACGCTGGTGCTGTCAACACGAACCTCGGTGTTCTTCACCTTCAGCAACGATATGTGGTTGGTTTCAAGATTCAAATCGCCAATCTTGCGCGGATGCAAGTCAGCAAGCGTCTTTTCGCGCTCAATAACCTTTCCCGTAAAATGAATGTTTGTCAGCTCGGGTTTGCAGTTGGTTGTGATGCTCACCGACTTGTTGAACGGTCCCGGGCGGCCCTGCGGATTGTATGTGGCCGACACATAACCGGTTTTGCCCGGCATTACTGGCTCTTTGGTGTAGTCGGATGTTGTGCAACCGCACGACGGCTTGACACTGGTGATAACCAACGGCTCGTTTCCGGCGTTTGTGAACTCAAATTTGTGAGTTGCCGGTCCGTCAGCTTCCTTTATATCTCCAAAATCGTACTTCGACTCGGTCCATTTTATAACAGGCTGCGCACTGGCGGCCATCACCGCAAATGCCGACACAAGTGTGAATAATAGTTTTTTCATACTCATAAATTTTATACGAAACGCAAATGTAAGAATCTTATTACGTCTTCATCTTTTTTTAGACGTGTGGCGCATTTTGTTTTGCGAAAGTATGCAAATAAAAAAAGAACCGCCATTTCTGACGGTTCTCATTCATAATTTCTATTCAATCTGTTATTTACTTGGCATGAACGACAAAATGAACAGAATCAAACCTCCGATGCCAGGAATGAACGCAATCAGAAGCAACCATGGCGAGAAACCTCCGTCGCGCAAACGGCGGCACCACATAGCCAGGCACGGACTAAAAATTGCCAATCCAAAAATTGCCATCAATGCTCCGAATATTACTGCTAAAGCTGTAATACCGCTTGTGATGCCAACAAATAATAGAATCCACAAAATAAAATAAAAAAGCATCAAGCTTAAGAATGTAAGCCAAAACTCCTTTACAGTTGTCTTTCCCGAAAAATTAAAATAGTTCGAGAAGAATTTTTTGATTAGTTTAAACATAGTACATAGTTTTTAAAGTTCAGTCAAACATAACTATTCGCTTTCAAAAAAGCAACAGTTTTAATCATTTTGTCTAAAAATAAAACAAAGCAAAGAACACAAACGATTAAATTTCAACACAATGCAATCGGCAAATCCAAGTTTACCAACAAATGCACGCAACCTTTGACAAAATGTTACGGATTATATTACATTTGCCACTCTAAATTTTAAAAGATAGAACTATGAAGAAATTATTCGCATTAATGCTGGTTGGAGCGTTTGCTTACAACGCACAGGCTCAACAGGCCGTAGGCCGTCCCGAAAGTTTGAAACGTTTTCAAAACACAACGACAATGGTTGTGCTCGACAACAATCCGCTTCTGGAGTACAACTCTCAGATTGAAGAGGCCGTGAAAAAACACTGGGACATCAGCAAATACGAGATGGTACGTTTCTCGAGCGCTGAATGGGAGACTGCACGCAAGGACTCATCAAAATCGTTCATAATCCGCAACACTGTATATAACGACAAAGACCAGACAAAATCGAAGTTCGACTACCTCTGCGTTGAGTTGGGCGGCAACTACGATTTCGTCCGTCAGATGCCCGACATTGCCTCAGTTCCAATTTGTTACCATGGTGTTGAGGAAAGCTCGTACGGCTACAAGCTCGGTCTGCTCTGCCGTTTCCTGCAGAACCACATCAAACTAACAACCGAGAATCCGCAACTCACAAGCAAAAACATCTTGAAATACTACAACTCGCAAATGGCCGACATCCACGACAAGACCCTCTACCTGGTAAAAGAGGAGTTGAATCCCGACCTGAGCACCGAGGCGCAGATAAAAGCCGTTTATCCTTACAAGTTCAAAATTGTATCGCGCGAGGAAGTTGAGGCCGCTATCGACCGCAAAGACCCCGATGTTGTGCTGCTGCACAAAGTAGGTCCCGAGGGCACACGCAAGAAAGAGGTTCGCTGCTACAAGGTTATTGTAGGCGCCGCTGATGCCCGCCTGTACTACTTCTCGTGGCACATGATTAGCGACAAGGCCAAAGAGGGAATGCTTGCAAAAGATTTCAAGAAGCTGGCAAAAGCGAAGAAAAAATAATGCCAAATAAAAATTTCACCGATTTAAAAAAATTCTATTTTTATCAATCGTAACAATAAAAAAACAAACGCATATTTTTAACAATTATGAGTGCCGATATAAATCTTATCAAATCAGTTCTTTCGTTGCACGATGAAATGGCGAGCAACGGTTTTTCGTTAGTTTATGAAGGCGAATTCAGCCACGAGGTAATGAAGATGTTCACCTCAATGGCCGAGCGCGATATGGACAAATCGAACGAGGACAAGTCAGTGAAACGCAAAGTGTTCCACGTTATGGTTGAATGTCTGCAAAACATGACCAAACACTCCGACGATGTTGACCGCAACGACGGCGTGGGCAACGGCTTGTTCATTGTCGGCAAAAAAGACGGTTACTGGAGCGTCATTACAGCCAACAAGATTCTGACTGAGAAAATAGAAGGTTTGAAGGCCTCTATTGACAACATCAACAGCCTGAACAAGGATGACCTTAACGCTCTGTATAAGAAACAGATTCGCGAAGGCTCGCTTTCAGAAAAGGGTGGCGCCGGACTCGGCCTTATCGACATTGCCCGCAAGACTGGCCGTCAGCTTGAGTACCAGTTTCTGCCTTTGGAGGACAAGACAAACCACTTCTTCCTGCTGAAAGTTAGAATCGATTCGAAACCCGATGACGAATAATAACGGAAATAGTATATTTCAAAAAGGCGGTCGCAAACCGCCTTTTTTATGTATGTCGTTTTTGCATTTTTCGCAAAGATTGCATAAATAGCGGACAGTTTTTATCATTATGCCGATATTGGAGATAAATATCACATTTCTTGCCGGTTTCGTAACCCCAATCATCATTATGGGGGTGGTCTTTGTTGTGCTGCTTGCGCGTGCGAGAAAAGAGAACTCACAGTTTGGCGTCAGGCTGAAAAAACTGTCTGACGAGAACGAGCGCCTACGCCAACTGTCGCTTGCCGGAACCGAAACCTGCGTGATGCTGATTTTCGACCAGAACAAAGACCTGAAATATGTGAACGAACAGTTCAAGCACCTGTATCACACCGACGAGCAATCGTATATCAACACCGTTGGCCGAACAATGGCCGACTATCTGAAATGGAGCGGCTACACCGAATCGTTCAGCATCGACAGCCGGCGGACATTCATCGGCAAGGCCGAAAACACAAAAGGCCGGTCGATTTGGAAACAGATAACCATAACCCCCAACACCGACGAGCGCGGCAACACCAATTATATTGTGGTTGAGGTTGACATAACAAGCGTGAAGGAGACCGAACTGCAGCTTCAGGCGCAGAAAAAACGCTCCGATGAGTTGCTGCTCAACATGCTTCCGTCGGAAATTGTCGAGGAGCTGAAAGTGAAGGGCGCGGCAACACCGCGAGTCTATCGCAGCGCATCGGTTCTTTTCGCCGACATTAAGAATTTCACACGCTGGGCTGAAAGCGTGTCACCGCACGAGTTGCTCGACACACTTCAGAATCTGTTTTCGGAATTTGACGATGTACTTGCAGCCAACTACATTGAGAAAATCAAGACGATAGGCGACGCTTATATGTGCGCCGGCGGCCTGCCGATGAAAAACAACAGCCACCCGTTCAACATTGTGCTGGCGGCCTTCGGCTTGCAACAGGCCATTGCCCGACTCGACGAACGCCATGCGCGTGAGGGCGGCGAGCCATGGCGGATGCGCATCGGCATACACACCGGAGCGGTAATAACGGGCGTGGTTGGCAAAATCCGCACCGTTTACGACATCTGGGGCGACACCGTGAACATTGCAAGCCGCCTTGAATCGGCCTGCGACCCGGGACGAATCAATGTATCGGAAGCCACATACCTAATAATAAAAGACTATTTTGAGTGCGAATACCGAGGAAAAATTCCGGCCAAGCACAAAGGCGAAATCGACATGTATTTTGTCAACAGATTGAAACCGGAATACTCAGCCGATGAGTTGGGTTTTGTGCCCAACGCCGCATTCAACAACATGCTGGCGAATCTATAGCCAGATTATGCTGTAAATTTCTATTTTGCAGCCATTTAAATCACGCAAAACGGCACACTAAACTTTTTTCACCGCCTATCGGCAGGGTTGCAAAAAATAATATATATTTGCACCGCTTTCAGCCGCGGGTGTGGCGTAATTGGTAGCCGCGCTAGACTTAGGATCTAGTGCCGTGAGGCGTGGGGGTTCGAGTCCCTTCATCCGCACAAACATACAGCCGCCTTCCGTATTTCGGTTGGCGGCTTTTTAGTTTGATATCACTCAAAAACAAATAAAATGAACATCTCAAGAGAAAACATCGATGAACTGAACGTAGTTGTAACAGTGAAAGTTGACAAAACAGACTACGCCGAAACAGTGGAAAAAAGCATCAAGGACTATCGCAAGAAAGTGAACCTCAACGGATTCCGTCCGGGAAACGCACCACTGGGACTTGTAAAGAAAATGTACGGAAAAGCCATTCTGTGGGATGAGCTGAACCGTATTGTGTCGAAAAATCTGATGGAATATATCAAAAACGAGAAAATCGATTTTCTGGGCGAACCACTGCCAAGCACATCGCAAAAGGCTGATATCGACTTGGATAACAAAGAGGAGTTCACCTTCACTTTCGACCTTGGTCTGAAACCGGCTATCGACTTGAAACTTAGCAAGAAAGACAAACTGCCATTCTATAACATCACCGTCAGCGACGATATGATTAACTCGGCAATGGAAAGCAACTCGTACCGCTTCGGAAAAACTGTGGAAGCCGACAGCGTTGAGGAGCGCGATTTGGTGAAAGGCACTTTTGAGCAATTGGCCGAAGACGGCAACGTGCTTGAAGACGGCATCAAAACCGAAGACGCACTATTCGCCGTTGACCGCATCAACGAGGAGTCAATTCGCGCACTGGTGATTGGCGCAAAAAAAGGCGACATCATCGACTTCGACATCACCAAAGCATTCTCTAACAACACCGACCGCGCACAAATGCTGCGCATAACTGCGGCACAATCGGAGAACCTGACCGGCAACTTCCGCCTGACACTGACAAGCATCAGCCGCCACCAGCCGGCCGAGACAAACCAAGAGCTGTTCGACATGATTTACGGCAAAGGCGTTGTGAACTCGATTGACGAGTACAAAGCAAAAATCAAAGAGGAGTTCCAAAAAGAGCTTGCTATCCAGAGCGACTTCAAATTCATTATCGATGCTAAAGACAAACTCATCGAAAAAGCCGATATGAAGCTGCCCGACGAGTTCCTGAAACGCTGGATTGTTGTCGCCAACGAGAAGACAACGGCCGAGGACGTTGAAAAATCGTATCCGGAGATGCGCAAAGAGTTTGCTTGGCAGTTGATTAAAGGCAAAATTGCAACCGACAACAACATTGTCATCAGCGAAAACGACTTGCTTGACGCCGCCAAAGAACAGATTTCGTCGCAGTTCCGTCAGTATGGTCTTTCGACTCTGCCCGACGAACAACTCACCGATTTCGCCAAACAATCGCTTTCGAAAGAGGACGAGCGCCAGCATCTGCACGACCGCAAACTCGACGAGAAGATTGCCGCATGGCTGAAAGAGACCGTCAAAGTTGACGAGAAGGATGTTACAACCCAGGAGTTTAACAATTTGTTCAAATAATTAAATATCAGCATTATGTTTCCAAGCGACGAATTTCAGAAATATGCCACTAAACATATAGGTATCAACAGTTTAACCTATCATCGGTATTCTTCGGCAGTGAACAGCTACATAACGCCGAACATCATCGAGGAACGCCAGCTCAATGTGGCATCGATGGACGTGTTCTCACGCCTGATGATGGACCGCATAATCTTTCTGGGTGTGCCTATCGACGACGATGTGGCCAACATAATTCAAGCTCAGCTTTTGTTCTTGGAAACAACTGATAATGACCGTGATATATCGATTTATCTAAACTCGCCAGGCGGTTCGGTGTATGCCGGACTTGGCATCTACGACACCATGCAGCTTGTGCGCCCCGATGTGTGCACCATTTGCACCGGCATGGCCGCATCGATGGCCGCTGTGCTGATGACAGCCGGCGCCAAAGGCAAACGCTCGGCACTCCCCCACTCGCGCATAATGATTCACCAACCGATGGGTGGCGCGCAGGGACAAGCTTCGGAAATCGAAATCACCGCACGCGAGATTCAGAAGTTGAAGAAAGAACTATACGAAATCATTTCGAAACACTCGGGACAGCCTTACGAAAAGGTTTACGCTGACAGCGACCGCGACTTTTGGATGACAGCCGCCGAGGCCAAAGAGTACGGAATGATTGACGAAATTCTGGAGCCTAAAGCAAGAAAAAGCAATACAAGCTTGTAATCAGGTTTAACTAAATGGAACAGAGTACCCAAAAGGGAGTCTGTTCCGTTTTTTGTCTATAACAATCTAACACACAACGCGTTGAAAGATAATTCCACAATAGAGAAATGTTCGTTTTGCGGCCGCTCGCGCAACGATGTGCGCCTGCTGATAACCGGCGTGTCGGGTTTTATATGCGACGACTGCGCCATTCAAGCAAACGAGATTGTTGCCGAGAGTCTGGGCAAACCGCAGAGTTTCAACCTCAACGGCAAAAACCTGCTGAAACCCATTGAGATAAAGGAATTTCTTGACCAGTATGTGATTGGGCAGGACGAAGCAAAAAAATATCTGTCGGTGGCCGTCTATAACCATTACAAGCGGTTGGCGCAGAAAAAGACCAAAGACGATGTCGAGATTGAAAAATCAAACATCATTTTGGTAGGTGAAACTGGTACCGGCAAAACATTGTTAGCCAGAACAATAGCCAAAATGCTGCATGTGCCGTTCACCATTGTCGACGCCACGGTGCTTACCGAGGCCGGCTATGTTGGCGAAGACATTGAGAGCATTCTGACGCGCCTGCTCCAAGCCGCCGACTACGATGTTAAAGCTGCCGAGTGCGGCATTGTCTTTATCGACGAGATTGACAAGATTGCACGCAAAGGCGACAACCCGTCGATAACACGCGATGTGAGCGGCGAGGGCGTTCAACAAGGCTTGCTTAAGTTGCTCGAGGGCTCGGTGGTGAACGTTCCGCCACAGGGCGGCCGCAAGCACCCCGACCAAAAGATGATTCCGGTGGACACAAAAAACATCCTATTCATCTGCGGCGGCGCTTTCGACGGCATTGACAAAAAAATAGCTCAACGACTTAACACTCAAATAATTGGCTATAAAAAAGCCGATGAGACACAACAAGTTGACCGCAAAAATTTGTTGCAATATGTGGCACCACAAGACTTGAAAGCATTTGGTCTGATTCCCGAAATAATCGGCCGTCTGCCCGTGCTCACATATCTTAACCCGCTGGACCGCACCGCTTTACGCAACATTCTGACCGAACCGAAAAACGCCATTGTAAAGCAATATGTGAAACTATTCGAGATTGACGGTATCAAACTTTCGTTCAGCGAAGAAACATTCGAATATATTGTAGATAAGGCAGTTGAGTTCAAACTCGGTGCCCGCGGACTGCGTTCAATTTGCGAGGTGATTATGAACGACGCGATGTTTGAGATGCCGTCGGAAAAGGTGACAGAGTTCAATGTCACACTTGAATACGCGAAGGAGAAACTCGACCGCGCCAACCTGCACAAACTGCAACTGCAATAGTTATGCAGACCGACGGCTACCGTGAGCAAGGTCTTCGCAGCCAGTTGGTTGCCGAATTGGCCAAAAAAGGTATTACCGACAAAGGTGTGCTGGCCGCCATTGGCAAAATTCCACGCCACTTTTTTATTGACAGCGCGTTTCTCGACTTCGCATACGCCGACAAGGCCTTCCCAATTGGTGCCGGGCAGACTATCAGCCAGCCATTTACGGTGGCTTTTCAAACACAATTGCTTGCCATAAAAAAATTCGACAAGGTGCTTGAGATTGGCACAGGCTCAGGCTATCAGACATCCGTTCTGCTCGAGATGGGCGCAAAAGTGTATACCATTGAGCGTCAGCGTGAATTGTACCAAAAAGTTCAACAGATGCTGCCACTGATGGGCTACCACCCCAACTTTTTCTACGGTGACGGCTTTGAGGGTAAACCCACCTACGGCCCGTTCGATAAGATTCTTGTGACTGCTGGCGCACCGTCGATTCCCGAAAAACTGCTACTGCAACTCAAAATAGGCGGCGTGATGGTAGTTCCCGTTGGCGAGGTTCACCAACGGATGTTCCGAATTGTCCGCACCAGCGAGAGCGATTTCACCAAAGAGGACTTCGGCGATTTTATGTTTGTGCCGATGTTGGAAGGGGTGGCGAGGTCTTAAGTTTTAAGTTCTCGAAGTTATAAGTTACAGGATGTAAGATTGGATATCTAATTGACAATCAGCGTCATTTCGACCGTCTAACACCTAACACCTAACACCCAATACCAATTATTTCACCTTCCCCCGATTATCCACCTTAACTTTCACCAATTGGTCGTTCTTGTAAGTGGCCTCAAACACCACTTCGCCCTTCATTGTCAGCACTTTGTAGGTGCCGTTGCGCAAGCCGTTTTTGTAGTTGACTTCGGTGTTTAGCGGGCCCTCGTCGAACCACGTCAGCCATTGGCCGTCCTCGCGACCGTTTTTGTATTGTTCCTGACGCAGTAGGCGGCCGTACTCGTTGAAATAATGCCACACGCCGTTCTTCACGCCGTTCACGTATGCGCCTTCAAATTCTTTCTTTCCGTTGATTCTGAATGTCTGATACACACCGTGATAGACGCCATTCAGGTAGTTCTCGACCATTCGCAGTTGGCCGCCCTCGTACCAGTATGTGGCTGTGCCGTGCTTGATATTTGAGCGATAGTTCACCACATATTGGCGGTCGCCGTTGGGGTAGTAGCCGTTCCAAACGCTGTCCATTAGGCCTTTTTTGAAATAGCCAGTTTGTTCGGTCTGCCCGTCCTCGAACCACTGAATCCAGTAGCCCGACTCGCGTCCGTTGTCGAAATCGCCCTCGTGGAATTTCTTGCCGTCCTCGTAATAGACAACCCAGTGGCCGTGCTTCTTGCCGCGACTGAAATCGCCTTCCTTCCACACCTGTCCGTTGGCGTACCAGTAGGTCCAGCGGCCGTCCATTTCGCCGTCGCGATAGTGGCCCTCGTTGCCCTTCTGTCCGTCGGTGCGCCAGTAGGTCCAAAGGCCGTCCTGCACGTCGTTTTTGAAGTTGCCCTCAATGTCCAACTTGCCGTCCTCGCGCCACCACGTGGCCTTGCCGTCCTTGTGGTCGTCCTTGAAGTTTATCTCGTCCGACTTGCCGCCCGACACAAACCAATCGGTCTGCAAGCCGTTCTTTTTACCGTTGCTGTAGTTGACACGCATTTTCTGTTTGCCGTCGAAATACCAGAAATCCCAAACGCCATCTTTCTGATTATCTTTCAAATGGCCTTCCATTTCCTTCTGTCCGTTGGCGTAGTAGCGAATGTTGACGCCGTTCTCGTAGTTCATTTCGCTTTTCAGATTGCCTTCGCGATAGTAAGTCAGCCATTTACCAACCTCGACGCCCGCCTTGTAGTGGCCGCTACTCATCATATTTCCGTTCGGATAGTAGCGTTTCCACAGACTGTCCTCGCGGCCGTTCAAGTAGAAGCCCGTTTCTTTGATTTGCCCTGATTGATAATAAGTTGTAAACGAGCCTTTGCCGTCCTTCACGGTTTG
>JAFZKK010000103.1 GCA_017551905.1 Salinivirgaceae bacterium
GGTCATATAAAAATTATTGTCGCCCCCAACATATATTGACCAGCCAAGCGACAATTGTTGGCTTATTTGCTCAAGCACAAACTGCATATATCCAACGCTGTGTATCATAACGTATAAGCCATTGCCAACCTCGACTTGTGCATACTTTATGCTACGTTGGTCCGATATTAACGGTTCGTTTCCGCATTTTAAATTCAATGATTTAACACGCTCTATACCAGCCTCTTTGATTGCTTCAGCAAAAATATCTGCATCGTTGTCGCATTCGATTTTTGAGCCGTCGTTTCGTACAACGCATAATTGAGGTTCGTCAAATAAAGCCATATCCGCAGCCACATCCATCAAGTATTCATCGTTATCAACTAAACTCATTGAGAGTTCATTGTTGGTTGTTGCCAACGCTTTTTCATCATATTTCGCGCCTTTTTCTCTATTTTCCTTTATAGTAAGTAGTCGCAAGTTCTCAAGTATGGTTTTGCCGCCATTTTCCCGAGGATTTTTATGGTCAATCTCAAAAGCGTATTTGTTCTTGCTTTTAAAACCGCTTTCTGCGCTATAATAGAAACCATTAGCATCGGTGAATTTCTCGAATACTTTGTTTCTCAACCAATTGTAATATTCGAAATCGTGTTCACGAATTTCGTCTAATGACATATCTTCAAATCGTCTGTCTTCAAATATTTCGCGTGGTTTTTCGTGGCTGATTTCGAAATATTCAGGGTGAAGTATCCGTATTTTAGCACGAGAAATTTCGTCTGTAAAGAGTTTGGGTGTGAAATCAAAGAACGTTTGCCAACCACCTTGCTCGTTGTTCCATTTTTCGGTAATATAGTTATCTTCAGCCTTTGGGCCTAAATCGTTGTCAATTATATAGTGAGCAATTGTCGCAATGTCATATTTCTCTCTGTCGGGGAATTCATAAAATTTTGGTAGGTCACCTGTGATGAAGTAATAACGTAAAAGGTCGTCAATATCTTCGGGACGGAATGCGGGATATGGCTCAACATCAGAGAAATAATCATTAATACATTCATCGCTATAGTTAATAATTTCGCTATCGCTTATATTTTCAGGTGCTTCGATTTCGTCGCGGATGCTGTTGAATCGTTGTGGAATGTTGTCCATCAAACGATTATATGCGTTCTCTAAATTGTCGTAAACCAAAATCTCGCACACCTTTTCGTATGGCTCGCCATTCTCTTTGTATGCGGGATATCGGAAATGGTAAACACCTTTGGGAATGCGTTTTATGAAATCGAGGCTTTCCAGCAAAGCCTTTTTTTCAGGGTCAATTTTACGGTCGCTCAAAATGGCAAACTCCTCAATTTTGCTGATAGCAATAAGTCTGACAATGTACTTGCGGGTTTCGGTGTCGAGGTCGTTGAAATCGAGTTCGTCGATGTAGAGTTTTTCGGGATTAACCCACGCAATGTTTTCGTTCCATTGGTCGATGAAGGTTACAATGTAGGCGTCTTTGGTGCCGCCAGCCTTTTCACCGCGCAAACCGCGCCCCATCATTTGCGTCATCATTATTTTCGATGACGTCGGACGGGTTAGGAACACGGATTGAACATCAGGAACATCGGTTCCTTCAGTTAGAATATTCACGTTTATAAGCACATCAAGGTCGCCGCCTTTGCGGAAACGGGCTATTTTTTCGGGATTTTCTTTTGCACTGATATTGTGTAGCCCCATTTTGTCTCTTACATCAGACATTACATAGTCTGAATGTATGCCTTTCTCTTTAAATAAAGCGTTGAGAGCCAAAGCGTTGCTGACATTTACGGCAAACACAATGGTTTTACCATATTTTTCTTTGTTCTCAATATATCTATTGACAATCAGATTGTTACGTTCGGTGTTGTCGGCTATCTTTTTCGCGACATCCTCGCCGATGCTTTCAATATCAATGCCTTCGTTAATCTTTTTGATTTGTTCAGCGTCAAGGTCTTGGGTTAAATCGACATCAGTTTTTACTTCCTCAAATTTCGGTTCCGACAAAATGCCTTGACGAATAAGACTACGCAGGCTGATTTCGAAAACCATATCATCGGGGAAAATCTTGTGCAAATAGCCTTGCTCGTTGTCGCGAGTACGGAAAGGTGTAGCGGTCAAACCTAACATTCTGAATTTTGGCACGCTATTTTCTAAATTGTCAATAAGTTTGCGATAAGTTCTCGCACTTGCGTGGTGAGCCTCGTCAATAACAAAGAATATTTCGTTTGTGTCTTTTAACCAATTATCTTTCAAATGGTTGAATCCCGACTCGTTTAAACTGTCTTTGCTTGCAAACAAAATATCATCGGTCGATTTTATGTTTACGGGTTTGTCGTGGATGCCAGAGATTATGCGGTAGTTGAAACTCTCACGGTTAGGGAACACATCGCTGTGCGCCAATATTTCGGCAAAAGTACGTTTCGCTTGCACAAGCAATTCGTGGCGGTGCGCAATCCACAACACTTTGATTCCCTTGTCGATAATGTTTTCGGAAATCCAACGGGCCGCTGTCAGAGTTTTACCGCCGCCTGTTGGCAAAACAAGCAACCCCTTGTAAGGATATTTGTGCGAATCGGCAATTTTCTTGGTCATTTGCACAAATGCATTCTCTTGGTGCGGATATAACTTGATTCCGCTTTCGCTTTTCGACACAAATACTGTTCCCGCATTCTGCGTTTTAACAGTCTTTAATCTTTTCTCTTCGTTTTGCATTGTCTTCGATTTTATCAGGTTTATATTATTGTAATTCATATTGTTTTGCTTTCACGCTTTTCGTTCTAATCGCAAATAAAAAATCAGGTTGTCCCAAAACGTGGTACACGTTTCATTTTTTTATGGTTATTTTCAATTAGACATAAAAAAAGCGTGAAAACTTAACTGTCTTCCGCTTACAGAGGTATTGGCGAACCTGAAACGAACGAAATAAGTCAAGTGCACGCAATAGCGGCATTTGACATATTTTCTTCTTCGTTTCAAAAAATCGCCAAATTTTCTGTAAGAAAGAAATAGCCAACGCTTTAATATGTTGATTGTGAATTGTTTTTAAACCAATTCTTGTTTATACCATAGGCAAAATGCTTTTAAATGTTTACAATACACCAAATATATAGTAGAATTTTTACTTATTGAACCCCAAAGGGGTGAAATATTACAGGCAGGGGCGTAAGCCCCTGATTTGTTGCGGAATAAACCCCACGATTAAGCATGTTGAGAAAAAAAATGAGACGAATCTTAAATATCTGATTTCAAGATATTACACATTTTGTCAAGAAGTTTTCTTGTAGGCTCAATGAGAGGCTGAACATCGCTCTCCGTCCAATCGAAAAGGTCGTCGTAGTCGCCGCTTTGCCGCATATTTTGCAAACGTGAAATAAGCTTTGCTTCATCGGTTGTGAGTAGGTTCTTTGTAACTAATTCTTTGCCAATCAGACCGATAACTCCAGTATGGGTTTTTGCCGAAAGACCGCGGACTGATAGAAGTGCGGTGGCTATATGAAAGACGGCATAGTATAATCTATTGGCAGTCAGACTCCAATGTTTTAGTTTGGCGTTGTCTGTGGCTTCGGTCATTACCGAATATGCTTTTTGCACACGGTATTCGGCAATCGCCTTTTTTTCATCGTCTTTCAGCTCCATAGTTTGATACCGTCTTTTTCGACATTTTTATAGAAAGGTGTAAAATGGCGTTTTTCCCACTCTTCATTGGTATAGACAATGGGATTTATGGCAGCATCGATTTTCCATCCAAGCTCTACAAAAGGGTAGGCCGTGGTGTCGAAATCGGCATTTGTGCTACGTCCGGTTTTGTTGAGCAAAATCAATAAGTCCCAGTCGGAATTGGCGTGATAGTCGCCCCGGGCTTGCGACCCGAACAAAACCACGCGCGTTCCGGCAGGCACAACCTGCATAGCTTTTTGCTTTATCGATTCTATAATACCATTTCTTTCCATATAGCAAAGATAGTGATTTGTTGTTTATATTTAATTACTTTTGCCACAATATAAATCAGGCAATTATGAGCAAACCTATACAAGACTTCTCATTTGGCTATTTTCTGTTGAAAAACTACTCGAAATTTTTCATCCGGAAATTCTACAAGACCACAACTGTCATTGGGCTGGAGAACATTCCTGAAGGCTCGCCGGTCATTATAACACCAAACCACCAAAACACACTGATGGACGCCTTGTGCATCATCTACAACGTGCACAACAGGGCGGTTTTTATGGCGCGCGCCGATATTTTCGGTAAATCAAAACTGATAACCAATACTTTACGGTTTTTAAAAATTCTGCCGCTTTACCGCATCCGCGATGGCGTGAAACAACTCAAAAACAACGACACATCGTTTGAGGAGGCCGTTGGCGTGCTCGAAGCCCGTCAGAAGTTGGTTGTGCTGCCCGAGGGAAGCCACTTGGGTGAGCGCCGCCTGCGTCAGTTGAAGAAAGGTGTGGCGCGCATCGCCTTTATGGCTGAGGAACGCAATAATTTTGAGCTCGGACTGCAAATTGTGCCTGCCGGACTCGACTATTCGCACTACATCAATTTTGGCGCGCGGTTTATGGTTCAGTACGGTAAGCCGATTAAAGTGCAGGATTACAAAGAGTTATACCGGGAGAATCCGCAGCGCGCAATGGCCGCCTTGATGGACGACATCCGCAACGCCATTAAGCCGCTGATGCTCAACCTTGACAACGAGGCCGAATACGAAGTGCTTGAAACTCTTGACAATATCTATATCAACGATTTATACAACGGCCAGCAACACAAGCGCAAAGTGCGTCATCAACAGATTCTTGAAAAATCGCAACAGATGGGCGAGAAGTTGCTAAAGTTTGCCGAAACCGCCTCGCCGCTCTATGCCGACACACGCCTTTGTGCATTGGATTTCAAGGCTTTGCTAAAGAAACTCGACTTGCGCTATTGGGCTGTGGCTCACGACCATTATTCGGTCGCCGGAATAGCTGTCAACAGGCTGTTGCAGCTTGTCTGCCTGCCGATTTTCGCTGTCGGTTACTTGGCAAACATTCTTCCGTTCTGGCTTCCGGTGCGGCTCACACGCGGCATCAAAGACCCACAGTTCCTCAGCTCGGTGCGGTTTGTCATTTCGGTGATTACATTCACGCTTTTCTATCTTATCTACTTGATAATAATGCTGATAGCTATGCCCAAATTCTGGATGGCGTTATTGGCATCGGTGGCTATTCCGTACCTTGGAATGGTGGCTTTCCGCTACTATGTCTGGTTCAAGAAGACAACGGCCAAAGCGCGCGTCAACCGCTTCAGCCGCAAAAAGAACGCCGACTGGCTCAAGCTTGTAAGCTGCCGCGACAATATTCTGAAAGTGATAAAAGAGTTATGATGAGATAAAAATCTGACTCTCAGTTATATAAATCACGGAGTTCAATATCGGATTCCGTGATTTTTTTATGTTCTGCGGTAAAACTATCGTTTCGGATACTCGCCGTGAATGTCGGTAAGCACCTCGTAGCCTGTTTCGGTAACCAAAACGGTGTGCTCGTACTGCGCCGACAGCTTGCCGTCGATAGTGCGGGCCGTCCAGCCGTCGTTTTTGTCGATATTGACACGCGCCTTGCCTTGGTTTATCATCGGCTCGATGGTGAAAATCATTCCAGGACGCATTATGGCGCCTGAGTTGCGGCGTGCGATGTGGTCAACCTGCGGCTCCTCATGAAATTGAAGGCCGACACCGTGTCCGCAGAACTCCCAAACCACCGAGTAGCCTTTCATCTGCGCGTATCGGGCTATAAAAAAGCCAATGTTGCCGAAAGTGTTCTTTGGCCGCACTTGCTCAATGCCAAGGTCGAGGCAGTGCTTTGTGGCGTCGAGAAGGCGCTGCGCCTCGTCCGAAATCTGGCCAACGGTGTACATTCGGCTGGTGTCGCCATAGTAGCCGTTCAGAATGGTGGTGACATCGATGTTGACAATATCGCCGTCTTTCAGAATGGTGTCGGGTGATGGAATGCCGTGGCAGACAACATTGTTGGGCGATATGCAGCAATATTTCGGAAAATCGCCGTAGCCTTTGCAAGCCGAAATGGCGCCATTCTTCACAATAAAGTCATTTATCAGATTATCAAGATATTCGGTGCTTACACCAGCCTTGACGTATGGTTCAATGAAATCGAGCGACTCGGCGGCAATCCTTGCGCTCTTGCGGATGCCCTCAATCTGTTCGGGAGTTTTAATTACAATCGACATTATGTGTGTTTTTTGTTGTGTCTTATGAAAACGGCTGCAAATTTGCGCTATTTATTTTAAACTTCGAACTAAAATCATTCTGCGGCATCAACCATTTTATTTTTAATTGTAACTTAGAGTCATTAAATTTGAAATTTGACACCGGTCGAAATAACTAAAACTGAAATATTATGGAAATAACCATTATCTGTATCGGTCTTCTTTATTTTTTCTCGCACTATCTTACAATAGTCTATCAGAAGACACGCATACCTGACGTCTTGATTCTCATTATTATAGGCATTCTCATCGGGCCTGTTTTTCATCTGGCTTCGGTCGAGGATTTGGGCGTGCTGGGGCAGTTGTTCACATCGTTGGCGCTGATTATCATTTTGTTCGAGGGCGGCCTCAATATGGAGCTGTCGAACATCTGGGGCTCGATGCGCACGGCGGCCAAACTCACGGTCAGCTTCTTCTTCATAACTGCGATAATTGCCGGCGTTTTGCTTCATTTTGTGTTGCATTACTCGTGGTTGCTGTCGTTCATTGCCGGATTCATAATGGGCGGCACGTCGTCGGCGGTGGTTCTGCCTATGATTAGCCTTCTGCACATGAACAAAAAGCCGGGCACCATTCTTGTCCTTGAGTCGGCGCTTACCGATGTGCTGTGTATCGTGTTTGTAATCAGCTTTTTAGGCAGTTATTCGACAGGCATTGTTGAGCCGGGAAAAATCATCGGCTCGCTCATCTCGTCGCTTGTTTTGGCATCGGCTTTGGGCGTTGGCGCGGGCTACGTTTGGCTCCGCCTGATGAACTGGATAAAGACCTTCCCGAACACGCAGTTCACCACATTCGCATTTATGTTCATTGTTTACGGTCTGGCCGAATATTTCGGTTTCAGCGGTGCCATATCGGCTTTGGCATTCGGCATTGTGCTGGGCAACTACAGCAAGATTCCGCTGCCGCTGAAGTTCAAAGACCAGTTGCCCGACGGCATCATCACTGAATTGGAGCGTAAACTCTACAGCGAGATAGTGTTCTTGCTGAAAATCTACTTCTTTGTCTATCTGGGAATGTCCATTCCGTTCGAGTCATCGAGGTTCTTCATCATAGCGATGATGCTGGTGGGAGTCATCTACCTTGCACGCCTGATTGCCACACGGCTTCTGGTGCGCGAGCAAGACATCACGTGGGAGGACAAATCGATTATTTCGGCAATGGTGCCCAAAGGTTTGGCCGCTGCGGTTTTGGCCGGTCTGCCGCTGCACTATGGCATTCCTGAAGGAGCCGAGATTCAGATAATTGTGTATAATGTGGTGTTTATCAGCATTTTAACAACATCGATATTGATTCCTCTCATCCGTACGCACTTCATAAGCCGGTTCTATTTTATGTTCTTCAAGCCGCGTGTGATTCCGATAATCAACAAGGAGAAAGGAGAGAAGCCTGTTGAGGAGACGTCAAGCACAGTAGAAACTGATTGAAAATATGCAAGATATGAGTTACATTATTGAAGGTATAGGTTACACAGCATCGGCGGTGCTGTTGCTGGCAATGTTGATGACATCGGTTGTCAAGTTGCGGATTATCAACACATTGGGCTGCGTTTTATTTGTCATTTACGCTTTGCTGATAAAATCGTACCCGGTAGCTCTGATGAACACGGCCATAGCCTGTGTCAACATCGTTTTCCTTATCAGGATTCGCACGCAGGAAAGCAAGCTTAAAATACTTAGGTTCAACGATATAGACGAGCTTATCAGTATGTTTGTCGAAAAAAACAAAGCTGATATCGCAGCAACGTTTCCGGAGTTCACGTATGTTGACAGGCATTATTCGTGCTCGTTTCTGGTGCTGCGCAATATGGAAATGGCCGGCGTTTTCATCGGTCACGACGAGGGCAACGGCAACCTGATTGTCGAACTCGACTATGTTATTCCAGCTTATCGCGACTGTCTGATAGGCGATTTTGTGTTCAACAAGAACCGCGAACTGTTTAAAGAAATGAAATGCAAGAAGATAACTGAGATATCGGGCAGCCCTCGACATTCAAAATATCTGAAGAAAATGGGGTTCAAAGAAATATCGTCGGAGGCCGGAATCAAAGTCTTTGAGTTGGATATCTAATAAAACAGGTTCGAGTTTTAGACTTAAACATCTACGTGAGATGAATGATGTAAAATTCAATATTACAGACGCTTTAGACTGCAATTATTGGTTCAAAAATGCGGCCCAGCCGGTGTTTGTGATGCGCCAGACCGACGACGGACTTGTGCTGCAGTTCTTAAATCAGAGCGCCTACGAGCTTTTGAAATGCAACCCCGACGATTTTGCAACACTGACGCCAATCAACATTGGCCTTTTCGCCGACAAAGCCGAGGAGTTGCAATACACGCAATCCGAGATTGGCAGTAGCGGCGTAGAGTTTGTAACCCGCATCATTCCTCGCATCGAGCACCCTATAACATCCGAAATAACGCTCTACAAGCATATCAACATCGACGGCGAGGTTTATTTTGTGGCTTTCCAGCGTGCATCGGGCAATGTTGTCAAGATTCTTGAGGCTCTGCGCCGCTCCGAATATCGCTTCCTGATGATGGCCGAGAACATCACCGACGGAATAATGATTTACGAGAACGGCAAGCTGGTGTTCGCTAACACAGCCTGCACCAACATAACCGGGTACAACAAAGAACAGCTGAAAGACATCAACGAGATGACGCTTGTGTGCGACTATGAGCGCGAGCGGCTGATGAAACTGATGCAGGCTCGTATGGCGCAGAATCCTAAATATTTCAGCACCGAAGTGTGGATAAAAAACCGTCTGGGGCAAGAGAAGTGCATAAAAAGCGTTTACTCATACACCAAATCGCAGAACGGAGGCATATCGTACAATGTCATAACCGACATAACAGCGCAAAAAATAACCGAGAAAGCGCTGATTAAGAGCCAGCAAGAGTTCAAGATGCTGGCCGACAACAGCCCCGATATAATAACCCGCTACACGCGCGGCTTAACTTACTCGTTCGTCAACAAAACGCTTGAAGAAGTTACCGGAATACCAATGTCCAACTTTTTGGGACACAACACTTTGGATACTGAGTTGGACCGTGAATCCGCATCTTTTCTCGAAGAGATGCACCTTGAGGTGTTCCGCACCGGACGCAAACTCAAATTTGAGTTCCGCATGACCATCGACGGGCATCAGCACATTTTCCAGTCGCTTATGGTGCCGGAATTCTCGAAAGACGGCACGGTTAACACTGTGCTCAACGTGTCGCGCGACATCTCGCAGATGAAAGAGGACGAGAACAAGGTGAACAGCGAGAAACAACAGATTATTGAGAACAACAATCATATTGCTGCAAACATCAAGTTGCTTGGCGCAAAGCTGGTTGAAGAATGCCCGTCGCTAAAAGACTCTGAATCAATAAAATATTTGGCCAGCATTGCCGAGTGGACAGGCATAGGAGGTATGTTGCTCAATATGAAGCCAACCCCGATTGATGTCAATCAGTTTATGAAAGAGCTGTACGACAAGCGGTTAAACACCGTTTCGGCCGCCGGCAAAACGCTGAATCTGAGCCTTCCGGAGCAAACATCGAAAATATACGCCGACGCCAAAGTGCTTACAATAGTTATCGACCAGCTAATCAACAATGCGGTTGAAGCGGAGGGGACAACCAACGTCAACATCGGGTGGGGAACATCCAAAAACGACGAGATTGTCTTCTTTGTCAAAGACGACGGCATAGGCATAAAAGCCGATTTGAAAGAGAAAATCTTTGAGCCGTTCTTCACCACGCAGAAAGGCACGCACTCTGGCCTTGGGCTAAGCACAGCGTACAAATGTGTTGAGCAGATGAAAGGACGGTTGTGGTGCTATTCGCAGCCTGGCGAGGGCGCGCAGTTCTTCTTCACGCAGCCGGCAAGCGTCATGCAACCCGTTGCGACAACACCGACACGCAACGCCGTCAGCAGCTGGCGCGACAAGAAAATCCATGTGGTGGAGGACACCGACTCCAATTATATGCTTATTGAGGCGATGCTGAGCACGCAGGGACCGCCGCAGCTGTCGCGCTCAATAACAGGCCGCCAC
>JAFZKK010000104.1 GCA_017551905.1 Salinivirgaceae bacterium
ATCGCCCATTTTGGAGGATTTGGCTGAACAATATAAAGGACAAATCAATGTCTACAAGGTCAATACCGACCGCGAGAAAGAGTTGTCGGCAGCTTTCGGTATCCAAAGCATTCCCGCGTTTCTGTTCTGTCCGCTTAACGGCACACCGCAGATGAGCGCCGGCATTGCGCAGACTGCAGAGGAAACTCAGGCTATCTTTAAAAAGATAATCGACGAATTTCTGTTGAAGAAGTAGTTTCGCTTAAAACTCATAAACCATAATATATTCCTCGTCGTTCTCGCCGATGGTGCGGAAGCCGAGTTTGGTGTACATCCGTGCGGCGTAGTTGGCTTTTTGAACTGACAATGAGGCTTTTGCATAGCCAAGTTTTCGCAGATGGTCGAGCATTGCCTGCATCAGTTTTGTGCCTATCCCCTGCCCCCGATATTCGGGCCGAAGCGAGATGGCAAACGACGGCACACCGGCTTCCACGTGGCCGTAGTCGGGCATATCGCGCACCCAAACGGCGCCGACAGCCACACCATCAAGTTCAGCAACAAGGCAATGGTCGTGCGGCTGCGTGCCAAAATCGCGGATATAAACCTGAAGTTCAGGCAGATTGATGATTTCGCGCGGCGGCGCATCGACACCTTCGGGAACGAAAATGGCGTAATACAAGAAATCTTCTAACAACGATAATTCATTGTTTTTCAGCGGTCGGATGGTGTAGTTGGTCATTGTCGGTTTTTTCGGCAAAAATAGTTTTTAAGATGAGAAGTTTAGAGGTTAGAGTTTAGTTTAGTGAATAGGGTACGTTTATGTTTCTAACCCTCTATCATTCAGTTATTCAACCCTTCTATCCATCAATCCTTGTCTCAATAAGTATATTTCGTAAAAGCCGGTTGCACACCATATATAATAGCAAAACCAATATCTTTGCAAACGCTGAAAATCGAGGGTTGTGTAGGCGATTGGCTCGGTTTTACAGATTGATAAACAGAAAGTTGGGAACGCAGAGTCGCCCGGCTTTTTTATTTGATAACCTTAAAAACGAAAGTATCGTGCAAGTAATGAAATTTGGCGGAACCTCGGTAGGTTCGCCCGAACGCATTAGAGAAGTGGCCCGTCTGATTGACGACGGCAAACCGAAAATTGTTGTGCTATCGGCTATGTCGGGCACCACAAACGCATTGGTTGAGATTGCCAACTATCTGTATAAGAAGAACTTCGACGGCGCAAACGAGAAAATCAGCCAATTGGAGCAAAAATACGTGGGTGTTGTTGAGGAACTGTTTACAACGCAGAAATACAAGGATTTAGGAATGGAGCTCATCCGTGGGCACTTCAGCCACATCCGCTCGTTCGCCCGCGATATGTTCACAATGTTCGAGGAGAAGGAGATTCTGGCACAAGGCGAGTTAATTTCCACAGCCTTAATGAATTACCACTTGCAGGAGACTGGCCGCCAATCGAACCTGATTTCGGCTTTGAACTTTATGCGCATCGACAAGAGCGGCGAGCCCGACGACTACTACATCCGCGAGAATCTGCAACGCGAACTGAAACAGTGTGGTGATTATTATCTAATTATAACACAGGGATTTATCTGTCGCAACGCAATGGGTAACATCGACAACCTGCAACGCGGCGGTTCCGACTATTCGGCATCGATTATCGGCGCGGCTGTGAATGCCGAGGAAATCATCATCTGGACCGACATCGACGGTATGCACACCAACGACCCGCGCGTGGTTGAGCACACTCACGCCATCCCCGAGCTGTCGTTCGACGAGGCTGCAGAGCTGGCTTATTTCGGCGCCAAAATTCTGCACCCGACCTGCGTTATGCCCGCCAAATTGGCCAACATTCCGGTGCGCATCAAAAACACAATGGAGCCGTCGGCACAGGGCACAATCATCAAAAAAGACGTGCCGAAAGTGCCAATCCGCGCCATCGCTGCAAAAGACGGCATCACGGCCATCAAAATCAAGAGCGACCGTATGCTTATGGCGCACGGCTTCCTGCGCAAGGTTTTCGAGATTTTTGAGACTTACGAGACATCTATCGATATGATTACCACGTCGGAAGTGGGCGTTTCGGTCACCATCGACAACACCAAAAACCTGGAGCCGATTGTGAACGAGCTGCACAAATACGGCACCGTTGAGGCCGAAGGCGACTACGTAATCATCTGTGTTGTGGGCGATTTGCACTCAAACTCGAAGGGTTTCGGCGGTACAATTCTGTCGGCTTTGAACGACATTCCAATCCGAATGATTTCGTACGGCGGCAGCAATTTCAACGTATCGGTGCTGGTGAAATCGGAATATAAGAGTCAGGCGCTTAACAGCTTGAGCCACAGTATTTTCACCGACGAAAAATAGGCCGTATGAATTTCGATTTGAAACAGTTCGAGGGGCTGAAAACGCCGTTCTACTGGTACGACACGCAGCTGCTCGACGAGACGCTGCAAACCGTGAAAACGCTGGCCGACCGCCACGGATACCACGTGCACTACGCCGTAAAAGCCAACGGCAACATCGATATTCTGCGCCGCGTCAATTCGTTCGGCCTTGGTACCGACTGCGTGAGCGGCAACGAAATCAAGCAAAGCATCGCCGCCGGAATTCCGGCAAGCAAGATTGCGTTTGCGGGCGTTGGCAAGAGCGATGAGGAGATTCAGATTGGCCTGGAAAACAATATTTTCTGCTTCAACTGCGAGTCGATTCCCGAACTTGAGGTGATTGACCAAATTGCCGGACAAATGGGCAAAAAAGCACATATCGCATTGAGAATCAACCCAAACGTACACGCTTCGACGCACCATTATATCACAACCGGCCTTGAGGAAAATAAGTTCGGCATCAACACTTGGGCGCTCGACGAGGTGCTGACGGTTCTTGGCGGCTTGAAAAACGTTGAGTTGATTGGCCTGCACTTCCATATCGGCTCGCAAATACTTGATATGCAAGATTTTCGCAATCTCTGCACTCGTGTGAACGAGATTCAGGAGTGGTTCTACGCCCGCAACATCATTGTTGACCACATCAACGTTGGCGGCGGCCTTGGTGTCAACTACGAACAGCCTGACAAACAGCCGATTCCAACATTTGAAGAGTATTTCAAGGTGTTTGCCGAATCGCTCAAACTGCGCCCGAAACAGCAGTTGCATTTCGAACTTGGCCGCGCCTTGGTTGCACAATGTGGCAGCCTGATTACCAAAGTGTTGTATGTGAAGAACGGCACCAACAAGAAGTTCGCCATTGTTGACGCTGGCTTCACCGAACTTATCCGTCCGGCACTCTATCAGGCTGTGCACAAGATTGAAAACATCAGCAGCACGGAGCCGGAAGAGAAGTACGACGTTGTGGGTCCAATCTGCGAGTCGTCGGACTGCTTCGCAAAATCCATCGACCTTGCAGCCTGCCACCGCGGCGACCTACTTGCCATTCGCACCGCCGGCGCCTACGGCGAGGCTATGGCTTCGACTTACAACTTGAGGACTTTGGTTAAGGGGTATTTTTCTAAATAATTCTGTACGAATAGCAAACAAAAAAACGGCAGCCAAATTGGTTGCCGTTTTTGTTATGTGAAATTCAAAACTTCAATAAACCTTCAGTGTATCGACACGCAAACGAACGCTGTCACGGCTTTCATCTATAACCATGTAGGAAAAAAACTTATTCGTGTTGTGTCGTGCTGTGTCAAGAGCCATTCTGTAGGAAAGCGACAAATTGCTCGATTTCGGGCACCCGCACTCATCGTAGTAAGCATAGGCCGTAAGATAGATAGTGTCGTAAAGAACGTCAGCCAAAACTTCGGCGGTCTGATAGCAGCCAAAATCATGAAGTTTGACATCGACAGTGAAGGCCATTCCGGTTCCAATTGAATCGGGAATAGACACTCCCACAAACGGCACTTCAACCATTCTTGGACAATTCTTGCTTTCGATGCTGCAACTGGCAAAGGCGGCTATGGCAAGCAATAATGCTATTGTTTTCAATTTCATGACAATCAGTTTTTGCGTACAACAATATTTTTACTAACAGTAACTACCGACTCAACTTCTCCATTGCCTAATATGGCATTGTAAAATGCAATATAACGGTCATAATCGCCAAGAATCAGAGCAACGGATTTTTCAACGCTGGCGGTGTCGGGGAACTCGTCGCAATAGTCCTGAATGGCTGCGCCGGAAAACAGAATTGTATCACGTTTGAATTGTGGATACACGCCGTATTCCTTGATACATTCGCCTTTATCGAGCACAAAATCGACAGTAAACTTCTGTCCAGCATCGACGGTGTCGGGGATGTCGGCGCTCACAAATGGCACGCTCACCTCGGTTGGGCACCAGCTTCTCGGCTCTTTGCAGGCGACAACCACGGCTGCGACTGTCATAATCATTAATAATCGTTTCATAATCATAGTTTTACAATGTCAGATGATGAACCTTTTCGAATTTTAAATCGTCGTCGGTATGGGCGGCCTTGTCTTCGGCTTTGTAACCGATGGCAACGGCAGCCAAAACCTCGTGTTCTGGTTTGAGGTTTAGCAATTTACGCAGATTTTCGGTAGCTGAAACGCCATCTTCGGTACCACGCAAATGCATCTGCACCCAGCAAGCGCCAAGACCCTGATTTTCAGCTTCAAGCATAATGAGCGTGGTGGCTATCGAGGCATCCTCAACCCAAACGTCGGTTTTCGAGGTGTCGGCAACCACAACAATGGCAAGCGGTGCGTTGGCAACCAACGATGCGCCGTGAGCTTTGGCTGTAGCCAGTTTGGCAAGCACATCATGCTCATCGACAACCACAAACTCGCACGGATAGACCGATTTGCCCGACGGGGCCAACAGCCCGGCTTTCAATATCGCCTCAACTTTCTGCCGCTCAACGGGTTGCGCTGTAAACTTGCGGTGGCTGCGGCGGCGACGTATCAATTCTGAAAATTCCATAGTCGAAAATCGTTTTTTTTGCGGCGCAATTTACAGAATCCGCCACACAAAATCGGCGGAAAAAGTATCTTTGGCCAACTTAAAAACGAAAAAAAATGAGCAATTGGTTTGAATGCAAAGTCAAATATCAGAAAGTTGACGAAAATGGAAAACAAAAGGGCGTGGCCGAGAACTATATGGTTGACGCAGTGTCGTTTACCGATGCCGAGGCGCGCATAACAAAAGAGTTGGAACAGTATGCCGGGCTGGGCGAGTTTGTGGTGGCGTCAATCAAGACGACCAACTACACCGAGATTATTCCAAACGAGTCGGGCGACCGCTGGTTCAAGTGCAAGGCGGTGTTCATCTCGTTCGACGAGAAATCGGGCAAAGAACGCCGCACATCACAGACTATGCTGGTGCAGGCCACCGATGTGAAAGACGCATACGATGTGCTGTCGAAGGCCTTGAGCACAACAATGGCCGACTTCACCATTCCGGCCATCAACGAGTCGTCGATAATGGATATTTTCGGTATTCTGCACGATTTCGACAAAGAAGTAACGGAAGAATAATCACAATAAAAAACCTTGTAAATATCGCATTTACAAGGTCTTCTTGAGCGGGTAACGAGACTCGAACTCGCGACCCTCAGCTTGGGAAGCTGATGCTCTACCAACTGAGCTATGCCCGCCTTTGTGTCGGCAAAAATAGAATTTAATTACGAAAATGTGCTATGCGGGGTATCTTTTCTGCCAAAGCAGAAGACAATCCCTTTAAATCAAATCGATACAGAATCCAAATATAACGTATCGGGGCAAAGGTCCGGTCCGTTTGGCCATTGTATGCTGTCCAAAAAAACGCTAACCCTACGGAAGAATGTTTCGTCAGTAAGCGGCGCAAAAACACCCTTGCCTATGTATGGCGATACATCAAACCTACGTTTTTCGCCATTCGTAAACTCAAGCAACAGACTATTGCCGTTCTCCGCCTCAACTGTTTTTACTCGTGGGTTCATAATTATTTACTTTAAAGGTTCAATTTGGAATACATTAGTGCCATTAGTGGCCAAATCCCAATCGGCCATAAGTTCTTCCTTGTGTATTTCAATCCAAGCCAAAACCAATTTGTATTTTCCCGCATCAATTTCACCTTCAATAATTTCACCATCTGGAATTCTAATCACAGCTTCTTTTCCCTGACACCTGATATGAATATGCGGATAATGATGCTGCCTATTGTCAAAATAGTACATCGAAATAATGATGCCGTAAAACATTGTCAATACTGCCATAGCTTTTTTTGCAAAGTTAAAACTTTTTATCATTGCTAGTCGTCATCAACCATCACGCCTTTCGCCTTGTCGAATACATATTTTCGCATTACGGTCTGATTGGAATCGGTGTTTATGTATGATTGCGTTATTGTATCACCATCAAACAGATAAGATTTAAGTGCTATGGCAGTTTGTGAAGGTTGTGCCGGGAAAAAATCTTCTAATTCAACAAAAGCGGATTCTTTGTATTGGTATGCTGCAATATGGCCATTCATTGTTGATGAATCAATTGTTGAAATAACCAAAAACTCCCGTTCATCTTCAGCCTTGTATAAATGAAAATTAGAAACGGACTTTTCAAAATCCACTACAAGATTATAGTTTGAATAGTTTATCGACCTCATTTGGGGATGGCTTTTTATAAGTCTCCCCTCATATTTGACATTTGTATATAACATATATTTTCTATCGGAACCATTCCAGTCAACACCACATTTTCCCAAACAATCATCGGAAATAATGCTAATTAATTCAAAGAAATGCAATACCGATTCGTCGTTAAAATCCACTTTGCCATTTTTGAATTTATCTGGTGCTGACAATAGATTAATTTTTTCAATACCACCAAATTCTTTTACAATATAACAGTTTTTGTATTCATCGTGTAAATAACCTACTTCTTCGTGGTAATTATCTATCACTTCATATACAGTTAGAGTGTCTCCTTTTAATGTTATTTGACTTTGCATTGTAAAGTCACCACAACCTTCACTAAGAATTAATTCTTTTGACAATATTTTCCCTGTCGATTTTTCAAATACATACAAAAAGTCAGGCCAAAAACAATCACCTTGCAGCCATAATATAATTGCAATAATGTCGTCTTTTTCATACGTTACAGAAACAGAATATAGCGGTTCTGGTTGTTCACAATTCAATATTTTTTTTGCCACGTTATATGGCAACATATAATTGTCCAGACCATTTTTATTTACATCATTTGTGGTGAAAAAAATAGTATCAGTGCCTATTATAACTGATTTGCAATAGGTAAGTTTGGAATTACATTCTTTTCTTAATTGGTTATACCAGTTGTAATACTTGTCATTGTTTTGTTCATCTTCTAATAGTGCCACTACGTTTTCTGACTCCATAACTTGCAGATTTTCCACACTATCCGCATTTTTAATTTCTGCGTTTTTCTTGTCTATTGTTGTTTGTGTATTCTTCTTGTCGGAACAGCTAACTCCGACAAACAATAGTAAGAAAGAAAAGATGAATAGTCGTTTCATTTTTTTTATAATCAGTAGTTCACTCAAAAATACAACTTCTCTTTTTAAGAGAAAACACGTTTATCACAAAAAAAGCGGCACACCAACTGCGCCGTTTTATTTACAATAGCTGTAATATCTTTTATTTCAACAAATTACCCTTGATATAATTCTCAACATTGTTGAAAATGCGGTTCTGCACGTCGGTGACGTCGCCCGGAACAAACTTGCTGCCAACAATGTGCTCATAAAGTTCGATGTAGCGGTTCGAAATCTGGCTGATGATTTCGGGTGTCATTTCTGGCACCTTCTCACCTGCACGACCTTGGAAACCATTGGCCATAAGCCACTCGCGCACAAACTCTTTCGAAAGTTGTTTCTGTTGCTCACCCTTGGCAAAACGCTCCTCGTAGCCGTCGGCGTAGAAGTAACGCGACGAGTCGGGGGTGTGGATTTCGTCAATCAGGTAGATTTTGCCGTCCTTCTTGCCGAACTCGTATTTGGTATCGACCAGAATCAAGCCCATCTTGTGCGCCATCTCGGTTCCGCGGGCAAACAGCTCAAGCGTGTATTTCTCGAGTTGAGCGTAATCCTCGGCCGAAACAAGTCCGTTTTTAATAATGTCCTCGCGCGAAATGTTCTCGTCGTGAGTGCCAATATCGGCTTTGGTTGTCGGGGTGATAATCGGCTTTTCGAAACGCTGATGCTCACGCAGACCCTCGGGTAGCGCAACACCGCAAATTTCACGTCCGCCGTCGCGATAAAGGCGCCACGAGCTGCCTGTCAGATAGCCGCGCACCACCATCTCAACGGCAAACGGCTCGCATTTGTGGCCGATAGTCACGTTCGGGTCGGGGCTGGCGATTTTCCAGTTTGGCACGATGTCGGCAGTAGCGTCAAGGAAATACGATGCTATCTGGTTCAAAACCTGACCTTTGAAGGGAATGCCCTTTGGCAGGATTACATCGAAAGCCGAAATGCGGTCGCTCACAACCATTGCCAAATATTGGTCGTTGATGTTGTACACATCGCGCACCTTGCCGTTGTACACGCCTTTCTGGCCGCTGAATTTGAAGTTTGTTTTTGATACTGTGTTCATATTGAAATATTTAGGAATTATGATTTAGTATTTAGAATTCTGTTTAAAGTTTAATCGCTTCGCTGTTTAACAAGTTTAATCGATATATATCATTCAATCCTTCAGTCATTTGCTTTATCAAACGCTTTAACAATCTCTTTCACAAGGCGATGGCGAACAATATCGGTCTCGTCGAGTTCGACAAAACTGATGCCTTCGATGTTCCGCAACAGTCGCACGGCCTGTACCAGACCGCTGTCTTGCGTGCGCGGAAGGTCGATTTGCGTCACGTCGCCGGTAATGATGAACTTCGAGTTCATACCCATTCGCGTCAAGAACATTTTCATCTGCGGAAGCGTGGTGTTCTGCGCCTCGTCAAGGATGACAAAGGCGTTGTCGAGCGTGCGGCCGCGCATAAAAGCCAACGGCGCAATCTGAATAATGCCTTCCTCGATGTGCGATTCGAGCTTTTTGGCCGGAATCATATCGTTGAGCGCGTCGTAGAGCGGCTGCAAGTACGGGTCGATTTTCTCTTTCAGGTCACCGGGCAGGAAACCGAGCCGTTCGCCAGCCTCAACTGCTGGGCGGCTCAACACAATGCGACGCACCTCGCGGTTGCGTAACGCTCTCACCGCCAATGCAATAGCCGTGTACGTCTTGCCCGAGCCCGCCGGACCAGTAGCAAAAAGCATATCGTTGTCTTCCAACGATTTAACCATTCGTTGCTGATTGGCGCTACGTGCGCGGATGGCGCGTCCGTTGTTGCCAAAGACAATCAAATCGTCGGGCGCATCGGACTGGTGCTGTTGCTGATTGTTCAGAATCTGCACAAGGTCGTCGTCCGAAAGACGGTTGTAGGTGTCCAAGAAATGCACTACCTGACGGAATTTGTCCTCGAAATCGGCTATCTGCTGCTCGTCGCCCAACAACTTCACATCGTGGCCGCGCGCCACAATCTGAATCTTCGGGAAAGCGCGTTTCAGAATGTCGAGCCGCGAGCACTGAACCCCGTACAAGTCAAGCGGGTCAACGGTTTCGATATGCAAAATCTTTTCTGCCATAATACTGACATCGGTGTGCAAATGTAATTCAAATATCGCAGAGTTAGGATTCGGAAAATATGAACCAGGCGTCAAGATTTAGTAACAAGTTATTAAGGTATATGCATTTTAGTTTGCGTTTTCAGTTTACGTTTTTCGTTATTGTTTGACTACATTTGCGCTTGTTATGTCGATAATAACTCTTACAACCGATTGGCGCAACGACGATTTCTATGTCGGGGCAATGAAAGGGCTCATCTTGTCGCAGTGCCCCGATGCCACCATTGTGGACATCACTAACAAGATTGAGGGTTTCAAATCGGCGCAGGCAGCCTTTACGCTACGCGGGGCAAGCAAATACTTCCCCGAAGGCACCATTCATATTGTTGGTGTGAACAGCGAAGTGTCGGAAAAGAAAGAGAATTATCCGGTGTGCATCCGCCACCACGGACAGTATTTTATCGGAGCCGACAAGCCGGCCTTCAACCTGATGTTCGACCAGCAACCCGAAAAAGTGTATATGCTCTACAGCGGCAACGGCGTCGAACAATCGACATTCCCCGAGCTGACCATTTTTGCGCGAGCCGCTTGTCTGCTTTACAACGGAATGCCAATTGAGGATTTGGGCGATGACATAACCGATGATTATCAGATTCTTAACCTACAACCTTCAATCAGCGACGACTCCATAATTGGCGATGTTGTTTACATCGACTCGTTCAGCAACGCCATTACCAACATAAGCCGACGGCTGTTTCTGCAAGTGGCGAAAAACCGGCGGTTCACCATTCAAATCAAGAGTTCGCAATACACCGTCGACCATATAAACAACACTTACAGCGAGGTGGAAGACGGCCGACTGGTTGCTATCTTCAACTCGCTTGGCTTGCTCGAAATAGCTATGAATCAGGCACGGTTTGCCGAGCACGCCGCCATCGACACAAAAACCAATGTCATTATAAATTTCTTTTGATATGTCACGAAAAGAACAACTTGAAGCGTTCGGCCAACTGCTTGACATTATGGACGAGCTGCGCGAAAAATGCCCTTGGGACCGCAAGCAAACATTCGAATCGCTTCGGATTCAGACCATTGAGGAGACATACGAGCTCACCGAAGCCATAATCGAAAACGATATGGACGAAGTGAAAAAAGAACTTGGCGACCTCCTACTCCACATCGTCTTTTATGCAAAAATGGGCTCGGAACAGGGCAAATTTGATATTGCCGATGTTATCAACTCGCTGTGTCAGAAGCTGATATACCGACATCCGCACGTGTTTGGCGACGAGAAGGCAAACTCGGCCGAGGCTGTGCTTCAGAATTGGGAACAACTGAAACTCAAGGAGAAAGGCCGCAAGCCGACAGTGCTGTCGGGTGTGCCGAAATCGCTGCCGGCGCTGGTTAAGGCCTATCGCATTCAGGACAAAACCCACAGCATCGGATTCGACTGGGAAGACCGCTCGCAAGTATGGGCAAAGGTTGAGGAGGAACTTGCCGAGTTCAAAGCCGAGATGACCGCAAACCCCGATTCGGAAGATACAAAAGCTGAGTTTGGCGACTTGATTTTCAGCTTGATAAATGCCGCCAGACTGTACAAGATAAATCCTGAAAACGCATTGGAGAAAACCAACCAGAAATTTATCCGCCGCTTCAATTATGTTGAAGACCAGATACTTAAAAACGGCGGAACACTCAAAGAAACATCGCTTGCCGAAATGGACAGACTTTGGAATGAGGCTAAAAACGTTGTGGGATAATTAGTTATAAGGTTGTCCAACATCAGTGGCCGATACTATCGGATGCCGATACCGAATTATTATTCACAACAGCCGAATTTTAATTGCCGGCAACCGAATTTTTATTTGCAAAAACTGACGGGTAAAGCGCCCTATATTTACATCATCAAAAAAAAGCGTACCACTTTATTACCCGTTTGATAGCCCAATAAAAAGTTTCAGATGCTTATACGCACTTGAAACTTTTTTTTATTATAAATCAGCACATTACACACAACAATCATTACTTCGACACTCGACCAAAATCCGAATTTTAAGTTTACGCTACCAAATATGGACTCCGTTTTACCGAATTTGAATTTGCCCATTACAGCTGTCAACGCCAACTTACATTTGTATCGTTAAGAAAACACGACAACGTTCGAATTAATTGACATACTTACCCCAACCTCGACCTCTGAGAGAACCTCAGGGGTCGCCTTTTTTTGACACTTTCGGTTTTGCCAAACAACACTTATATTCGCAGCGCAACTGAAATGCAAGACAGAATGGGCAAAATAGTGGTTCCTGATAGCAATAACGCACAATCGAAGAAGGTGCAGGTGGAGAATATGTTCGACAACATTGCGCCGAAATACGATTTGCTGAATCATGTATTGTCGCTCAATATCGACAAGCTATGGCGACGCAAAGTGGTGAAAATAGTAAGCCGGCACAAACCGCAGAGGATTCTGGACGTGGCCACCGGCACATGCGACTTGGCCATTGCCGCCGCACGCAAAGCCAAACCGCAGATAATCAATGGCATCGACCTTTCGGAGGAGATGCTGAATGTGGGACAGAAAAAAATAGACAAGCTCGGTCTGTCAACACAAATAACACTGCAAAAGGCTGACGCAGAGAATATTCCGTTCGCTGACGACACTTTCGACTCGGTGACGGTGGCTTTCGGCGTGCGTAACTTCGAGAATCTGGAAGCCGGACTGAAAGAGATGCACCGCGTGCTGAACGACAAGGGAATATGCGTCATCTTGGAGTTTACACTGCCAACGGCTTTCCCCGTAAAGCAACTCTACAACTTCTACTTCCGCCGCATTCTGCCACTTATCGGCAAAAAAATATCGAAAGACAAATCGGCCTACACCTATCTGCCCGAATCGGTAAGAGCGTTTCCACAGCGCTCTGATTTTGTGCGAATTATGCAGCAATGCGGATTCCGCAACACCGCCTACAAATCATTGTCGCTCGGCATTGCGGCGATTTACATCGGTGAAAAATGATTTAAAAACCGAACAAAACAGCAATAACAAATTGTCAACTTCGTTATTTTCACGAATCACTTTTTAACTATTTAGATGATGAAAAAAATTGCATTTATCGCTGCATTTGGTATGCTGATGCTTACCCAATGCACACAAGGGCCATCGCGCCAAGAACTGATTACCAGCAACGACAGCCTTCAACGTGTTGTTGTTCAGAAAGATTCCGCCATCTATTCGATAATGGGAACTTTCACAAATATCGAGAACAATCTGCAAGCCATCAAGGAGCGTGAGAACATCATTGCCTTGAACGCCAACGGAAACGAAAGCCGGCAGACTCGCGAGGAGAAGATAAACGAGGATATCCAGCTGATTTACAAGATGATGTTGCAGAACCGCGAGGAGGTTGCCAAACTGCAGGCTCAACTGAAAAAAGCCAATGTCAAAAACACCGAGATGCAACAGATGATTGCCTCGCTGCAAGACAAGATACAAGAGAAAGACGCTGAGATTCTGAAACTTACCGAAGAGTTGCAGAACTCAAATCTGAAAATCGAAGGGTTGAACGCTTTGGTGAACAGCATGCAATATTCGCTCGACTCGCTGCGCAGCGATTCTGAACTGAAACTTGCCACCATCGAGGGACAAGACGAGGCGCTGAACACCGCCTACTACATCATCGGGTCGGAGAAGGAGCTGAAAGAGCTGGGCGTGCTCGACAAACGCGGCAAATTTGCCGTAGGCAGCAAAAAGGCGAAAGCTGAATTCAACCAGTCGGCCTTCACAAAAATCGACATCCGCGAGACCACAAAATTCGATTTGAACGGCGCAAAGAAAGCCACTGTCATTACTGCGCATCCGCTTGATTCATACACCATTTACGGTCAAAAACCGGTTGACAGCCTGGTTGTAAACAACTATTACAACTTCTGGGGCAGCTCGAAATATTTGGTGATTGTGGTGAATAACTAACAGACAAACTATATATTTAAAAGGCTGCAATCTAATGGGGTGCGGCCTTTTTTGTTTTTTTGCACGGATGACACAGAGTGATTTTGTGGATGATTTACTACGCGAAAAATTTCATATATTTGTGTGTTTATAAGGATAAACCTGACGGAGGATAAAGTTATGAGTTACGATAGCATTGCAAGCGCCATTCCAACGATGACCTACGAGGAGCAAGTAAATCTGATGGAGGTTTTGGTAAACGCCATCAAATCGGGGATATCACGGAAAAAGACCGCCAAAACAGCGAAGAAGAATTATAAAAGCTCCTATCCGAAAGGATATTTCGATTTGTTCGGAAGCCTTGATGACCCAACTTTTGTTGAGCCGGAAGAATTGCCTATAGAATTAGACGGAAACGAAGCGTTTGAGTTAACCGAAGACAGTCTACAAAATTAGATGCCCTGAAAGGGCGATTAGCACATAGCCCAATGGCAACGCCTTGGGTACGTGTCAAAACAAAAAAAACGCCGAAGGCGTGGAATATTACAGGCCGGGGTGTTGACGGGTATTTCGGTGCGGATGCGAAAAATCACGTTTCTTCCTTCGCTTATTTTTCCATCGTAACAGATTAATATTATGAACGTTATATAATATTTGCAAAATAAGCACGCTCAAGCGTGCTTATTTTGCTTGCAATTATAATCCATATAATTGTTTGGTCTTGTGCATAGTATTTTTTCCGACAGTGTATGCATAACACGCAGTAGGAATAAATAGCAATTCACCACAATTCATCGTATGATTAGCCATAATCGTCTTTGTTGTCACAATAGCTTGCGTTAGTCCGTTTTGCGGCATAAAATAAAGTAGCGATGCTAACTCTTCAGGCTTTTGCGCATATCGGTCAGACCACTTGATTTCGACAGCCCATAATGGTTTTTGCCTGCCTGCATCAATACCAACAATATCCACTTCGCCTTGATTGTTCTTTCCTACGCGCCAATTGGCATACGATATGTTGGCATTGTTTCTCGGAATCCATTGCGCATAGACGGCGGTTTCAACCAATTCGCCGATTTCATCATCTGTTTCTGTAATAGGCTGAAACAGAGCGCATCGCAACGAAGGATTTGTCAAATAAATCTTGAAACTAGTATCACGCTGATAGCGTTTTGCCGTGTCATCGGTGCGGTGAATGACTTTTATCAGAAATGCCGCCTCTAAATATGCGATGTAGCGGCGCAAAGTATCTTTCCGAACCCCCGACTCTTTCGACATCGTCTCGTACGAGAATTGAGAACCGGAATGGTAGGCTATCATTGTAAACACGGAATTCAATTCCTGCACATCCTGTATGCCATACAAACTTGGCAAATCACGCAGAAGCACCTTGTCTATTATATCGTGCCGGATGAACTGTCCTGGATTTTCCCTGATTTTCTGCGAGAAAACCACTTCGGGATAGCCTCCGTAATTAATGTAGTCGATAAATAAC
>JAFZKK010000105.1 GCA_017551905.1 Salinivirgaceae bacterium
GTATATTTTAAATGGAAGGAACGGCTTTCGTCAATGTTCCCATCAACGTAATAATACTGTGTTATATCGTTTTTGCTGTTGTAAACAGTTTTTTGGGTTAGTTCGTCATTCTCATTAAAGATAGACGTCTCTGTCAGATTGCCGTCTTTGTCATACGTATTTTCTTGCCTGATAACAGATATTGTATTGTCAAAATTCGTTGTGGTTATGCTGCTTTTTATTTTTTCACGGTTCGAATCGGTATAAGTAATTACCTGTTTATGCGCGGACAATACCGCGCCTCTATTATAAGTTGTTGATTCACGGGTTTCTACGTTTCCTTCGTAAGTGTAACTCTCTTTCGAAGTTAAAAGGTCGAGTTCATAGGTTTCGCTTTCTATCAGATTCCCTTGTCCATCGTATTTTTTCAATGTTTTTTCTTGTCGACTAAAACCGTTTCCGTCTGTGGTTTCGGTGTTGGATTCTATACAATTGCCTCGGGCGTCATATTTGTATTCGGATTTTTTTGTTTCGACAATATTACCGACCTTATCTTTCCGTATTGTCTCTGCCGATAGCACCAATCTCTGTTGGTCGTCTGATTCGTTGTCGTCTTTTTTGCAGCCGCTGAATAGAAACGCAGCCGTAAGGCAGGCTGCAAAGCCTAATTTAAAAATGTTTTTCATAACGTTTAAGGTTTTGATTATTAATACTTTAATTTATCAAAATCAAGCAAGATTAGGTTATTGGTCTTGCTCTTTTTTGATATTGCAATTTAGTGTTAATGCAACAAATTGCAAAGAAAATAAACCAATATTTGGCTCGCTTTTTCTTCATCAGCCGTTTGCCCACGTCCCTAATATCGCTATTTTTAGCCCGAAAACAGATTTTGCAGTCGGTTTGCAGAAAATCGCCATTGACGCAACCTGAATCGGCTAATATCTGAAAATGAATGATTTAAATATAGATTTAAACAAATGAAACCAATCAAAATCTTATTCATTGCCGCCGTTTTGGCAGGGTGCACGGCCACCAGCAGCGATGAGCGGCTAATCGACGAACTCTACAACCGAATGCCGCAGCAGGAGCGCATTGCGCAGTTGAGAAGCGGCTATATGGAACCGCTTTTCGACAGTCTGGGGCGGCTCGACACGGCTCAATGCCGCAAGCTGATACCATACGGAATCGGCCATTTCTCGCAGTATGCAAGTCAGAAACCCGTGGACCCCAATGAGTTACGCGACCGCGTGGCCGCCGTTCAGCAGTGGCTGATGACCAACACGCCGAACGGCATTCCGGCGCTCTTCCACGAGGAGGTGCTGTCGGGCGTGAACACGAGCGGCGCCACCATCTACCCGCAGCAAATCGGGCAGGCGTGCTCGTTCAACACCGAACTTGCCGAACTCAAAACGCGGCAGACGGCAACGCTGATGCGCAAGATGGGCGGCGTTCTGTCGCTTTCGCCGATGGTTGACGTGTGCCGCACGCCGTCGTTCAACCGGCTCGAGGAGTCGTATGGCGAAGACGGTTACCTGTCGGCGGCGATGGGCGTGGCCTTTGTCAGCGGCCTGCAACAAGGCGACCTTAAGAAAGGTGTGGGCGCTTGTTCGAAGCACTATCTTGGCTACGGCGGCGGTGGCGATGCCGATGAGAAGGAGCTTATGGAAGAAATTTTGTTGCCGCACGAGGCGATGATTCGTCTTGCTGGAAGCCGTGTTGTGATGCCAGGCTACCACGCCGTTCACGGAACCAATTGTGTGGAAAACAGTGAGATACTTGTCGATATTCTGCGTGATTACATTGGATTCGACGGAATGGTTGTGAGCGACTACACCGCCATTGACCAAATTCCTGAACAACCCGATGCTATGCATAAAGCGGCTGCGGCCATCAACGGCGGCTGCGATGTCGATTTTCCGCACGGTGCCAACTACCAGTATCTGCAACAGGCCATCGACAGCGGATTGGTTCAGCCCGAAGCGTTTGAACGCGCTGTGAAGGACGTTTTGCGGCACAAACTGCGCGCCGGCCTGCTCGACAAGGAGCCTTATCTGTTCAGCACCGAAAAAATCGAACTCGACACACCTGAAGAACGGCAACTGTCGTATCAGATTGCAACACAATCGGTTGTATTGCTTGAGAATAATGGCATTCTTCCGCTTGGCGCAAATTCAAAAATCAATAATCAAAAATCAAAACTGAATATTCTACTCACTGGCCCCAACGCCAACTCAATGTGGGCAATGTGCGGCGACTATTCGTTCCCCGCGATGACCTATTTCTGGAAGCGGATAATGACCGATTTGGACCATCCGCACGTGGTGCCGTTGCTTGAGGGAATGACATCGCGCAAGCCCGAAGGCATCAGCATCAGCTACTCGCGCGGCTGCGACTGGACCGACACCATTGAGACCAAACTTTCGAACGGTGGCGACGAGCGCGCCTGGGATTATGAGATTCTTCACCGCAAGGTGGACTCGGGCGAGAAGGCCGACAAGGCCGAAGCCTTGCGTATGGCCGAGCAGAGCGATGTGATTGTGGCCGCTGTGGGCGAGAATGTGATGCTCTGCGGCGAGAACCGCGACCGTCAAGGATTGCGATTGCCGGGCCGTCAGGAAGCGTTTGTGAATGAGCTGATTGCGACGGGCAAACCTGTTGTTTTGGTAATCTTTGGCGGACGGGCGCAGGTGGTTTCGGGTTTGGCCGAAAAGTGCGCCGCCGTCATTCAGGCGTGGTATCCGGGCGAGGAAGGCGGCAATGCCGTGGCCGACATTCTATATGGTCGTGTATCGCCATCGGCCAAATTATCAGTCAGTTACCCCAACGCTGAAGTGTACGAGCCGATGTGCTACAACTATTCGGCCTCGACCGACAACCGCGTGCAGTGGCCATTTGGTTACGGCTTGAGTTACAGCACTTTCGAGTACAGCAATTTGCAAATCGCCAACGAGGCTTCAATCACCGACAGCTGCGTCAACCTGACGTTCGATGTGAAGAACACAGGCACCATTGCTGCCGACGAGATTGCACAGATTTACCTTTCGCCAACGGCTGACAATCAGAACATTCGGCCAATCCAACTGCAAGGATTCGCCCGCGTTGCGCTCAATCCTGGCGAGACCAAAACCGTGCGCGTGAAACTCTACACCGAGCAATTCGGCTACTACAGCAACGACGGCGGCCGCCAATGGAACATCGCGCCTGGCACGTTCAGCGTGAAGGTTGGCGCTTCGTCAGCCGACATTCGCTTGAAACAGGATATTACACTGAATGGGAAAGTAGTGGTTAAAAAATTGAGAGACAAATATTTGTCGGAAAGTAGCGTGAAAGTTAGGAATTAGAATGTAGGATTTAGAAATTTAAGGCGGGGACTTTGGTTTCCGCCTTTTTTGTTGTGAAAACGCAATTTTGGTCAATCGATAAACCGAATTTTGATTTTCTATGCCAGCGCAGAAATGGGTGGGAAACACTATATTTGAGAAATAATTATGATGGTTTCACTTTTAAAACCAACGAACTATGAAATGTAAATTATTAGCAACAACAATGTTAGCGGCAACTTTTTTGTTTGGCTGCACAATGAAAGACAATAATAGCAACAGCAATGTTGACGTCTTTCTCATTCCCGCTGGATTTGGAAATAAATGCGGATACATCAACGCTACTGGTAATTGGGAAATCAATCCACAATTTGACAAGGCATTGAATTTTACAGAAAATGGTTTAGCTGTAGTCAAATTAAATGGCAAATATGGTTACATCGATAAAACTGGTAATTGGGTAATTAACCCACAATTTGATGATGCTTATGATTTTAAAGAAGATTTAGCTAAAGTTAAGTTAAACTACAAATATGGATTCGTTGACAAAACGGGGAAATGGATAGTTACTCCACAATTTGACAAGGCTTGGTCTTTTAAAAATGGTTTCGCACGCGTTAAATTAAACGACCAATGGAGCTATGTCGATAAATCAGGCAAGTTGATTGCAACCCCGCAATTTGATGATGCTTGGGATTTTTCAGAAAACGGTTTAGCTAAGGTTAAATTAAATGGCAAATATGGCTACATCAACAAAAAAGGCAAGTTGGTAATTAATCCGCAATTTGATTGGTGCGGCGATTTTGTAGATAATGATTTAGCCGCCGCTGTTGTTTGTGATACTGAAACCAAAATGTGGGACATTATTGAAAAATGGGGTTATATTGACAGAAATGGCCATTGGGTTGTCGAACCTCAATTCGACAAAGTTGGATACTTTGTGGATGACAATTTGGCGACAATTAAATTAAATGACAAATGGGGCTACATAAACAAAGATGGAAAGATAGTTGTTGCTCCACAATTTGACGATGCTCGAGATTTTTTTGCAAAGTATGGTTTGGCAGCCGTCAATCAAAACGGCAAATGGGGCTATATCGACAAAACAGGGGAGATAGTTATTAAACCACAATTTGATAGGTTCGAGAAATTTGCAGAAAACGGTCTAGCTCGTGTAATATTAAACGGCAAATGGGGTTACATCGATACTACAGGAAAAATGGTTATCAAATCACAATTTGATGATGCTGATGATTTTGCTGAAATTGGATTGGCAGCTATTAAACTAAATGGCAAATGGGGCTGTATTGACGAAACCGGCAAGCAACTTGTTAATACACTGTACGACGAAGTGAAATTTTATAAAAACATCATATTTGTAAAACAAAACGGCAAATGGGGTATTGTTGATAAAAACGGCAACATAGTTGCTGAACCACAATTTGATTGGGTTGTCTACAAAAACTCATAACTATGAATGCCATATTAAAATGCCTTTATCGCCAACAACAAAAATGCCGCCACAATTGGCGGCATTTTTGTTTGATGCTATTGAAAATCAATAGAATTACGTATTCAGCCTGAATCTATTTAAACACAATCATATCCGCCAATTAGTAACTTTTTTGAGAGAAAATGACATTTTCTGTCATTTTCTCTTCAAAAATCTACTATTGCAGTGTATGACTTAACAACTTATTTATTCGAAATCACATCGGCAAACAACTGGTTTATATCGGTTATTGCCTGATTTACAGCCGAAAAGTCTTTTTTAGCAATCAGCGAGACATAAATGTTTTCCGATTGAAAATCAACTTTCGTGAGCGAGCCATTATTTTCTTCGTTAAACCATTTGTTAAACAGCCGTTTACGAGCCAGTTCGTGTCCGTCGCTCACATCGCAGGTATAGGCAAGTATCTGATTGTCAGCGTTGCAAAATTCGCTCAAGATTGTAATCACAGTGTCTTTTATGCGGCTGTCGAAATACTTCAAGCCTTCTTCTTTATCGAAAGAAAACGAATATAGTTTATAGTTATTTGTCGGGAATTCAATAAAATACGCCTGATATTTCTGGCCGTCGTCGGTTTCGAAACAGAACGTGTTGTTATCTGTTTTCTGAAACCGATATGGGTGTCGCAAGTTTGATTCCACGTTTTTGCGCCTCGTTGCTTATGTTGCCACCATTACGGATACACGCATTCAATGCCATTTTGTCGGCTTGCATTTTCTTGAGAAATGCGGCAATCGTCGGTTTTTGTGTCATCACTTGCATATATCGTTCTTTTTCACAAAAATAGTTTTTTTGTTGATACGTAGAAGCGGGGAACTGAATTATCTGTGCAAATCAATTAAAACAGTGTTCCCGAAGGCTTCGGAACTGCGTTAAAATTCCAAATCTATTTAAACACAATCATATCCGCCAATTGCAGGAAATAGTCGTTCGACCAAATGTCGAGTTCGTGAGGGTTGGCAATAAAACCGACAACATCCTGCTTAACCAAATCGATGTTGGTTGAAGATAGCTTTTCGCGGAGAAGCCGCATAAACGTTTCCTTTTCAACCACTTCGCCGCTGAACTCACGAATCCGTTCTTGCAGATGCTGATAGTCTAACGGCACTTGATGGCGCACATACCACTCGAAATCGTACCAATCGCGGCCCTTCACCCTTCGCTGCCAAGCTCGATAAACCAAAGCGTGCATCTTGCCGGCGTAGAGATAAGGCAATGTGAAACAGCGTGTCATAAAACTATACGGTCGGATGAGCAGATTTTGCTCTGTGCCAAACTTCAACGGCGGGTCGGTGTCAAGTTCAATCTTCACCTTGACGGTCTTTTTTGTCTGAAACTTAATGTCGTAAACTTCGGTATTCTCCTTTAAAAATGCCGATTCAACCCGTCCGAAGATTTTCTTCTCTTTTTTCACGATATTCACTTCGTGTCCGGCCAACTTAAATTCCTCCACGATAGCCGGAAAATAGTCCTCTAAATGAATGTCGTCGCGCTTTTCCACCAATGAGAAGTCCATATCTTCGGAAAAACGCGGCAGATTATGAAAAATACGCAGACAAGTGCCGCCGTAGAAAGCCGCATATTGGAAAAAACCTCCACGGTGAAGTCCGGCAAGGGCAATGCGCTGCATCACTTCCTGCTCAACATTTGGCGTGGCCGTTCCTGCCCGCTCGGCACACTCTGCCACCATATCATCGTAAACACTCATATCTTATTGATAATCTTTATAAGATTGTTTAGTATTTGCTCCTTTCTTCCCGCTTGCGCACAAGCCTCAACAATGCTTACATCAAAGCTGCTTAACGCATCCATATCAAGGCGAATATCCTCTTCCAAGTATTGTCTCAAACCAACAACCGATTGCGGCGGCAAGTAAGAATCGTACAGAATCGTATCGCAAAGCGCCTTCTCCGGGCCAGCCATAAGGCAATACACTCCATTTTCCTCCACGCTTCTGACACCAATGGAAAAATAGTCAGGCTTAACTTGGAAATAGGTGAAACGCCCCAGTGGTGTTTCAAAATCGCGAGTGCGCTTGGTGGTGACGGATGTCATTGTAAACACACGTTCGGGGATGAGTCCATACCACCTCAATGCCCATTGAAGCGACACATACGACGGGCCATAAATATGGTTGGCGCATAGCCGAATATTAATAGGCTTGCCGCTAACGCTCTCATTCACAACGTACAATCCACGTTTCAAACGGACTAATTGTCCGTCCTTCTCCAACGCTCGAATTTTCTCACTCGGTGAAGACAAATTATCGAAACAAGCTGCGATGGTGCTGACTTGTACGGGAACGTTCCCTAATCGTATTAATGGATTCGTCTTCATAATTGAGCGCAAGGTTATAAAAAACTGCACAGAAAACAAAGAAAAACCTTGTTTTCTGTGCAGTTTTTTAGGGTTTTTTTCCGTTTGGCAAGAAAGTCTTACCTCTACACTCTTACCTCTTACCCTTTAACAAACTCAACACCCCATTAACAAACGCCAGCGGGTGAACGGGGTTGCCAGGAACATACAAATCGACTTTGTATTTATCTAAGAATGAACGGTTAAGCGCGGGGCTGTCGGCGAAGATTCCGCCGCTAATGGCGTCGGTGCCAGCCAGAATCAGGATTTTCGGGTCGGGGGTGGCGTGGTAGCAGATTTCGAGCGCTTCGGCCATATTTTCAGAGATTGGGCCAGTAACCACAATGCCGTCGGCGTGGCGTGGCGAGGCCACAAAATCGATTCCGAAACGGCCCATATCGAAGTTGACGTTGCTTGTGGCGTTCAACTCCCACTCGCAGCTGTTGTCGCCAGCGGCCGACACTTCGCGCAGTTTGAGCGAGCGGCCGAACAACTTGTGGATTTCGGCGCGCACCTTGTCGGCATCCACTTCAATGGGTTGGTCGCCACTGACAACCAAACGCTCACGAATGTTGGTGGCCATTTTGTAATCCTTTGTAAATCTGATTTTTTCGGGGCAAGCAATGGCGCACTCACCGCAGAAGGTGCAGCGTCCCAAATCGATACTCAACGGATTGCCGCTGATTGCGCCCGTCGGGCATAAGTCAATGAGTTGCTGACTGTTACAAGCGGCATCGGTAATCTCGGGACGGCCACGGAACACACCAGGAACTTCGGTTGTCGTAACATCGGGAATGAATTGCTTCCCTTGGTGGAATAATATCTTTAAGTTGTTGAGAAACATTGCTTTTTGGTGTTAGGTGTTAGGTGTTAGGTATTTGGTGTTAGGCACTTGGCATTAGGCATTAGGCATTAGTAATAAATCTGTGTTGTCTGTGTCATCTGTGCGAAGTTTCATTCAATCAATCAGTTATTCAATCATTCAATCCTTGTTAAAGGTCGTGGCCGCTGTAAGAGAGGTCGAAACTCTTGTTGCAGATTGGGAAATCGGAAATCTCGTTGTTGCGGACGGCAAGCGCAAGGCCCAGCCAGTTGTGGAACGACGGGTCTTTAATCTTGTAATGCAGCAAGTTACCTTGCGCGTCGGTAATGGCGCAGTGGCAAATCTCGCCGCGCCAGCCTTCGACAAGCGACACCACAAACGAGTCGGCTTTCGGCGCATCCAATGTTGCAGGCTGTTGCGGCTTATAATCCATTGTATCAATCATTTGACGCATCATATCAATCGAGCGCAGAACTTCGTCGTAGCGGATACGGGCACGGCAATAGACATCGCCGACAGGCTCTGTAACAGGCTGATACTGAAGACCATCGTAGTACCCCCACGGGTGCGAGGCGCGGACATCGCGGACAACGTTGCTTGCGCGGGCGGCCATTCCCACCATTCCAATGGCGCGGGCGGTTTCGGGCGCCACACGGCCCGTCTGTTCAAGGCGCGACAGCACCGACGGTAGGTCGAACGTCTGTTCGGCCATTTCGACGAAATCGGGGCGATAGGCGCCAATCATATCGAGCCATTGTTCGGCTAACTCTTTGGTAAACTGAAAGTTGGTTTTACCAGGACGGATAAGCCCCTTTGCAAAACGGTTGCCAGCCCAACGTTGGAAATAGTTGATTACAGGCGTGCGCAGACGGCCGAAAACCGAGTTGCCCAACTGATAGGCAATGTCGGTGCAAATGCCGCTCAAATCGCCTGTATGGATTGCAATGCGCTCATTTTCAAGCGCAAAGGCGCGTTCCATTTGCAGTTGGCGCGACGGCTCGAAACCGCAAAGGCTCTCCCACGCGTTGGCGAAAGCCGTCGAGTGGCCGATAACCGTGTCGCCAGCAATGTTTTCGGCAAGCGTGGCGCGTTGCAACAGTTTGGTTTTCTGCAAGAAAAGACTCTCGACACCGCGGTGCTGATAGCCCAACTGAATCTCGAGGTGCAGAATCTGTTCGCCGTTGCAAATAAAGCGGAAGTGGCCAGGCTCAATGATTCCAGCGTGAATCGGCCCCACGCCCACTTCGTGAAGTTCTTCGCTATCAATCTGATAGAACGGATAGTTGGCCATTGTCAGGCTCTTGTCGGCGGTGTTGTGCGGATAGCGCACGGGCTTGAGCCACGGGTGCCCGCTGAAGCCGATTCCGAAATTCTCGTGAATCTCGCGCTCAAACAGTTGAAGCGCAAGGTGTTTGGCCGTGAGCGACTCCAGAACAGCCGTCGGTTCAACCACCGCCGAAGCCACATCGATGAGGTGCGTGGCGTCATCGGCAATGCAACAGATGAGTTGCACGCTTTTGCCCGACGGCACGCCGTAGTAGGCGACACAATGCGCTTCGGGCGCGGTTGTCAACTTATTGTCTATCAGACTGTAAAAATCGGCGTAAGGCAGCACCGGAATTTCGGCGAACTGTATGCACTGGTTGTTTTTTATGCTAATAAAATTCATAGAATCAGAAAGTTATAAGTTGAACAGCCTCTTCAATCAAACCAACGAACCACTGCGGCGGGCAGAAACCCAGCCAAACGGTGAGCGCCAGCAGCAGATATTGCATAATCATCTCCGCAACATTGTGTCGCACAGACGGTTGCACGTGCACATTCTCCGAATCGACGAACAGCATTTTCAAGATGTTGCGCCCCAAAGCCCAGATGATGGTTGTGAGCAGAACAATTGTCAGCACAAGCACAAGAATGTGGTGGCTGGCAATGAGCGCTTTGAATGTCAGTAACTCGCTGACAAACAAGCCCGAAGGCGGCATTGCGGCAATGCAGACAAACGCCAGCAGCATAAAGACGGCTCCGGCGCGGTTGTGGCGGAAATAGTTGCCAATGCTATATATGTTCTTCGATTTGAAGTACTTATAGATGTGTCCGGTGTGGAAAAACATTGCCGATTTGACGAACGAGTGCAGCACCAAATGCAACAGGGCGGCAAAGCAGCCGATGCCCCCGGCGGCAAGTCCGAGCGCCACAACGCCCATATTCTCGACGCTCGAATAAGCCAACATTCGCTTAACGTTCTTAACCTTAATCAGATAGACGGCCGAAATGAGTATCGAAAGCACCGCCGCAACCATTATTATGGTGTCGGCCCACGGCTTGACGCTGGTGCGCGTAACTATCTGATAGAAACGGAAAATACCCACAAAACCGGCGTTCATCAGCACGCTCGAAAGCAGCGCAGCGGCCGGCGCTGGCGCCTTGTCTTTGGCGTCGATGCCGGCGGTGTACATCGGCACAAGTCCGAATTTGGCCGTATATCCCACAAAGACAAACACAAAGGCGATTTTAATCCAGAACGGGTCGAGGGTTGCGGCCACGCTCACCAGGCTGTCGTACTGCAACTGCGCCTGTCCGGCATCGCCGAGCGAGATACTCAAAAGCAGAATGCCGATGAAGACGAACACCAGGCTGATTGAGCAGACGAAAATGTACTTCCACGTGGCCTCGATTGAGCCTGCGTTGCGGCGGTGGAAAACCAATGCCGACGCGCTCAAGGTGGTTATCTCGACGAAAATCCAAGTGACGGCGATATGCGACGACAAAAAAGCCGCCGAAAGTGCCATAACTAACAGAACCATAGCACCATAGTAGATTCCTCGCGAACGCGGCGTTTCGGCTTCGGGCTCAACATAATTGAACTTGTGCAGAAGCGCCGGAACGGCCACCACGGTAAGCACCGCAAGCATCAGCAGGGCGAGGGCGTCGGCCTTGAAATAAACGGCGTCGTAACTTCCGCGCTGCGTGAACTCGAAAACGGTGAGCGTGCACTGCAAAACCATAAACAGCGCCACAAACGCGCCGTTCAGCGCCCGGCTCTTGTTGACAAACAGCAAAAGCGCTATCAAAATTGATGTTATCAGATACGCAACTATCATTGTTTCAAATAATTAATCTTTAATACTACTCAATTCGGCAACACTGCCCTCGTTAATCACATTGCCGATTTTGTTGATGAAGATGCCCAGCAGGAAGATGCTGATGAACACGTCGAGCAGGACTCCAAGGTTGACCAACAGCGGCATCTCGTTGCCCACAGCCAGCGAGAGGATGAAAACACCATTCTCGATGAGCGCGTAGCAGATGACGTGGGTGATGATTTTCTTGCGCGAGACAATGAAAAACAGTCCGCTGAAAACCGACGAAATGGCCACCACAAAATAGGTGCGGTTGATGTTCGGCGCATCGACCATTGTTGACAAGACGAACGCCACAACGATTATCAAAGTGGTGACAATCAGCGAGATGAAGTACGGAACAAACGGTTCGGCCTCGCGGCGGATTTTGTTCTTTTTGATGACGTGGCGGATGAAAAGCGGAACGGCAATGGCCTTAACTACCACTGTTTCAAGCAGAATGAAGGCGAAGTTGACGGCGCTCATCTCGCGCAACTCAAGCAGAGCCACGCCAAAAAGCAGCACACCCTGCAATGTCAGAATCGACAGATAGGTCATCAAACGGTTCGCTATCGAAAAGTATAACAGCGTGATAGCGAATATGATAAGCAGAATTGTGGTCATTTCTTTATGAAGTTATAAGTTATAAGTTACAAGTGACAAGTTTTAAGTTATTAGGCATTAGGCACAAGGCATTAGGCATTAGGCATAAGTGATTGTATCTGTGTTGTCTGTGTCATCTGTGCGAACATTCAATCCTTCAATTATTCAATCCTTCAATCAATTAATAATCAGCATCACACCCAAAAGCATCAGCAGGGCGAGCGACGAGAGCACCAGAATGAACTGCGAGTTGTGCCCCATCCGGAAACGCGCCATAAACGACTCGATGACGCCGGCCACAACCGCCGTGGCAATCTGTATGCCGAAAAACGCCGCAACCGAGCCCCAGAGCGGCATATTGCCGATGAAAAGGTTGGCAATCAAGGCTCCGTACATCGCAAATTTGAGATTGGTGGCGTGCAGAATCAAACCGAGGTCGAAACCACTGTTGTCGAGAATCATAACTTCGTGAATCATAGTTAGTTCCAAGTGCGTTTTGGGGTCATCCACCGGCATTCGGCTGTTCTCAATCATACAAATCATTATGAGCAGGAAGCAAGCGATGGTCACGAGTATGTACGAGAGGTTCGAATCGATATGCAAACCACTGAATATCTGCAAGAAAGATGTGCGACCGGTGAGCAGCCCCAGCGTGCCCATCAGGATGAAGAAAGCCGGTTCGGCAAGCATCGAGAACAGCGCCTCGCGGCTTGCGCCCATTCCCTCGAAACTACTGCCGGTGTCGAGTGCGGCAATGATGCAGAAGAATTTTCCCAGCGCCAGAACGTAGGCGAAAAAGACGAAATCGCAAGAGAATGAGACAATTCCAGCGTACGAGCCGAGCGGCACAACCGCTATGGCTGCCAAAATCGACGCGAAATAGACCGACGGCGCAAGTTGGAAAACCAAACTGGTGGTGCGACTGTAAACCGCGCCCTTGCGCAGCAGGCGCCAGATGTCGCGGATGGGCTGGAAAACGCCCGGGCCCTTCCGCCCCGACGCCAGGCTCTTGACGCGCACCACAATGCCCGTGAAAAACAGGCTGGCAACAAAAATCAACGCGAAACTCAACATTATAATAATGTGTTTAGATAGTTTATAAATACTCTGATAATGTGGCAGATAAACGGAACGCCCAGCACCACCACAATGAACAGCAGTCCGTAAAGAATATAGTTCTGAAGCCTACCGTTCTGCAAGAACGATAACTTGCTCAACATCAGTCGGAAAACACGTAACGGGCGGTGAATCAGGCCGGTTTCGGTGTGGTCGAGCGCTTCGGTTGAGTAGGCCGCATCGGTCGGGAAAATGCCCTCGACATCGACGGCGCGCTTGCGGATGTTGAGCAGCGGCTTTGCCAAACGGCGGTACGAGCGCACAAACGAACTTGCCGTATATTGGATTTTGGGCGTCGGGGCCAGATAACCGCAACCCCACGTATCGCCTTCAGCCACGGGCAAACGGCGGGCGCAAAGGCTGCGCAGACCGTAAACCAGCGCCACAAGCACCACAAAACCAAGCATATACCAACTTATCCACGTCATTGCCCCGCAGCACAGCGGCAGAACGGTTTGCAGAACATCGGCGCCAACCATCTGCCCCAAAACCGAGCGTATGGCACCGACGAAATATTGCGGGAACAAACCAATGGCAACTATCAGAATGCCAACCATATACATCGGCAACAGACGCGCTTTGCCGAACTCTGCGGGCTCGTTGTGGAACTCGTGGCGCGGCGTCCCCAAAAAGACGATGCCGAAGGCTTTTGTGAAGCACATTATGGCCAATCCGCCGATGAGCGCCAAACCAGCCATCGCCGCCACAAACATCAGCACCGAAGCCGTTGAGAACGAAGCGTTTATGCCGCTGAACAAGCCGTTGTAGATGATGAATTCCGACACAAAACCGTTGAACGGCGGCAGTCCGCAAATGGCCAGACTCGCCAGCAGGAACAACAGCGCCGTCTGCGGCATCCGCTTGATAAGGCCGCCAAAATGCTCAATTTCCATTGTGTGCGTGGCTTGATAGACGTTGCCCGCGCCATAGAACAGCAGCGATTTGAACAGCGAGTGGTTGAGCACGTGCAGCAGTCCGCCGGCAAAACCGACAATCGCAAGCATCTGATTTTCATAGCCCAAGCCCAAGCACCCGACACCAATGCCGATGCCGATGATGCCGATATTCTCGACGCTGTGGTAGGCCAGCAGTTTCTTCAGATTGTGCTGAACAATGGCCAACATCACGCCGTAAACGCCCGTGATGACCGATATGGCAAGAATGAAATATCCGACAGCCAAATAATTGACATTTATCAAGATAAGCATCCTGACGATGCCGTAGATACCTATTTTAATAAGCACGCCCGACATCATTCCCGAAACGTGCGACGGCGCGGCGGGGTGAGCGTGCGGCAGCCACGTGTGAAACGGCACAAAGCCGGCCTTGAAGGCGAATCCGACGAAAAAGAGCATCATCAGCCCAAAGCACGCCGCCTTCGACTGTGTGGCGACAAACTGCCCGATGCCCGAAAAATCGTAGGTGCCCGAAACCATTGCCACCCAGACGAACGCCACGGTGAGCAGCGCCACGCCTATGTGCGACTGTATCAGGTAGTTAATGCCTGCGCGGATGGTCCGCACCTTGTCGCCCTCAAAAATGACAAGCACAAACGAACTGAAGGCCATAACCTCCCACGCAACCAGAAAGCCGATGCTGTTGTGCATTGCGCAAACGGACGTAAGTCCCGCGTGGACAAGCAGATAGCACATCCAATGAAGGCTCAAGGCCGAACGGCGGTCGGCGTAGGCCTGCATATACTGGCGACCGTATAACACGCTGGTAATCATCGTGAAATTGATGACCAACACGAACCACGCCGACAGCGGGTCGATGATGACACGCACCGGCCCCGTAAAGAACGAACCGGCAAAATCGCAGGCAAAAGTCTGCCCCATCAGCGCGCCCACGGCCGGCACGCTACTCACAACCGACAAAGCCACCGTGCCGCATACCGCGACGAGGCTTTTGCCATTCGGGTTCAAACAACCCACCAGCAGCACTGCCGCCAAAAGTGTCAAAAGGTAAATTCCAATGAACGACATATACAATTATTAATCTTTATCCAAACTCGTTATCAAACTGTATTTCAGCCTGTTTCTTATCAAGAAAACCGCCACCGACCCTCCCTCAAAAGAAAGCGCAAAAGTAGAGTTTTGAGCAACAAGTCGGTTACGTTGCAGGCAAAATAATAGGCTGAAAATGTGGGATTTTATGCAAGCGTTTGCGGGGTTTGCGTTAGTGTCAGTGTCAGCGTTTTCGACAGAAATACATTTACTTTGTAAAAATTTCAAAAAAAAATTGACGGCAGCGTGTAATATTTCGCGAAAGCCGTTGTCTAAAAGGCAGAATGATTCAAAAAGCGAACACCGACGAACAAAGGCGCATTGCCCGAATAGTTGACTATTTGAGCGATGGCAACCGTCGCAAGGCAGCGGCCGAGTACGCCTATTTTGTGAATCAGTATTCGCAGCAGGTTCTTGATTTTACGGTGCGAATGGTGGGCAGCAAAGCCGATGCCGAGGAGCTGGCGCAGAACGCTTTAGTCAAGGCATACAGGGCGTTGGAAAGATTTGAAGGGAAGGCATCGTTCCTGACATGGATTTCGCGCATCGCCTACAACGAATCGATTAACCACCTGAAACGCCGTAAGATACGTTTGATTGACATTGATGAGGCCTCGATTGCCGACGACGACATTGCCGACGATGAGCTCTCCACTGGCAACGAGGAGCGCATCAGGCTGATGGAGGATGCTCTCGACAATCTGCCGCCCGACGAGCGGATGCTGGTA
>JAFZKK010000106.1 GCA_017551905.1 Salinivirgaceae bacterium
ACTATATCGTACCCTGCCATCCTAACATTGTTTATAATATAATGTTGTACGACGTAATAAACAAACCAACCATAAACATACCTGACCAAAAGAAGAATACCAGTGGTTTCGATATATTTTGACACTTGTGTTACGAAAACCTCACCTTTGCGGATGCTGCGGATGAGTTTTAATGCTATTACGAGTATCCAGATGGTGATAATTGCCGAAAGTGCAGAGGAAACAAAAATAAAAACTATAGGATATTTAAAAAAAGTGTCCTTGTCGGTAGGAACTATGAGTTTTACCTTTTGCAAGTCCACTTTGTAGATTTGGCCAGCAGCGGTAGAGCAAAGACTCTTGGCTCCAGCTTTCGGTTTGACAAATACTTCCATAGAGAAAGTTCTGTTGAACCTTTTTACAACTCCGCCCGTTGTAAGTGTGTCGCAAGATGCGAATAGTGTGTCGCCGTCCACAAATTCCAATTTCTCGTCGGAAGATGTGTGCGTAGTAAATGACCTGTTGAAGTGGAAAACATTCGTTACAATTGTCACAAGTAAAGCGCCCAGAAACAGTCCGCTGTAGATTTTAAGTTTTTTGTTCATAGTAGTACATTTTTATTGTTAAACGATAAATTTTTACTGTGCATAAATATATGCAAAATTCATATCTGCAATATAAAAACATAAAATTTTTATCGAAAAACGATAATTATATAAAATAAGGCGATAAAATGGCAATAAAAAAGGCGGCCTGATGGTCGCCTTTATATGTTTTATCGGTGGAATAGTTTTGTAAAAATAGGTTGTTTGTGTCGCCTATGCAAAATTAACTCAAAATCGTCCCCACAATATTCCTTCGTCCGCCGTAATTGCGGAATTCGCACAGATAAATTCCCTGCCAGGTGCCAAGATTCAGCTTGTGGTTGGTGATGGGGATGGTGACCGACGGACCAATCATTGCGGCCTTGATGTGAGCCGGCATATCGTCGGCGCCCTCGGTGTCATGCGTGTAGTTGGGGTCGCGCTCGGGAATCAGCTTGTCGAAGACATACTCGAAATCGGAGCGCACCGACGGGTCGGCGTTCTCGTTGATTGTCAGTGCCGCCGAGGTGTGCTGAATCATCAGGTGCAGAAGCCCGCTCTCAGGCAGTTCTGGCATATTCTTGACAATGGTGCCGGTTATCAGGTGGTAGCCGCGCTGATAGTTGGGCAGTGTGATTTGAAATTGTGTTACCATAGTTATATTATTGTCAAATTCCTTTTCTGAAAAACAGATGTTAAGATAAGCAAATATTGTTTTGCAAGCAATAAAAATCGAACATTTAAGTTTATTTTTGCGATTTCAATAAGCATTTGGTGAAAAATCTTTTAGTCGCATTTTTGTTGTTCCTGACAGGCGCTTCGGTAGCCCAGACCGGCATTTTCGGCAAGGTTACAAACCAGTCGGGCGAGCCGCTTGAATTTGCCAATGTGGTGCTTAAGGGCAACACTGCCGGCACCACTACCAACGAGCGGGGCGAGTATGAGCTACGGATTCCGGCCAATCAATCTATATATGTGTCGTTTTCAGTTATCGGCTATCAGACTGAATGGCAGCAAGTTTTGCTTGCCGAGGGACAGCGCCGGCGTCTCGATGTCACGCTGACGGCCATTTCGCAGGAGATTGAACAGGTTACGGTTGAGGATGTCCAGGTGCGCAATAGCACGCTTACGCGATTGAATCCGAAGGTGATGACCGTGCTGCCCGATGCCTCGGGGAGTATCGAGAGTTTGATAAAGACGATGCCGGGCGTGGTGTCGACCAACGAGATGAGCTCGCAGTATTCGGTGCGCGGTGGCAGTTTCGACGAGAATCTGGTGTATGTCAATGGAATAGAGGTGTATCGACCGTTTCTGGTGCGCTCGGGGCAACAAGAGGGACTGAGCTTTGTCAACAGCGACATGGTGTCGTCGCTTCTGTTTTCGGCTGGCGGTTTCGATGCCAAGTATGGCGACAAGATGTCATCGGTGCTCGACATTAAATATAAGCGTCCTAACGGCTGGGGCGGGGCAGTGGCTGGCAGTTTGTTCGGCGGCTCGGTGATGCTGCATGGCGACAGCTTCGGACACCGCTTTCATCACATTTCGGGCTTGCGCTACAAGACAACCAAATATCTACTTAACTCGCTTGAGACATCGGGCGACTATGACCCGCGATTCCTTGATTTTCAGACATATCTGTCGTTCGACCTGACAGACCGCATCGAGCTTGGCTTCCTCGGCAACTGTTCGACAAACGTGTATAACTTCAAACCGCACGACCGCCGCACCAAATTTGGCCTTCTGAACCAGCCAATGGAGCTGCGTATGTTCTTCGAGGGAAGCGAGAAAGACGCCTTCTACACTTACACCGGCGCCCTTTCGACCGATTTCAAGGTGAGCGACGATTTGCGCCTTAAACTTGTGGCGTCGGCTTTCAGCACGCACGAGAGCGAGACGTTCGATATTTTGAGCGAATACTTTATAAATGAGATAGATAACGCTATTGGAGCCGACACCTATGGCGACAGTGTGAATACCGTTGGCATTGGCGCGTTCCGCAATCATGGGCGCAACTACTTGACAGCCAGAGTGCTGAGCGCCGAGTTCCGAGGAATGTGGAACATCGAGCGGCATTTTCTGAACTGGGGCATAACGGGCATACGTCAGAATATCGACGACAATCTGTCGGAATGGACCATGATTGATTCGGCAGGATATTCGCTTCCGCTCTCGCCTTCGTCGGTTGAGATGTTTTACAGTCTGCGGGCGAAAAACAAGGTGGAGTCAAGCAAGCTGACGGCCTACGTGCAAGATGTGTTCTCGTTTTTGCTCGACTCGTCGGATATGCATCTGACGGCCGGCGTGCGCGCCACCTACTGGGATTTCAACGGCGAGTTGCTGGTGTCGCCGCGTGTCAGCCTGTCGTACAAGCCAAACTGGAAGCGCGATGTGGTTCTGAAACTGTCGGGCGGATACTATTACCAGTTGCCGTTCTACAAGGAGATGCGCCAGACTAACGGTGTGATTAACAGCGATATAAAAGCGCAGAAATCAATTCATTTTGTGGCTGGCGCCGATTGGAATTTTACGGCTTGGAACCGTCCGTTTAAGTTCATAACCGAAATCTATTATAAGTCGCTTAAAGATTTGATTTCATACCAGATAGACAATTTGCGCACCATTTATTCGGGCCATAACGACGCCGACGGCTACGCCATGGGTATCGATATGAAAATCAACGGTGAGTTTGTGAAGGGTGTCGATTCGTGGTTCAGTCTGTCGCTGATGCAGACGGAGGAGGACATTCGCAATGATGTGTGGGTGAAAACCGATGCCGATGGCAATCAATATGAAACTTATCCGGGTTACATTCCGCGTCCAACCGACCAGCGTGTTAACGTGAGCGTCTTTTTCCAGGATTATTTCCCTGGCAATCCCGATTATAAGGTGCATCTGCAAATCAACTATGGCTCGAAGCTGCCGTTCGGTCCGCCCAACTCGCCGCGTTATCTGGCTACAGGCCGCATGAAATCGTATCAGCGTGTCGATTTGGGATTCTCTAAAAGCCTGAAAAACAGTCACCGAACATATCCAAAAAGCCATATGTTCTATTATTTGAAGGAGGCTTGGGTTTCGGCCGAGGTGCTCAACGTTCTCGACCGCGGCAATGTGGCTTCGTATGAGTGGGTTACCGACTATGGCAACCGCCAATATGCTGTTGAGAACACGCTTACGGGCCGCCGATTCAATGTTAAACTGTCGGTGAATTTTTAAGAGTGATAATGTCGATGAAGATAACAAAACGATTATCGGCCCGGCTGCGAGCCTTCAAAATCTGGCAGAAAACCGGCAACGGCATTTGGGTGAACACCCGCACAGAGCGCGAACAGAGGCGTCGCGGTTTCTTCCACGGCGCGTTCGACAGCATTCCGTTCCTCAACGACGACGCCAAGCGTACCTTTGTCCACCTTATGCTGCGTCCGGGCTACATGATTCGCGACTATATCAGCGGCAAGTACGACAAATATATGGCGCCTATTGCCGCACTCATTATTTTTTACTCGTTTTTGGCAATGGTGACGGCGGTGGTTAACCCCGATTTGGTGAAAGAATCAGGCCTGCAAGTGAAAAATGACAGCACGACTACAGTCCTCAACGATACTGTCGCGATAAACCTATTGCCAGGCACTTCGAACGACAGCACCAAACACCATAGTTTATCGGTTACGCTTGATTTCGACGATGACGAAGTTGATATAGACAACCAATATGTTTTATGGGGATACCGCACCGGTAAAGCTGTTTGGCGTGGCTACGTGCTTTTGAACCTCAACGAATATCCCGAACAAATAGATACACGCTGGAAGGCGTCGCTGGCGGCATTTGAGGCCGCATTGAGTAGTCAGGGAGTGACAATGTTCATTGGCGATTTGTTGCTGTTGTGGGCGGCCATTTTTATCGGTCTGCGCCGAAAATACGGCATTCGGCTGGCAGCGGCGGCCTCAATGGCGGCTTATATGCTCTGCCAGATTTGCTTCCTGAGAATGTTCACGTTGCTGTTCACTTTAGGACATTCTGTCGATGCAGGATTGGCGTTTGCCATAATAGTCTTAGTTGTTGATTATCACCAAATTCTGAATGTCAGCTATAAGCGTAGCATTTGGCTCTCTGTTAAAACCGGATTGCTGTTCACCGCATGTTTCCTTGCGTTTGTTCTTTCGTTAGTGGCTGTTGTGGCGTTGGTGGTAAAGTGAGGAGCGAGTTTAAAGTTATAAGTTATAAGTTATAAGTAACCAAATACTTATGCCTTATGCCATTTGCCTAATGCTGACACTGACGCTAACGCTGACGCTGACGCTGACACTAACACTAACACTAATACCCAACA
>JAFZKK010000107.1 GCA_017551905.1 Salinivirgaceae bacterium
ACATTCTGAAAGAACTCTACCCCGATGTACCAATTGTTTTGGGCGGAATTGAGGCGTCGCTGCGGCGATTTGTGCATTACGATTATTGGGCCGACGAGTTGAAACCCAGCATTTTAGTCGATACAAAAGCTGACATTCTAAGTTACGGGATGGGTGAGAAAACACTCATTGAACTTGCCACCCGTTTCAAACGCGGCGACAGCGTTGAGCAAATGTTCGACATTCCGCAAATTGGCTATCTGCGTCCGGCAAGCGAGGAATCAAAAATCCGGACCGATGACGACATTGTGCTGTCGTCTTTCGAAAAAAGTTTGAAGGACAAGGTGGCCTATGCCGTTGATTTCAAAACAATTGAAGAAGAATCGAACAAATGGCACGCCCACCGTATATTGCAACGGATGGGCGACAAACTGCTGGTTGTCAATCCTCAATACGAGCCGTGGACACAGGACGAAGTCGATTTCTCGTTCGACCTGTCATACACCAGATTGCCGCACCCGCGATACAAAGACAAGCCCATTCCGGCCTACGAGATGATTCGCCACTCGGTAAACCTACACCGCGGATGCTTCGGCGGCTGCTCGTTCTGCACCATATCGGCGCACCAGGGCAAGTTTGTTGTGAGCCGCTCCGAAGAGTCGATTATGCGCGAAATCGAGAAGGTGATACAAATGCCTGATTTCAAAGGCTATCTATCGGATATTGGCGGTCCGTCAGCCAATATGTACAATCTGCATGGCACCGACACTTCAATCTGCGAGAAATGCAAACGTCCGTCGTGCATTTTTCCGAACATCTGTAAAAACCTGAATACCAACCACGAACCGCTGACAAAACTATACCGCAAAATCAGCAGTCTGCCCGGCATAAAAAAGGCTTTCATCGGCAGCGGCATCCGCTACGACCTGCTGCTCAACTACGACAAGCCCACGCCCGACAAAATGGAATACATCCGTCAGGTTATCCGAAACCACGTGTCGGGTAGGTTGAAAGTGGCGCCAGAGCACACTTCCGACGATGTGCTGCGTATGATGCGAAAGCCGCCGTTTGCGCTGTTCAAGCAGTTCAACCGCATTTTCGAGGCCGAAAACAGTGACGCCGGACTCTGCCAGCAACTCATTCCCTACTTCATCTCGAGCCACCCCGCAAGCACCAAGCGCGACATGGCCCAACTGATGCTCGAAACCAAAAAACTCGACTTCAAACTCGAACAGGTTCAGGACTTTACGCCCACACCAATGACGCTTTCGACAACCATCTATTATTCGGGCATCGACCCCTACACAATGAAACCCGTCTATACAGCCCGTACCAAAGATGAGAAACTCGAACAGCGCAAATTCTTCTTCTGGTACAAGCCCGAATTCCGCCGCGAGATTGAAAACGAACTGCGGCAAATGGGGCTTTCAGCCGATTTGGGCGGCGCTAAAGGCGGCAAAAACTTTGGCGGGAACTTCCGTCAAGCTGACAAAAAGAACAACACCAATTTTGGTGGCAAGAAATTTCCACCGAAAAACGACTTCAAAAAACATTCAGGGAAAAAGCGGTGATAATGTCAGTTATGAACGCTGATGCACCAGCATTTAATGGGATTTTTTCACTTCTTAATTGTATGTGCCGTTTGTGTTCCCATTATTGTTTATATTTGCGAAAAATCATTTGAAATGAACACATTCCTTTTCATATTGGGTGTACCTGAGATTGTGGTTATTGCACTCGTTGTTTTGCTGTTGTTCGGCGGAAAGAAAATTCCTGAACTTATGCGCGGTTTGGGAAAAGGCGTCCGCAGTTTTAAAGACGGCCTGAACGATAATGGCGACAACAATGCTCAGGATTCGGACAATGCCACAAAATCAGACAAATAGCGACCAACTATCTTTTTGGGAACATCTTGACGAATTGCGCGGAAGCATTATCCGCATTCTGATAGTTGTGATGGCATTTGGTCTGACGGCTTTTGTATTCAAAGACATCCTGTTCGATTTTCTGCTTGCACCAAAACACAACTCCTTCATCAGCTACCGGATTCTTAATTCACTCAGTGATGGCCAATTCGGCGATTTCTCTATCAATCTGATAAATACCGGTTTGGCGCAGCAATTTATGGTGCATCTGAAAGCGGCCTTCGCTATTGGATTTTTGTGCGCCACCCCTTACATTCTTTTTGTGCTTTTCAAATTTGTGTCGCCCGCCCTTTATGCCAGCGAGCGGCGGCTAACCATGCGCTTGGTGGTGGCCGGTTATTTTATGTTTATGATTGGCGCAGCATTGAGCTATTTTCTGATTTTCCCGCTCACATTCCGTTTTTTGGGAACATACCAGGTCAGTACCGATGTCCCAAACCTCATAACACTTGAGTCATATATGGGTACATTGCTGATGCTCAGCCTGATGATGGGCGCAATGTTTGAGTTACCGGTGCTATCGTGGCTTCTGTCGGCTGCAGGCATACTCAATGCCGAATTTATGCGCCGCTACCGCCGCCACGCCATTGTGGCGATACTGACAGCCTCAGCCGTTATCACTCCCACTGCCGACGTATTCACACTAATGATTGTCTCTCTGCCCATATACCTGCTCTACGAAGCCAGCATCGTCATTGTTGCGCGAACAGCAAAAAGGCGAGGCTAATATTTGCAGAAAAGAGTAATTTCGCAGTCTAATAAACTCAAGACATGGCACAGTATTTATGCTCCGATACGCGCAAAGTTACCACTCTGCGGCTTATCGAAATGAAAAAGAATGGTGAGAAAATCTCAATGCTCACCGCCTACGATTACACAACCGCCAAAATACTTGACGGCGCGGGCCTTGACGCCATTCTGGTTGGCGACAGCGCATCAAATGTAATGGTGGGTTACACTACAACCGTCCCGATGACGCTCGACAAGATGATAATATACGCGGCATCGGTGGTGCGCGGCGTGAAGCGGGCCCTGGTGGTGGTTGATATGCCCTTCGGCACATATCAGGTTGACGAAGTTACAGCGGTTACCAACGCAATAAAAATAATGCAGGAGACTGGCGCCGACGCTTTGAAACTCGAAGGCGGCGAGGAAATTCTGCCAATGGTGAAAAAAATCATTGCCGCCGGAATTCCAATAATGGGGCATCTCGGACTTACTCCGCAGAGTATCAACGCCTTCGGCACATACGCCGTAAGAGCAAAAGACGAGGCTGAAGCTGCAAAACTTGTTCGCGACGCACATCTGCTTGAGGAGGCAGGCTGCTTCGCCATTGTGCTTGAGAAGATACCTGCAACACTTGCCGAACGAGTGGCTTCGGAGCTGAAAATCCCGATTATAGGCATTGGAGCCGGCGGCAAAGTTGACGGCCAGGTTCTGGTTTACACTGATATGCTTGGTCTGTCGAAGGATTTCGCCCCGCGCTTTTTGCGCCGTTACGCCGATTTGCACACAGTGATAACCGATGCCGTCGGCCAATACATAACTGATGTCAAACAAGGCGACTTCCCTAATGAGAAAGAACAATATTGATTTAAAAACCAACAATATACAGTAATGTCGGAACGACCGTTAATACTCATAACCAACGATGACAGCTATCAGGCTAAAGGCCTTGCCGAACTTGTAAAAATGGCGCGCCGATTGGGCGATGTGGTGGTGGTGGCGCCAGCTGAAGGCCAGTCGGGAAAATCGCACTCCGTATCGCTCGGCAGCTTTGTCCGCCTGAAAACAATCACTGAGGAGCCCGGATACTCGGTTTATGCGGTAACCGGCACTCCGGTCGACTGCGTGAAAATGGCCATGAGCCACATTCTTCAACGCAAGCCCAACTTGCTTATATCGGGTATCAACCATGGCTCAAACGCATCGGTAAATGCCTTTTATTCAGGCACAATGGGTGCTGCAAAAGAGGGCGCATTCAACAACATCCCTGCTGTCGGTCTGTCACTTTGCAACTACGATGCCAACGCCGATTTCAGCATTGTCATAAAATACTCTGAGCCGCTGATTAAGAAGGTTTTAGCGCAAAACAAAAATCCTCAGCTCTGCCTGAACATAAATTATCCAGTAGTTGACGAGTCGGATTTTAAAGGCTTGAAAATCTGCCGTCAAGCGCACGGCATCTGGAAGGAAGCATTTGTTGAGAATACCAACCCATATGGTGACAAAATATATTGGTTGACAGGTAGTTTCGTCAATTTTGAGCCGGACGCAACCGACACCGACGAATGGGCGCTGAGAAACAATTATGCCACAGTTGTTCCGATGAACTTGGACAGCACCGATTTTGAAGATTTGCAAAACATTGATTATCTGTTATGAAACGCACCGAATCGCCAGTCGCAGGAATGATTATCGGACTGATTTTACCGTTGGTCAGTTTGGCAATACTACTGCCACTGATTACGTACGGCAAAGGTTATGAGTCGATTAGCTCTTGTGTGCACCAGTTTCAATCGTTCGGCATTTTGTATAAGATAGTCATCCTCAGCCTAATGCCAAACGCCGTCTTGTTTTTTTGGTGGATGCGCCGCGGACGCGTCAACATGGCGCGCGGCATACTTTCGATGTGCCTTTTGTACGGTGTGGCGATACTTGTGATGTACTTTATGTAAGTTATTGAGTTATAAGTTAAAAGCTATAAATTCTGAGTGAAGATTAAGGAATGACTGAACATAAGAAAAACAATTCTTATTCTGAATTCTATATTCATAATTCGTAATTAAAATGCGTTATTATCTGATAGCTGGTGAGGCAAGCGGCGATTTGCACGGGTCGAATTTAATCGGAGAGCTGAAAAAAGCTGATTCTGAGGCGCAGTTCCGCTTTTTTGGCGGCGACCTAATGGCCGCAAAAGCCGGCATTCAGCCAACACTGCACTATAGCCAAATGGCTTTCATGGGGTTCGTCAAAGTGCTGATGAACCTGCGCGTCATAAAGCGCAATATGAAAAAATGCCAAGCCGATATTGTTGATTTTAATCCCGATGCGGTCATTCTTATCGACTTTGCCGGGTTCAATCTACGCATTGCTAAATTTGCTAAAAGCATAGGTCTTAAAACCATTTTCTACATATCTCCGAAAATCTGGGCATGGAAGACGAGCCGCGTCAGAAAAATAAAGAAACACATTGATAAGATGCTGACAATCTTACCGTTCGAGACCGAGTTCTACGCAAAATTCAACTACGAGGTGGAGTATGTCGGCAACCCGCTTATGGACGCCGTGTGCGGATTCAGCAACACACAGACCGAAGCCGATTTCCGCAAGGCCAACAACCTGAGCGACAAACCGATAGTCGGACTTTTGGCCGGTAGCCGCAAACAAGAGGTCTCACTCATTCTGCCGACGATGATAGAAGCCGCCAAGCAATTTCCTGAATATCAATTCGTAATATCAGGCGCGCCAGGACTCGACATCGATTTTTACAAATCGGTGATTCCTGCCGGCTGCAATCTGCCTATTGTCTTCAACCAGACGTATAACCTGCTGCAATTCAGCCAAGCCGCACTTGTGACATCAGGCACGGCAACGCTTGAGACAGCTCTGTTCGGCGTGCCGCAAGTGGTGTGCTACAGCACTGTCGTGCCAAACTTCCTTTATCGCATTGGCCGGAAATTCATAAAAGTAAAATGGATTTCGCTTGTGAACCTTATAATTGGTAAAGAAGCGGTGCGCGAACTTGTGCAAGTAAATTTCAAAACGGAGATTGTTGCCGCCGAACTAGCAAAACTGCTTAAAGATGAGAAATATAAGTCGCAGATGCTTGCCGACTACGCCTATCTGCGCCAACGAATGGGCAGCCCCGGTGCATCGGGACAAGCCGCAAAAGCCATTATCAAATTTTTATCGGCATAAAATTTAGTTACATTTGGCACTGCCGATTTTTCAATCGCCACAATTATAACGTTTTGAAAAACAAATCTTTGGTGAAATATTTAAAACACATACTTGTTTTTTGCCTTCTGTTTGCCGCACTGACATCGACGGCCGAAACCATTCGTGTGAACATTTTCAGCCAAAGCAAAATAAAAACGCTCGTTTTTACCACCGAGGAAGGCAAATACAGCCTTGTGGCCGACAACCGAATGCTTATGAGGCTGAAAAAGAACGCGATAATCTATTTCACCATTGTTGGTAAGGGCATTAGCGTTTGGGACCAAGACGAGCATTTGGGCATTTTCAGCGAACTTTACCTGACGGCTTCAACACGCAAAAGCATTTTCAAAGTTGAGCCTGCCGTGCCGTCGCTCAAAGCACGGCTCTACGACGGCGACCTGAAAGTTACGGCCGACGGCGGCAATCTGAAAATCGAGAATTATGTCGATGTGAACGATTATCTGTCGGGCGTAGTTGAGAGCGAGTCGGGT
>JAFZKK010000108.1 GCA_017551905.1 Salinivirgaceae bacterium
GAACTCATCGGTCTCGCTTTCGACGGCAACTGGGAAGCAATGAGCGGCGACGTCAACTTCGAGCCTAAACTCCAGCGCACCATCAACGTCGACATCCGTTACGTGCTCTTCATCATCGACAAGGTGTACGGTGCAACTAACCTCATCGACGAGCTCGACATCCACAAGACAATGCCAGAAGAGGCCGTTGTGGTTGAAGAATAAATAAATGTTTTATCAAAAATTTGTAGAGACATACGGCTGTATGTCTCTACTTTTTTATTATTTTTGCAAAAATTTCATCTTAAAATGAAAAAGATTTCTATTCTGATAATCGCATTGTCATTGTCGCTCGGTGCGTTTGCGCAGCTTGAGGTGAAACCGGGTTCTTTCAAAGAAGTGGTCGGTTTTGTTAATATCAACCTTGAAAAGCAGACTGACGACAATGATGTTCCGTACGCCGTCTTGAAGGTCAAGACCGAAAACATCAACGACAAACAAAGGCGCGAGTTGCTTTTTGAAGGCGACGCCGCCACATTCATCGAGTGCGAATATAAAATCGGCGAAGTATGGGTTTATCTCACTTACAAAGCCACATATCTGAAGATCTCGCATCGCGATTTAAGTTCGACAGAGTTTTGGTTCCCATTCGACATGGAGCCGAAGAAAGGCTACGAAATGACGCTTGTCAACAATGCCAAACTATCGGAAGAAGAGATCTTAGAGCGCATGAAAAAGCTCGAGGAAGCCATTCAAAACCAGCCTGAGCCGCAGATCGTTTACATTGAGAAACCTGCTGATCCTCAACCGGTTAAAGAGCCAGAGCCTGTTGTGCCCGAAACACCCAAGACTCCTCTGCGCACCTTCATCACCTTGCACTTGTCGAACAACACCTATAATCAGGGAGCTTTCGGTATTACCGTCGGCACGATGCGAAAAGTCGGTGTGTTTGCAACCTTCATGACGAATGGCGTCTTCACAAATTTAGGCGTTGAAGGTCAGTGGGAGCACATGAAATCAGCAAAGATTCAGGCCATCCTCGATGAAAATCCCAGCTATACATTCAACACAAGCTATGTCTCAATGTCGGCTGTATTCGGTTTCATTTTCAAGATTTATGGTCCGATAAACTTCAAGATCGGCGGCGGCTACGGCGGCAACTCATTGTGGGTCAAGATGTACGACACATATAACATCCGAACCGATTATTGGGTGAGCGACTATAGCACATACGGCTTCAGCGGAGTTGTCGGTTTGCAGGCGCATCTTGGGCATTTCGCCATCGCCATTGACGGCGGCACGACGAACTTCAGCGTTTATGAAGGCAGAATAGGATTAGGTTACTGTTTTGGTAAAACAAAATAAAATTTATGATTATGAAGAAGATAATTACATTATTTGCAATAGCTGTTTTAGTACTTGCAACAGGCTGCAAGAAGCTGCCGGAGTTTACGCAAGGAAGCAGCGGAGGTGGCACTACAGATATTACAGTGACGACAATAGAGATGACTTATGTAGGGGCAACCGGTGCCTCATGCAGAGGCAGGATACAATACAACGGGGATGTAACCTCGTCTGGCTTCTGCTGGAGCAGCGACAAAGAAAATCCGACACTTGATGATGCTTACACTATTTATGGTTACACCGGAATTATGGAGTGCAAAATAAATCCACTGACACCACATACCACCTACTACATCAGAGCGTTTGCCACCATTTACTCCGAGGTATATTATGGCAACGTATTGGTGTTTGAGACACCATACGACTATTCAAATCCAACCGTAATAACAGTAGATGCGACAGATATCACTGCCACAACAGCAATATTGCATGGTATGGTAGAATGTCCTCCAGATAAGACCTACTATGGAGGTTTCCATTGGGGTACAGACTTATCACAAGGGTCATATCATGATCCTTTTGAAGTAGAGATTCCAGAAGGTGGTGGAGAATACACCATCGCAATTTCGGGATTACAGCCAAATACAACATATCAATTCCAATCCAAAGGTTTTGCAAACGGCTATACTGCAAAATATGGAGAGATATTGGAATTTACAACATTGGCAGAATAACAACAGAATAATATTGTATTCAATATGAAGAAGATTTTTACCCTTATCCTGGTTTTCACGGCCTTTCTCGCTACAGCACAAACCAAAATCGGCGAAAATATCAATGTGACTAATTATGAGATTCGTTTAAATGAGATCGATTTCACAAACCATACCCTGCAGGCGCAGACCGTTGTGACTTTGACAGCGGTCAATCAGACAAGCACCATTGCATTGGAGTTAAAGACCTTAACCGTCAGCGCAGTGACAGCGACAGGCGCAAACGTCAGTAATTTCTCGCAAAACGGTGATGTTTTGACAATAAATCTGGCATCAGCGATGGCAGCTAATGCAAGCGCCTCGTTTACCATAACTTACGGCGGCAACACCTTCAACGAGAGCTGGGGCGGCATCATGTGGACAAACGGCTACGTCTGCAACATGGGCGTGGGCTTCGAGTCAATTCCACATAACCTCGGCAAATGCTGGTTCCCATGCGTCGATAACTTCACAGACAAGGCAACGTACGATGTTTACGTCACCGTGCCTACAGAGATGTCTGCCGTTTGCGGCGGCAACCTCGAAAACGACACCAACAACGGTGATGGCACACACACAGTGCATTACAATGTGCCACAGGAACTTGCGACATATCACATCTCGTTTGTGGCGGGAAATTATGTTGAATGGACCGACACCTACAACGGAA
>JAFZKK010000109.1 GCA_017551905.1 Salinivirgaceae bacterium
AGGCCGCCACGTCCATACCGTCGAGCACTTGGGCGGTTATCTGCTCGGGAGCGGACTCCTTTTGGCGGAGGTTCCACATTATGGCTTCGCGCAGCTTGTTCAGAATGACGTCGGGGCTAAGCTCCTGACCGACAATGTAGTTGAGGTTTGTCATACCGAGCATGCTCATGAATCCGCCCGGCACACCGTGACCTGTACAGTCGGCCACAATGCTCACTTTGTAATCGCCAAACTGACCGAACCAATAGTAGTCGCCACTAACCACGTTACGCGGCTTGTAGAGCAAGAAGTGGTCGGGGAAGATGCGGTCGATAGTGGCGTCAGGAGTAAGCAAGGCGCGTTGAATACGGCGCGCGTAGTTGATACTCGACTGAATCTCGTCTTTCTGTTTCTCAATCTCATCTTTCTGTTGCTCAAGTTGAACGTTTTGTCCGCGGATTTCCTCCGTTGCCTCAGCAATCTTCTGTTCCAGTCGTTTCTTCTCCTCAATCAGTCGGCGAGTGTTCCACTTGACAATTCCGTAAACCAAAGCCACCAATATTATCACATATAATATATATGCCACAATGGTGCGGTAGAACGGCGGTTTGATGCGGAAAGTGAACTCTGCGACATTACTCTCGACACCGTATATGTTTCGCGCCTTAACCATAAAGGTGTAAAGGCCTTCGCCAAGGTTGTTGTGAGTAACCTCGGTACGGTTCGACCATTTCGACCATACTTTTTCCGAGCCTTTCAGCATTGTTGAATATTCAGTACGTGACGACTCTTCGAAGAATGTGGCGCTATAGGTTATGTCAAGATTGCGCTGGCTGTATGGCAGCACAATTTCCTTTTTCAGATTCTGCACCAACGATAATTTGCCATTCTCGTCGGCAAAAGCTCCGTTGAAAATCACTTTGCTATCGTTGGCGGTAACACTGCGGATATGAACATTAAACGGTAATGTGCTGCTTGTTGGCGCTTCGCAAACATATGGTTTCTCTGTGTGATAGCAGAACAGGTTGGTTGATGCTCCAATCCAAACATTCCCTTCAGAATCAACATAGACAGCATCGGCCCATTTGTTAGGCAGGCGTTTGAACGGCGCATCAAATACCTTATAGCCTCCCGTACCATCGGCTTGAGCTATCTCAACCCAGTTCTCATGACTTCCACGACGGCAGCTCATCACAAAACCGTCGCCATACTCCTGTATGCGATAAACACCTTTGGTGGTATCAGCTGTAAACTCTCCAAAATACGTTGAACGGACAAAACTTTGTGTCGAGTCGCAGAACTCCATAATGCCATCAGCAGTGCAGAAGAACAAGTGGCCGCGCATAAATTTAATGTTCACTTGCTCAGTATTTATTCCATCCTCCTCATCGTAGGTATAAACCGTATCCTGGCCATAAGGGAACATCATAATACCCTGCTGCTCAGGATTAGTCCACAAATTGCCTTGCGCATCCTCGCTCATATACGCTACCGCACCTGTTATTTGTTTAAAGCTAACGGGCTTCTCTTCTGTCCAACCCTTATCTGAATACTTGTATATCGACAAACCAAAACTTGTTGATATATACATTTTGTCTGGGTCAACTCGTGATTGCGTGAAATATGATACACTACCCAAATCAAGTTTATCGTCACGCAATTTCACTTTTTCAGCTTTTTTCCCCTTTATCTCATATAATCCATTCTGTGTGGCACATAACAATTTCGATTTGTTTGTCCCCTTGATTTTGAATTCCATTAATGCAAACGCATTTGTTTCAATTCCTTCAACAGGGTTAAACACCATGAATTTTTCTTTGTTGGCCGTTTTATAAAAAACTCCATTATAAGTGGAAACGTACAAAACCCCATTATGCTCAATAACATCGGTGATAATACCGCTTATTCCGTTAGCCTCATTCGAGACACGTATCGGACTGCCTATCTCAGCCTTGGCTACACCATAATTCAACGTTCCCCACATCATTCCCGTGCTTGAAACATACGAGTTTATACCGATGTTATCGATAAGCCCGTTTGTCGGATTCAGCGCCGATGTAAAATTCAACAGCGTATCGGTAAGCACAAAAGTGAAATCGTTTGACGATATGAATGACAAAACATATCCGCGCGGTGTTTTTGTGGATGAATAAAATGTATATGGCGCTGTTTCGCCATAAGCTTCCGCATTGCATTTATTTAGTTTACCTGTCCTGATGTTATAAACTGACGCAGAACCATTTGATAAAAATAAATATTCATTGTCGTTTAACTGGTGAATTCGTATAACACCTGATGGAAGGGCCTTGTTATCAAGCGCCATAGAACCTGTATACATATTTGTTAAACCACCTAACAAATTTGATGCATACAATGTGTCATTCATTAAGAAAGAACGTGTACTCATATCAGGTTTCTGATAAACGCTCTCAAGCTGTCCGTCGGAATAAACAAAATCGTACTCATAGGAGCAGAAATAAACTTTGCCGTTTTGGCAATAGGTGTCATACACTCCTGAAAAAATCACACTGTCAGACACTTGTTCCGAAAGTGATTTATACGCCAAATTACCAATCGAATCGGGAGCGATATATCCGAACTGATTAGTGGCACCAACATAAAGAACACCGTCATCGCCTAAGGCAAGCGAATAGACGTATGCCGCATTTGGAATTTCTATCAAACGCCAAGTGGTTCCGTCATATTCCAAAACCGCCTGGTAATTAGCCACATATATAAATCCGCGGTTATCCTGCACAACAGCCCAGTTCTGTTCTTCGTCATTATAAACCTCAGGCGGATAACACGTTATAAAAGGATTACCATACTTGTTGATTTGGGCATTCGCTCCCAATGCCAAACATATTGTCAATAATGATATTAGTCTCCTCATTCTGCGATTCGTTTAGAAATCCATTATTTATCAAAAAACACGTAAAATTATAAAAGTATCGCAACTATTTTCACCTATTAATAATGAAAATAGATATTTTTTTAAAGGAGTTACACACCGCACAAATGTCTGTCAACCAAAAAGTTGATAGTGCAAAATCAAAATTAGTGCGTGTTTTTAATCATAAAACGGCCAACGGATGCCGTAACTGAACGAGACTTTCGAGGTCGGATAATGCGGAGCAAGGAAGAACTCGCGGTCGCCGAACAAATCGTAATTGATGTGATGCCCGCAGATGAAAAACCGCACTTGCTTGATGCGGACATTCAGGAACGCACCAACAAACGGATAATTGCCGATTTCAACATCGTCCTGATTGTGGAAAAGCGCGGTTGCCGGACAATAAGCCGGAGCATTGTATTTGGTCCAGAAACTCATGTCGAGGCCAAGTTGGAAAAACAAGCGTCCATTGGTTGCCTCAAAGTGAAGCTCGCGCTCGTAATACAGCACCTCGTAGGCCGTCAGAGTGGCAAGCGGCAATATGCGGCTGTCGCTTGTTGTCTGATAATTGATGCGGCTCACAAGGTTGAATCCCGCTCCCGACAAATGGTTGCGCAACTGAATATCGGCCACCGAAACGGCAGAGTTAGCCTGTTCCGGATTGCAACTGGTATTCAGATAGATATAGTTGGAAAGCAAAGCGTAATTGCCAGCCACAGTGGTACGGAAGCCGGGAATGTCAAGTTGTGCGCTGATTTTGGCAGTAATAGGCCGTTTACTGAAATCTTTGCGCCACTTGAAATGATTCGACTGATAATCAGTTATAAAGCAATCGGGTTTGCTCTGCTCGAAAAGCACGTTGGCCGACACCGAAACAGGCTTCTCCCCTTTCGAGAAACGCTGCGTAACCTCACCTTTCAAAGTGAAATCGCCCATTTTATAGCCGGCATAATACTGCCGATAACTGCCTGAAAATGTGAGCAATCCTGAGCGCGTGCGATACAATCCAGCCTCAACGTATCCGCTAGTCTTGGTTGTCGAGCGCGTGTTTGCAAAAAGCGTATCAACGTTAAAATAGTAGTAACGCGCCTTGTGCAACCCCAAAGCGCCGTAAAGCCCAAACGGCGCATACGGATTTTTTATCTCCTCCAAATTCAGGCGGATTTGGTGGATTTGGTCGGAATAAGAGCAAGAGTCGTAAGTTGCCCGCCCCGAATAATTGTGAGCGTAAACCGGCAGCGAATCTTTGGTTATCGCATTGAAATACTTCTTATTAGCATCGACATAATACTTGCGGCTGAACTGGCGCTTGAAAGTGTATTGCAGACTGAACCAATAGCCGCCGGTGTCAACTGTGTCCGACTCCTTGGCGCGCACAAAACCCACTTTCTGGTCGATAAACCACTGACGGTCTTTGATATACGTTTTAGCATCGGTCAGACGGACGGCTATCTCCTTGGGATTCATCACGCTATCGGTTATAAAATAGTCATCGGTTACGCCGCCGTTCTCCTCAACATTGATGCGCGTGAACGTCCATGCGGCATGCGTGGCCAAACGCCCCTGAATGAACGACGCGCCAAGACTTCCCGCATTGTTTTTTGTCTTTTGCTCAACAAACTCGCCGTCGCCACCATACGAATCATATTTGAAAAACAGATTCAAGCCGCGTGTAACATTTTGGGTATGAAGCAAGTGAACAATCTGTTCATCTTTCATACCACCGTCGTAACCAAACAGCGTAAAAGGCTTTTTAACATTATAAAACTCCTCAGTTTCAGCCTGATGCATATATGGAGTGAACGACTGCAAAAACAAGAACCGCGTAGGCTCGTTGGGTGCAAAAAACTCATGGCTGTTGACGGCCGTTCCAAGCTGATGCAGATACGATGTAACGCGTCCCTCGTAGTTTGCGGGCCTGTGCAGATTGAGCATATACAACGACGAGTCGTAAGTGCTCATATCAAAATCGTAAGTGTTTGGATTATAACGCCATTTGTGAATCTTCAGTGAATCTTTATCAATAAAAACCTTGCGATAAAGACAATATCTTGATGTGTCGCGGACAGGTTTCGGCGCAACGCTGTCAGTGCGGACGGTGTCGGCAAGGGCCAACGAGTCGCGCACGGTTGTGTCGCTGACCACACCCAACGTGTTGATGAGCGTGTCGCGTCCTGTGCCATCGGTTATGCCGCTAACAAACAGACTGTCAGCCGTTTGAGCGCACAGATTTTGCATTGTCAGAAAACTGGCAAAAGCAATAAAAGCTAACCTGATGCGGAATTTCAACATAGCGGCAAAGATAATTATCGCGGCGAAAGAACAATAATTATGGTGTTAGGTTTTAGGCATTAGGCACTAGGCATTAGGCATTAGTGGCCAAACTTAAAACTTCGAGAACTTAAAACTTTAAACTACGTCAAACTTCATCTTTCGGAACACTTCCCAAACCACAATTCCAGCGCTGACCGAGATGTTGAACGAGTGCTTGGTGCCCACTTGCGGAATCTCGATGCAGCCGTCGCTGGCGTCGACAACTTCCTGCGCCACGCCGTTCACCTCGTGGCCGAAGATGAGCGCGTATTTCTGCCCCACGGCGGGCACAAAATCCTGCAAGGCGATGCTGCCCTCGGCCTGCTCGACCGATAAAATGGTGTAGCCCTCGGCACGCAAGGCGGCAACGGCTTCCATTGTGGTGGCAAAATGCTGCCAATCAACCGATTCGGTGGCACCAAGAGCCGTTTTGTTGATGTCTTTGTTGGGCGGCGTGGCCGTGATGCCGCACAAAACAACCTTTTCGGCACCCAGACAGTCGGCCGTGCGGAACACCGAGCCCACATTGTTGGCGCTGCGAACATTGTCGAGCACAACGGCTACAGGCATTTTCGCGACTCGGCGGTACTCGTCAACCGTCAAGCGGCCAAGTTCATCGTTTTTAAGTTTTCGCATAATCAAATTACTGATTTACTGAAGGATTGAATGATTGAATCATTCACGCATTCAGTTATTCAATCCTTCAATCATTTGTCTTGCCGCCATTGGCGCAAAGGCCCACAAAAATAGCAAAGTTGAGATTATGGCGTCGGCAATAATCAGTCGGCGGCGACGATTGGCTGCGAATATATATATCAGGCTGAAAATCAATCGAAACAAAAGCTGCGAGACAATGAAAACAAAGACGCGCACCGAGTGTGGATTGAGCTGCAAGGCCACATCGGCTTGACCGTGAACCAACGCCGACAGAGCCCGCTGCAAGCCAGTGCTCGTGAGCGTTCCTGACACAACGGCGTGGACAGGATAATCGGCCGCAGACGAAAAAATGCCGAAGTAGGCCAGCAAAACTGCCAATACTACGGCAAATATCAGATTACAAATGATATACGGCTCGCGCCAAATGGGTTTCATCACTTGTTCTTTCGCGTGGCGATGTCCATTTTCACTTGTTTACCGTTCTCGTCGGTTATCGACATTTTGACAACCGTGTCGTTCGCGCTCATATCGAGATGCACGCTTGCGGGGTTGTTCATACTGTCGAGAATGGCGCCCAGGCGGGCCATAGTGCTGTCGGTGCCCTCGAAAACCGCCTCGTCGGTCTCAAGTCGCCACTCAAAATTGTTCTTTAAATTGTTCAGAATGTCGTCGCCGATGTTCGTTTTGGCTTCGTTGACGCCGCGCCCGATGACCACAATCCACGCAACGCTCAAAATCAGCGCCACAATAGCCGTCACCACGCCCGCAATGGCCATACCCATCGCGCTGTTGTTCTCGTTGGCCTTGATTATCGAAATTATGCCGAACACTATCGCCAAAGCCTCGAGCGGAATGGCTAAAATGCCCACGCACGGCACAAACGCCACAAATAAGGCTAAAATGCCGCAAACCAATGATACTATGCCAGATGATGACCCGTTTTTGTTCTCTTTTGCTTCCATAGTCAATAATTTTTAGTTCAAAACCGATATAAAGACGAAAGCGGATTTTAAATGTTACAGTGGGGGGCGAGATTTTTTTGCGCTAACCGATTTTAGCCGATTCTAACCGAAATACAGAAATTATTGATTGTCAATAGTCTTATTGTCTATGTCAGATTTTGGCAAAATGTAATCGCTGGCTTTTGACGGCGAAATAATGCTTCGTCCCAATTGTGACTCCAATTTTTCGCGGGCGGCTTTGGCAACACTGCCGCCGTCTTTCGCCACAGTTGTTTGCTGAACAAAACCTTGTGGGTCGCGCTGTTTCGAGAGTTCGGTGGCCGATGCCTCCGCCAAAATGTTCAGCGCAATCTCAAGGTTGGTCATATTATCGCGCAGGTTCTCCTTTTTCAGTCCTTTATAGTGCTTGTATTGTCGTGTGGTGAAACCGCTCCACTCGCGAGTAATAATATCGGTAAGCGATGCGTACTCAAGTCCTTCCTGCACGCCAGTGCGTTTCCACTCGTCGGTCAGTTCCTTGCGCACCTCAATCGACTTGATGCGTTGGTTTATCCAGGCATCGGAATAGCCCAAACGCTTGTAATCGATGATTGCCTGGTCGATGCTCAACTCTGGGTCTTGCATTTGGTCGATGCGTTGGCTTGCCACCTGCGCCATCCATTGTTTGAAGGGTTCTGCTTTGGGTGACGGAATTGATTGTATGATACGGAAAATTTGCTCTGTATCAGCCACATCGGTCAGACGCATCTTGCCGTCGGCAGCGCGAAGTTTGAAAGCGTTACAATTTGTAACGGTTTCATTTCCTTCCTTTAACAGTCTGTTTTTCAATACTCGCCAATAGGTTTGTGGATTTGTACTGTCCGTCAAAACTGCACACACATCCACAATGGCAAAATACCACTTCTCCTGCTCATCGTCCCACACAGTGCGGACTTTCTTCTCTTCAAACAACTGTAACGATTCTCGTTTGGTCATATCTTCATTGTTTTTCTGTTATCAAAAATACTCATAATCACTTGACACACAAAAAATCAAATTGAAAGTTTTGCACATAAAAAACTGTTGTTGCATTTCTGTTGCAACAACAGAATCACAATCATTGTCCGTAAGGATGTTACATTGTGGCATCCGCATTATTGGCGGTAGCCGTAAAAGAATTCATCTATTACAATAAGGTGAAATTTCATTTGTCAGATATATTTGAGATGTTATTTTCTTTCTGAAAATCTTTCTCTTATACCGCAGCAACTGATATAAGATAGGAAATCGGTATGTATCAAAAACTGCTCAATTTCGATTTGAATTTTCCATCAAAATATTCTATTGAAGATTTAAAATCTTTTGTTTGGACTTCCATTGGATAATGCAGATATACATTATTATAGCAGTTATGTTTGTAAAAGTGTCCCCACGAATCTGCTGCCACTGAAACAGGGATTATTATACTGCTCATTCTTCTTGCAGCCTCTTTACCAATGATATATGCAGAAGATGTGCTGACTTGTTTTAATTCCATCGGGTATAATAATGAACCCGACACTACATTTATGCCTCCCACTTTTGACAAATAGGCACCTCGTAAAGCAGCGTAATAAAGCAGAACGATGTCGTACTCACTTATTTTTTCGGAAATTTCGGACATTAGTGTTTTAATGCTCAAAGGCAAAACCACGTCATCTTCTAAAATTAGCGCCATATCAAAATGGCTGTCAACGAATAAATCAAGAGCTTTCTTGTGTGATAATGCACACGCCAGTGCCCCTTTTGTCAGCCAATATGGACTTTGTCTGACACGTTCCATATCAGCTTGTGAATACAGAAAATCCTCGTCAACAAGCATTCCGTCTATGGCATCAACTACAGTGAAATTCAGATTTAACGATTGCAAATGGGATTGTATATATTGTCGCCGCCGTTTTGCCCTTTCTAAACTGATTACAAAAATTCCTATTCGCATTGATTGATAGTTTGCGCATTGACTATCAATCACTCTTGCAATAAAAAAGGTGCTAACCTTCTTATTGCGTTTGGCTTAGAGGCGGCCTCGGACGGAAACCTCTATCAATTAATAAGTAGCAGCACCAAACCAGTGCTAACTTTAAATCAATTGATAAAGGCTTCATTTCTGAAGTCTGCCAGATATTATTTCTGCTGTTTATTTCCAAAAAGTTTCCGAGGCTCTTGGCCAAACGCGAAATAATAGTTAATGCATTGTTAAATAATATGTTAAATCAAATTTTTACTTTCTCGTTTATATTCGTTTTAAATGAAACATCAATAAAAATTGCCTTTACGCACGGGGTGTAAAGGGTA
>JAFZKK010000110.1 GCA_017551905.1 Salinivirgaceae bacterium
GGAAGTGGAACAACGTTAAGGGTTTGCCAACAACTTAATAGAAATGCTATTGGTATTGAGATAAATGCAGAATATGTAGAACAAATTAAAGAACGCCTCAAAGAAAAATTTGTTGGATTTGACAGCATTGATGAAAGAATGCTTAGGGTTCCTAACGACTTAAATGATGTTGATGTGCGAAATGAATACATAAGCAATCATATAAATTGGTTTCTAAAAAATCATCCTGATAGGATTGATTCTTTTATGGAAGATGTTAGAACTAAATATCCAAAGAATCAAAATAAGATGTATGAATTATTTAACGAACTTGTTGATTTTGCATAGTTTTCATTTATTATACTACAATTGCACAATGTTTTAAAATTTTCAACTACCATAACTACCAATAATTTTTATTCTGATAATTTATCAAAATAGATTTGATATTTGTTTATCCGCTCTGAGACCTTGAAATTGGGTTTTGGGCGTTTTTTTTTGAGAGTTTGTCTCAAATATTATCTCTTATACTCCTCCATATAATTATGAAACCGATTGCATAAAAAGTTGCATAAACCAAAATTTGTCGTACTTTCGCAATCTGTAAAATAACGCTGACACTGACACAAACGTAAACTTAAACGAAAACAAAACGCGGCACGCCACGTCTCTACGTCTAAACTCTAAACATCTTAACACTAAACGTTTACACTAAACACTAAACTTTAATAAAATGACCACAAATCAAAAAATGACCAATTTCAGGTGGGCGATATGCGCTCTGCTATTTTTCGCAACCACAGTCAATTACCTCGACAGGCAGGTGCTGTCGCTGACGTGGAAGGATTTTATCGCGCTCGATTTCCATTGGAACGACAACGATTATGGCAATATAACTGCCATATTCTCAATTTTTTACGCATTCATCTCGCTCTTTGCAGGCAAGTTCATCGACTGGATGGGCACCAAAAAGGGTTACATCTGGGCCATTGTGATTTGGTCGTTCGGTGCGTGTATGCACGCGGCCTGCGGCTGGGTGACAATGCGGCTCACGGGCGTTGCCGACGTTGAGGCTCTGCGTGCCGTGACCAAAGGTTCGGAACTGGCGCTAACAATCTCAACCATAAGCGTTTGGCTGTTCCTTGCCTGCCGCATAATTCTGGCCACGGGCGAGTCGGGTAACTTCCCCGCAGCCATCAAGGTGACGGCGGAATATTTTCCGAAAAAGGACCGCGCCTACGCAACATCGATTTTCAACGCTGGCGCATCGGTGGGCGCGCTTGTGGCACCGCTCACAATCCCGATTCTGGCCAAATATATGGGCTGGGAAATGGCGTTCATCATCATCGGTGCCATTGGTTTTGTTTGGGCTGGCGCGTGGCTGTTCCTCTACTCGGCGCCCGCTCAAAGCCGATTTGTCAATAGTGCCGAACTTGCTTATATTGAGTCAGATAAAGACGAGCCGACAGCACAAGACGCCGCACCAAAGGCTGCCGATAACGAAGTGAAACTGTCGTTCGCCGACTGCTTCAAGCACCGTCAGACGTGGGCGTTCATCGTGGGCAAACTAATGACCGACGGCGTTTGGTGGTTCTTCCTTTTCTGGGCGCCCGCCTATTTTTCCGAACTCGGCCATCCGTCGTCGTCGGGAATGGGGCAACTGCTGATTTTTGTGCTCTATCTGATTGTGACTGTGGTATCTATCTATGGTGGATATCTGCCGAAACTGTTTGTCGAGAAACTTGGAATGCACCCCTACACGGGCCGTATGCGGGCAATGCTGATTTTCGCGTTCCTGCCCATTTTTGCAATGTTCGCGCAGCCGCTGGCATCGACATCGGTTTGGTGGCCGTGCATCATCATCGGCTTGGCGGGCGCGGGGCATCAGGCCTGGTCGGCAAATCTTTACTCGACCATCGGCGATATGTTCCCGAAATCGGCCATCGCAACAATCACGGGCATTGGCACAATGTTTGGCGGATTGTGCTCATTTGCAATCAATAAGGGCTCGGGAATGCTGTTCACTCACGCCGAAAAACTTGGCGACGCCTTCACATTTTTTGGCGCCACAGGCAAACCCGCGGGCTATATGATTGTGTTCTGCTACTGCGCCGTGGCCTACCTGCTGGCGTGGTGCATTATGAAGGTGCTTGTGCCTCATTATAAACCGATTACAAAGTAATTTGATATGAAAACTTTCATTACTGAAGATTTCCTTCTGAAGAATAAAACGGCGCGGACTCTTTACCACGAATTTGCAGAGAATCAGCCAATTATCGACTATCATTCGCATCTGATTCCGCAACAGATTGCCGAAAACCGCAAGTTCGACAATATTGCGCAGATTTGGCTCTCGGGCGACCACTACAAGTGGCGTGCAATGCGGGCCAACGGCATCAACGAGCGGTTTGTGACGGGCAACGCCACCGACCGCGAGAAGTTCGACGCGTGGGCGCAGACCGTGCCTTACACCCTGCGAAACCCGCTCTACCACTGGACTCACCTCGAGTTGAAACTCTACTTCGGCATCGACACGCTGCTCAATCCCGAATCGGCCGACGAGATTTGGAACCGCACATCGGAAATGCTCAAGTCGGACGAGTTCAGCGTTTGGGGAATGCTGCGGAAAATGAACGTTGAGACGGCTTGCACCACCGATGACCCGATTGACAACCTGCAATATCACAAGCAAATAGCCGCATCGGACTGTCCTGCGAAGATTCTGCCAACCTGGCGCCCCGACAAGGCTGCCGACGTGACCAACGCCGCTGCCTGGAACGCCTACATCGACCGTCTGGCCGAAGTTTCAGGCATCGAAATAAACAGTTTCAAAGCGTTGTTTGACGCGCTCGACCGCCGCATCGACTACTTCCACTCGGTTGGTTGCCGACTTGCCGATTTCGGGCTCGATTTCCTCTATTCCGAAGATTACACCGACGCTGAAATCGAAGCAATATTCACGAAAGTGCGCGGTGGCAAAGAATTGACGGCCAACGAGATATTGAAATTCCGCTCGGCGGCGCTTTATCGCTTTGCGCTGCAAGTTCACGCCAAAGGCTGGGCGCAACAGTTCCACGCGGGGCCCGTACGCAACAACAACACGCGGCTGCTCACCGAACTCGGCCCCGACACAGGTTTCGACTCGATTGGCGATTTCCCGCAAGCCTTGAGTATGAGCAAGTTCCTGAACCGCCTGGACTCGACCAACCAACTTGCAAAAACCATCTTGTACAATATCAATCCTGCTGACAATGAAGTGTTTGCAACAATGATTGGCAATTTTCAGGACGGCACCGTGGCGGGCAAAATGCAGTGGGGCTCGGCGTGGTGGTTCCTCGACCAAAAAGACGGCATCGAAAAACAATTGAACTGCCTGTCGTGCCACGGCCTGTTGAGCCGATTTGTGGGTATGCTCACCGACTCGCGCAGTTTCTTGTCGTACCCGCGCCACGACTATTTCCGCCGCATCTTGTGCAACCTTATCGGCACCGACGTCGAGAACGGCGAACTGCCAAACGATATTGATTTACTGGGAAATATGGTGGCCGACATCTGCTATCGGAATGCGAAGAATTACTTTAATTTTTAGTTTTATTTTTGAACGCAGATAACACAGATTTAACAGATTTTCACAGATAATTATAAATCAATAAAATGGCACTACAAACAAAATACATCATAATCGACCCGCATTTGTGCAAAGCGTGTTTCAAATGTGTCGAAGGTTGTCCGAAAAAGGCTCTCGGGAAAGTGAATTTGTTTTTTCATAAGCACGCAAAGGTTTCAAAATCAAAAAACTGCATTGGTTGCAACAAATGTGTGAAAACGTGCGAATTTGGTGCTATAAGTGAAATTAAAGCACAGTAATTCAATTTTTTAATTCAAGAATCAAAAATCATAAATCGAAAATGAAAAAGACAGTAACATTTGGTGAAATTATGCTTCGTCTGGCGGCGCCTGGCTACGAGCGTTTCTTGCAGACAAGCACCTTCAACGCAACATTCGGCGGCGGCGAAGCCAACGTGGCCGTTTCGCTCGCAAACTACGGAATACCTGTAAGTTTCGTCACTCGTCTGCCGCAAAACGACATTGCCGCAGCCTGCCTGCGCGAACTTCGCGGCCTGGGTGTCGACGTCAGCGACGTGGTTTTCGGTGGCGACCGCATCGGCATCTATTACCTTGAAACTGGCGCAGTTAGCCGTGCATCGAAGGTGATTTACGACCGCGCTCATTCGGCCGTGTCGGAAATCGAGCCTGGAATGATTGACTGGAAAAAAGTGTTCGAAGGCGCTGGCTGGTTCCACTGGACGGGCATCACACCCGCCATTTCGCAAGGTGCGGCCGACGTCTGCCTTGAGGCTCTGAAAGCGGCTAAAGCGTTGGGAATCACCATCTCGTGCGACCTCAACTACCGCAAGAACCTTTGGAAGTACGGCAAGCGTGCCGACGAAGTAATGCCATCATTAGTAGAGTATTGCGACGTGATTCTGGGCAACGAAGAAGACGCTGAAAAAGCCCTTCTCATCAAACCCGAAGGCGTGAACATCGAAGGCGGCAAGGTGGTTGCCGAAGCCTATCTGTCGGTATCACAGCAAATTATGAAACGCTTCCCGAACGCGAAAAAGGTTATCACCACGCTTCGCAGTTCAATCAACGCCAATCACAACAACTGGGCGGGCGTGTTGTACGACGGCAAAACACTGTTCAAATCGCCTGAATATCAGATAACTGACATTGTTGACCGCGTTGGTGGCGGCGACTCGTTTATGGGCGGTCTCATCTACGGTCTGCAAACCTTCACGGGCGACGACCAAAAGGCGCTGAATTTCGCCGTTGCCGCATCGTGCCTGAAACACACAATTTATGGCGATTACAACCGCGTGAGCGTTGCCGAAGTTGAGAAACTGGCGGGGGGGGACGCAAGTGGAAGGGTTAGCCGTTAATCATTTTTGATTTTTGATTGACGATTTTCGATTGACGCTATGGACACGAGAATTGACGCGGTAACGTTGAAGAACCGAACAAAACAGTTCGCCTTAAGAGTTGTAAAACTTTATCAATCACTATCGA
>JAFZKK010000111.1 GCA_017551905.1 Salinivirgaceae bacterium
GTGACAAGTATTTGCAAACCATTGAATTAGAAGTGTATCAAGAGCAAAAGGACAGATTCACTTTCATAAATTACGAAGAAATATTAGATTTATATGAAACGTCAGCCAAAATGAACAAACTAGAAACAATGCTATTTAAATGAATAATAATAAAGACATAAACGCGGTATTGAAGTGTTGGAAACAATATTTTGCTGACTACCAATTTCCATACTATAATGAAATTATTTTTAATGAGGAAGGAGATGAAATATACGAGGAAGATATGTATTCTCTTGCACCATTACATTATGGATTTATTCAACCTAAATATACTTTAGATTATTTTGAAATAACACCTGCAGGAGAGAGTCTTTTGCATTCTCGTCGTACAGACGAAGTGTTTTTGCGTCAAATGCTGAAATTTCAATTACCGTCGCCATTCCATAAGCCGACAGAAAAGGCCGCATATTTTTGTGTAAAGCCTTACCTGGAATTTTTGCGTCTGATTCGCACATTGGGTACTTTGCGATTTGATGAGTTGCTAATGTTCGCTATGCAACTTACTGATTGGCACAACTTTGACAGAATTGTTGATAAAATAGATAGATATCGTCAGGACATTGCAACAACCGAACTAACATACAGACAATTAAAATCAAAATACCTTTATCAAGAACTCACAACAATATTTGCCGACCGTATAGAAAGAGGGGAAACCAAAACAAGGGAGACTAATGACAATAGTTTGCAAAAGTTCTTGCAGACACAAGCAAACAATTTGCACGATTATGCTGATGCAACAGTGCGCTATTTGCGTGCTACTGGTCTTGTTAATGTTTCTCATATTGGACATACCCTTTCAATCGTTCCTGAAAAACTAAAAGATGTTGATTATCTGCTTGAAACAATTGACCGTAATCCAATATTATTTAATACAGAACAAGAATATATTGAATATTTGGGTAACGCAACTACACCACAACTCTATACTGATAACCGTACAGCGCTTCTTGATAAACTACATAGTGAGTTCCCGTCAATTGCAATAGATAAAGAATTAAATATTGAACAATTAAAAGACTTATTTGCCGACCTACTTGAACAACGTAAATCGGAAACACTGCGAGAACAAGTCCGCCAAATAAAGGATTATCGTTTGTATGATGACATTCAAAACACATTCAAACAGATAGAAAAGGGAGAATTGTATGATGCACCACTTATGTTAGAATGGAACACGTGGAGGGCGATGACAATGCTTGATGGTGGTAATATTATAGCCAATCTAAATTTTGATGATTATGGACAACCACTATCGACAGCACAAGGCAATATGTCCGATATAGTGTGTGATTATGGGGATTTTTCTGTGTCGGTAGAAGTAACAATGGCTTCTGGTCAAAGACAATACGAAACTGAAAGTGAGCCTGTCAGCCGTCATTTAGGAAAACTCAAAAAAACAACAAATAAACCTGCATATTGCTTATTTGTGGCACCAATAATCAATGAGGCTTGCATTGCGCATTTTTATACTTTACACCATTTGTCGGTAGCATATTATGGTGGCAAATCAATAATTATACCCCTTCCAATATCTATATTCAAGAAAATGGTTGAGGATAGTTATAAGGCAACATATACACCTAATCCAAAACAAGTAAAACATTTTTTTGAACAATCTAAAGTTCTTGCGGATAAATTCGGCAATGAGCAAGAATGGTACAATGCAATAACAGCAGCAGCCCTAAATTGGTTAGAATAGGGAATATTTTGTTTGAGGTCGCAAAATGCGACCACTTACATAGCCCAGAATGGGCGGCATAACACAGGCAGGGGCGTAAGCCCCTGTTGTTTAATGCATTCCCACAAATTGAGCCCCGACGGGGCGGCACAAAAATAATTGGTTATTGTGCCACCCTTTCGGGGTTCTGCATTATCCGCGTCAATTGGCCCGTGGGTTTACACCCACGGCTGTGATATTTCACCCTTTCAGGGTTTTGACTTGCGCGACACATTGTCACATTTTTTTGGAAGTCACAATTTGTGACATCCAATTCTTCAAGGTCACAATCTGTGACCTTAAAAATAATCCGCTATTTTCCTTCCAATTCCCAACCAAATCCCCAAAATCCCCGTCAAAATGCAACCAAAATCCGCCAAACGCTTCCGAAAACGCACAAAACCCACCTGAATGCCCCCAACAACAAATTTCAAATTGTTAGCGGAAACGTTTTCTGACCAATCGAAACTTAATAAAAATATCAAAAATAGGGTTTGAAATAATAAATCGTAAGCAATGTACGAGAAATACTAATAGAACCTAACAAATAATCGATTTTTAGTTGCGATTTTAAAACCGACTGTATATTTGCAATGTCGAAAGACGAAAAAAAGAATGATTAGAAACTTAAAACATAACAATGAACAAAGGATTGAATAACGGCAAGTCTTCCGCATTGAATTCCAAACAGAATTCAAAGTGGAATAATTATAAAAAGAATTTGCCTGCCAATCCAGCCTGACAGGTTGCAAACCGAAAAAGACAAAGGCTGGTTCAAACGAATCGGCCTTTTTTGATTTAGGAATTAGGAGTGAGAATTTGAAAGTTGAAAATTAAAAATTGAAAAATGTTGAACTGGTCAATCGGACAATCGGACAATCGAAAATGGCAATTCACCGATTAAACGATTCACCGATTCACCAACAGATAGAACTTAAAACTTTATAAACTTAATACTTAAGAAAATGAGCAAGTTAAGATTTGATGTTGTTCAGGACGCTTTCAGGAAGAAAGCGGTTGACATTGAGGTTCCAAAAACTCGTCCGTCGGAATATTTTGGCGAGTTGGTATTTAATCGCGAGAAAATGCACAAATACCTTGACGTTAAGACATTTAACGCCCTGGTTGACTGCATCGACAATGGCAAACCGTTGAGCACCGCCGTGGCCGACAAGGTGGCCGCTGGCATTAAGGCGTGGGCTATTGAGCACGGCGTTACGCACTGCACCCACTGGTTCCAACCGCTTACCGAAGGCACTGCCGAAAAGCACGACTCATTTATGGAGTACGACTGGAAGGGCGGTATGATTGAGGAGTTCGACGGCAAGTCGCTCGTTCAGCAAGAGCCTGACGCATCATCGTTCCCATCGGGCGGCATCCGCGCCACTTTCGAGGCTCGCGGCTACACTGCCTGGGACCCGACTTCACCTGTCTTCATTCAGGACGACACACTCTGCATCCCGACAGTATTCATCTCGTACACAGGCGAATCGCTTGACTATAAGACACCTTTGAAAAAGGCTTTGAACGCCGTTTCGAACGCCGCAGTGCCAATCTGCCAAATGTTCGACCCGAAAGTTAAGAAGGTGTTCTCTTATCTGGGCTGGGAACAGGAGTATTTCCTTGTTGACGAGGACCTTTACGCCGCCCGTCCCGACCTTATGCTCACTGGCCGCACGCTTATGGGCCACGAGTCGTCGAAGAACCAACAGTTGGACGACCACTATTTTGGCGCCATTCCGTCGCGTGTGGCAGCCTTTATGCGCGACCTTGAGATTCAGGGCCACCGCCTTGGCATTCCTTTGAAAACCCGTCACAACGAGGTTGCGCCGAACCAATTCGAGTTGGCGCCGATTTTTGGCGAGACCAACCTTTCGAACGACCAAAACCAATTGATAATGAATCTTATGCACAATATTGCAAAGAAACACGGTTTTGTTGTTCTGCTTCACGAGAAGCCATTTCAGGGAATCAACGGTTCGGGCAAGCACAACAACTGGAGTCTTGGAACCGACACTGGCACCCTGCTGCTGGCACCTGGCAAAGACGCACGCGGCAACCTGCAGTTTGTGACATTCTTTGTTAACGTTCTGGCCGCCGTTCAGCGCTACAACGGCCTGCTGAAGGCTTCCATTGCATCGGCAACCAACGCTCACCGTCTGGGTGCCAACGAGGCACCACCCGCAATTGTTTCGGCCTTCCTTGGCAAGACAATGACCGACGTTCTGCACAAACTGCTTGAGGTTCCGTCAGATACGCCAATCGAGATTGCTGGCAAGAAAGGTCAGTCGGTTGGTTTGGTTGAGATTCCTGAAATTTTCATCGATAACACCGACCGCAACCGTACGTCGCCGTTCGCCTTCACGGGCAACCGCTTCGAGTTCCGCGCCGTGGGTTCGAGCGCCAACTGCGCCAACGCAATGACCGTTCTGAACACCATCGTGGCCGACCAACTCGTTCAGTTCAAGGCCGACGTCGACAAGGCCATCGCCGCAGGCAAGGCTAAAAACGTGGCCATTATGGACACTCTGAAACCAATCATCGCTTCGATTATCGACGTTGTCTGCTTCGACGGAAACGGCTACAGCGAGGAGTGGAACGTTGAGGCAAAACGCCGTGGTTTGAACACTGAAAAGTCTGTGCCTGAAATGTTTACTGAATTCACAAAACCTGAAGCCATTGCAATGTTCGAGCGTATGGGCGTTTACACCGAAAAGGAACTCGAGGCACGCAACGAGGTTAAATGGGAAATCTATACAAAGAAGGTTCAGATTGAGGCTCGCGTAATGGGCCGTATGGCTACCAACCACATAATTCCTGCAGCCATCGCCTATCAGACCAAACTTCTGGAGAACATCGAAAAGATTAAAAACATCTTCCCCGACAAGTATCAGAAGGTGGCAGCCGTCGAGATTGCTCTGGTTGAGGAGATTTCGGAGCGCATTGCCGAAATCCGCAGCAAGGTTGACGCAATGATTGAGGCTCGCAAGGTGGCCAACAAGATTGATTGCGAGTACAAGAAGGCGAAGGCTTACCACGAGATTGCCGAATCGCTCTTCGACATCCGCAAGCCAATCGACAAACTTGAGGAAGTGGTTGACAACGATATGTGGCCGCTGCCGAAATACAGAGAGTTGCTGTTTATCAGTTAAGACTATAGACTAAAGACGTCAGACTACGGACAACAGACGGCTGACAGGACAATGCTACAGTGACTGTAGTCTTATGTCTGTCGTCTGTTGTCCATTAAAAAACATAGTGCGGTATGATTAATAAAGGATTATATAGGTTTGAGAATGAGCACGACGCGTGTGGCGTGGGTTTGCTCGTCGACCTTAAGGGAAACAAAAGCCATCAGTTGGTGGAGGACGCTCTGACGGTGCTCGACAATATGAAGCACCGCGGCGCGGAGGCTGCCGACAACAAGAGTGGCGACGGTGCGGGAATCTTGTTGCAGATTCCGCACGAATTTATTCTGCTTCAGGGAATTGCCGTTCCCGAACGACTGAAATACGGCACAGGATTGGTCTTCCTGCCAAAAGACAAGACACTGGCCGACAAATACTTGGCCACCATCGAGGCAGAAACCGAAAAGGCAGGCCTTAAACTTCTGCAGACACGTCAGGTGCCTGTTAAATCGGAGATTCTGGGCGAGGCCGCTCTGGCAACCGAACCTTCTGTGGTTCAGATTTTTGTGACTGGCGAGACTGACGCCGCACGTTTCGAGACGGAACTTTATCTGCTTCGTAAGCGCATCGAGTCGCAGATTTCGGACGAGAGGTTCTACATCGTCTCACTGTCGAACCGCGTGATTGTGTACAAAGGTATGCTCTCGCCGTCGCAGTTGCGCGATTACTACCCCGACCTTGCCAACAACAACTTTACAAGCGGTCTGGCGCTCGTCCACTCAAGGTTCAGCACCAACACGTTCCCAACGTGGTCGCTGGCGCAGCCGTTCCGTATGCTGGCTCACAACGGCGAAATCAACACCATCCGCGGCAACCGCAGCTGGATGGAGGCTCGTGAGAGCGTTCTCTCGTCGGAGGCGCTGGGCGATATGCGTAACTTCTCGCCGATTGTTCAGCCCAATATGAGCGACAGCGCGTCGTTCGACAATGCGCTCGAGTTCTTTGTGCGTTCGGGAATGACGCTGCCGCACGCAATGGCAATGATGGTGCCCGAATCGTTCAACGAGAAGAACCCCATCAGCGCCGACCTGAAGGCCTTCTACGAGTATCACTCTATTCTTAGTGAGCCGTGGGACGGTCCTGCAGCGCTCATCTTCACCGACGGCCGCTACGCTGGCGGTATGCTCGACCGCAACGGTCTGCGCCCTGCGCGTTATGTGGTCACCACCGACAACCGTCTGATTTTGGCTTCGGAGGCTGGCACACTGCACGTCGACGCCGACAAAATAAAACTGAACGGAAAACTTCAGCCTGGCAAGATTCTGATTGTGGACAGCGAGACTGGCGAAATCTTCTCGAACGACACCATCAAACAACAACTTGCCGATGGCTGCGATTATACCAAATGGTTGCAAACCAACCGTATAGAACTTGCAAAACTGCATAGCGGACGCCACGCTGAAAACGCCGTGCCCGATTTCCAACGCCGCTTGCGTTGCTTCGATTTCACGCGCGAGGACGTCGAGCGCACCATCACGCCAATGTGCTTGAACGCGCAGGAGCCGCTTTCGTCAATGGGTAACGACACGCAGTTGGCCGTGCTCTCGGGCCGTCAGCAACTGCTGTTCAACTATTTCCGCCAACAGTTTGCGCAGGTTACCAACCCGCCAATCGACCCAATCCGCGAGGAACTTGTAATGTCGCTCACGGAGTACATCGGCGCCGTTGGAATGAACATCCTGACACCAAACGAGTCGCACTGCAAAATGGTGCGTCTGCCGCAGCCTGTGCTCACCAACACAGAACTCGACACCCTTTGCAACATCCGCTACAAGGGCTTCAACACTGAAAAACTGCCCATCGTCTTCGAGAAATCAAAAGGCTGCGAGGGTATGCGCGAGGCTCTTGCCGACCTTTGCCGCCGTGCCGAACAGTCGGTTGACCGCGGTATCAACTATATCATCCTGACCGATAGGGATATCGACGAAGGTCACGCGGCCATTCCGTCGCTTCTGGCGGTGAGCGCCATCCACCATTATCTGGTGTCGATTAAGAAACGTGTGCAGACGGCTCTGATTGTTGAGAGCGGCGAGATTCGCGAGGTTATGCACGCCGCGCTGCTGCTGGGTTACGGTGCAAGCGCCATCAACCCGTATATGGCTTTCGCCGTGATTGACGACCTTGTTCGCCGCGACGAGATTCATCTCGACTTTGAGACCGCGCAGCACAATTATATCAAGGCCATCGACAAGGGCCTGCTCAAGATTATGAGCAAAATGGGCATCAGCACCATCCGCTCATACCGCGGCGCAAAGATTTTTGAGCCTATCGGCTTGAGCACCAAACTGTTGAGCGAGTATTTCGGTACTCAATCGTCAACCGTGGGCGGCATCGGACTCGACACTGTGGCTGCCGACGCTCTGCGTATGCACAGTCAGGCATTCGGCTCTGACGCCGACACAAGCGGCCTGCTGCCTTACGTTGGCCAATTCGCCTTCCGCAAGGACGGCATCCGTCACGCCTGGACGCCCGAAGCCATTGCAACTCTGCAACTGGCCACTCGCACAGGCAGTTACAAGAAATTCAAAGAGTTTACAAGCATCATCGATAACAAACCCGAACCGCTTTTCCTTCGCGATTTCTTCAAGTTCAAACAGAACCCGATTTCAATCGACGAGGTGGAGCCTGCCGAAAACATTGTTAAGCGTTTCATTGGCGCGGCAATGTCGTTCGGAGCCATCAGCAAGGAGGCTCACGAGGCCATCGCGCTGGCGCTCAACAAACTGAAGAGCCGCAGCAACACTGGTGAGGGCGGCGAGGACAGCGAGCGCTTCTACACTGACCACGACGGCGTATCGCTCTCGAGCGCCATCAAACAGGTGGCGAGCGGACGTTTCGGCGTTACGGCCGAATATCTGGTGAACGCCACCGAAATTCAGATTAAGGTGGCTCAAGGCGCAAAACCTGGCGAGGGCGGACAGCTGCCTGGCTACAAGGTGAACGAGATTATCGCCAAAACGCGTAACTCGATTCCTGGCATCTCGCTCATTTCGCCGCCGCCGCACCACGACATCTACTCGATTGAGGACCTGGCGCAACTCATCTTCGACCTGAAGAATGTGAACCCACGGGCCAAAATCAGCGTGAAACTTGTGGCCGAAAGCGGTGTGGGCACCATTGCCGCTGGCGTTGCCAAAGCCAAAGCCGACCTGATTGTCATTTCGGGCGCTGAAGGCGGCACGGGCGCATCGCCTGCATCATCAATCCGCTATGCGGGCATTTCGCCTGAAATCGGCTTGGCCGAAACACAACAAACGCTGGTAATGAACAACTTGCGTGGTGGTGTTGAGGTTCAGGTTGACGGACAGCTGAAGACTGGCCGCGACATTGTGGCTATGGCTCTTCTGGGTGCTGGCGAGTTCGGATTCGGCACGGCACAGCTGATTGTTTTGGGCTGCGTGCTTATGCGCAAATGCCACACCAACTCGTGCCCTGTGGGCGTCGCCACACAAGACCCCAAACTGCGCGAGCGCTTTATGGGACGGAGCGAGTATCTTGTTAATTATTATATGTTTTTGGCCGAAGAGGTGCGCGAGTATCTGGCACAAATGGGCTTCCGCAAGTTTGAGGACATCATCAGCCGCACCGATTTGATTGAGATTGACGAGTCGAAGTTCACCGACAAGACACGCGGTCTGGATTTCAGCCGCCTTCTGGAGCACATCGGCGGAAGCGCTGCAGTGCACAAGGAGCACGACAATCCGCGTGACTTCTCAACCACTCTCGACAGCCGCATCATTGCCGATTCGGCCTGCGCCCTTGACCAACAGCGCCCTGTGCGCTTGAGTTACGGCATTGTGAATACCAACCGTACAGTGGGTGCAATGCTGTCGGGCGAGGTGGCACGCCGCTACCGTGCGGCTGGTCTGCCCGAAAACACTATCAATGTGCAGTTTAACGGCTCGGCTGGACAGAGCTTTGGCGCCTTCCTTATGAAGGGAGTGTCGTTCTCGCTTGAGGGCGAGGCCAACGACTATGTTGGCAAAGGCTTGTCGGGCGGCCGCATAAGTATCTATCCGCAAGCAACTTCCACTTTTGAGGCGTCGGAGAACATAATCGCTGGAAACACCATTCTGTATGGCGCAACGAGCGGCGAGGTGTTCATCAGCGGGCGCGTGGGCGAGCGTTTTGCAGTGCGCAACTCGGGAGCCACAGCCGTTGTTGAGGGCACTGGCGACCACTGTTGCGAGTATATGACGGGCGGCCGCGTGGTTGTTCTGGGCACCACTGGCAGGAACTTCGCCGCTGGTATGTCGGGCGGTCTGGCCTACGTTTGGGACAAGAACCACGACTTCGACTACTACTGCAATATGGATATGATTGAGTTGAGCCTGATTGAGGAGAAATCGCGCCGCGACGAGCTGTTCGCGCTCATCGAGAAACACTATCGCTACACGGGCTCGAAGTTGGCCAAACAAATGATTGAGAACTGGTCGGCCTACATCGACGACTTTATTCAAGTGACGCCGATTGAGTACAAGCGCGTGCTTCACGAGGAGGCTCTGCGCCAATTGCAGAAAAAAATGGAAAATGTTCAACAAGAAGAGAATTATTAGGAGGATAGAGATATGGGAAATCCAAAAGCATTCCTGACCGTACCGCGTCAGGAGGCAGGACACCGTCCGATTCACGAGCGTATTTCGGATTTTGGCGAGGTGGAGCAGACGCTCAACGAGAGCAACCGTATGCTGCAGGCATCGCGCTGTATGGACTGCGGAGTGCCCTTCTGCCACTGGGCCTGTCCGCTCGGCAACAAACAGCCCGAATGGCAGGACGCCGTCTATCGCGGAAAGTGGGAGCTTGCCTATCAGATACTTACAGCCACCAACGACTTCCCCGAATTCACGGGCCGCATCTGCCCCGCGCTCTGCGAGAAGGGCTGCGTGCTCAACCACTGCATCGACGCGCCTGTGACAATCCGTGAGAACGAGTGCTCGATAATTGAAAAGGCTTTCAATGAGGGATTTGTAACGCCGAAGCAATATGCACGCAATGGCAAAAAAGTGGCCGTCATCGGCGCTGGTCCTGCGGGACTGTCGGCCGCCGTGCAACTCAACAAACGCGGCTATGCCGTCACCGTTTTCGACCGCCGCAGCGACGCTGGTGGCCTTCTGCGCTACGGCATTCCGAATTTCAAACTCGATAAGTACGTTGTAACGCGTCGCACCAATCTTATGCGGCAGGAAGGTATTGAATTTCAGTTCGATACCAACATTGATATGAACCAACTGCCCACTGGTTTCGACGCCTACGTGGTGGCCACTGGCACCCCCGTGGCTCGCGATTTGAAGATTGAAGGCCGCGACTTGAAGGGCGTCTATTTCGCCTTGCAGATACTGTCGCAGCAAAACGAGCGGCTGGCTGGCAAGAAATTCACCGACGCGGAGACCGTCTCGGCCAAAGGCAAGCGCGTGCTTGTGATTGGCGGCGGCGACACTGGCTCTGACTGCATCGGCACTTGCCACCGTCAGGGCGCTGTGAGCGTGACGCAGATTGAGATTATGCCCAAACCGCCCGTCGGCAGCAACCCCGCAACGCCGTGGCCGTGGTGGCCCGTGATTCTGAAAACCACCACAAGTCACGAGGAAGGCTGCGAGCGCCGCTGGTGCCTGACATCGAACCGCTTCATCGGCAACGCCAAAGGCGAGTTGACGGGCGTCGAGGTTGAGGAGGTTGAGTGGCTTCCCGCACCCGACGGCGGTCGTCCGCAAATGAAGGCCACAGGCCGCAAAGAGGTGATTGAGTGCGATATGGTGCTTCTGGCAATGGGCTTCCTGAAACCCGAACACCCGCAGTACGCGCCCAACGTCTTCCTTGCAGGCGACGCCAAATCGGGCGCAAGCCTTGTGGTCCGCGCCATTGCAAGCGGCCGCGAGGTGGCAGCGCAGGTGGACAGTTACTTGCGGAAATAATGATTGAACCACGGAACACACGAAACACACGGAAATTTATGTTGAAAATTCCGTGATTTCTGTGGTAATAGAATGATTAGCAAAGGCGGGGCGGATTGTTGTCCCGCTTTTTTTGTATCAGCTATTGGCAACTATCTCATTTTCACGGATAATAATGTCGGCAATGACTTCAGTTTCGTCGGTGGGTTTGACGGTTTTGCTCTGGTTTCGGACGTTGCGTTTCGCAATGTCGGCGGGAAACAACTGACGGGTGGCAAATCGCACAAATGGTTGAATGAAAAACATTTGCGAAAAATATGCGAATGGGAAGTTAAAGCATACAAGTTTGAACCAATGGCATAAAAGTGTAATTGCGTCAAACCCTTCATAATAAGGATAATACAGAAATGCGGCAATCAGGCTCATTGGCGGGCACATAAGGCAGACGGTGGCCGAAATAATAGCCGACTCGAATATCATTGGGTGATTGCGGCGTGGGTCGAACTTGCGGCTGGCCAAGCGGAACGCCAACGGGCTGCCCATTGCCGTGGCAAGCACAAAAGCAATTACCGTTTCGACAAGAATAACCAACCAAATCGGACGGAATCCGCCAAGCATATAAACACCCCCCTGACCATTGATTGCCTGTAACACCGAATTAGTGTGACTTGCTTGCATAAGGCTCTCGCCTTCAATCACATATAAACTATAAAACACAAATGCGTGAACAGTTATAAAAACCGTGATAAACGCATAAACTAAATGTTGAAAATGATTCTGTGACATAATTTTTGTTTTAAAACCGATTGGAAATAAGAAGGATAGAAAAAGAAGGATGCCGCAGCACCCTTCTTTTCTGTTTGAACCGACTAACGCTTGTCGGGGATGCCGAAGGTCGCCCATTGTTCCATTGCAAAATGGGTTTTGATGGACATTTTCGCCTCTTCGTACAGCACTTTCAGCGTTTTCAACTGCGAGTGCGCCTCGCTGCGCGCTTGACCAAGCGCCAATTCGGCCGCTTCCTGATTTTGCGCCGCTTCGGTCATTTGCTGAACGGCCTTCTGAAGTTTTTGCACGTCAGTCGAAATGCCCTTCGACTTCAACTTTTCGGCATTTTTCTCGATGCCACCGACCAACGAATTCACCTTGTTGATGGGGTCGGAATAAATCTTGTTCATTTGAAAAAATATTGAGTTAAGGTTGACGCCAATCGCCGAACCCATACGCCAAAAGTAGGAACAAAATTTGAAACAGAGATGCCTATATATTATTGTGTATCAACGCAAATACTTGATTTTCAAAGACAAAAGTTTTTAACAAAAATTTAACTTCAAATTCGATTCCAATGTTTTTATTCAAATAAACTTTGCTATGTTTGCATTGTTGTTGCGGATATTTTAAGAAAATCCGCAATGGCGTTGCGGATTTTTTAAGAATATATGCAACTGTGTTGCGATTTTTTGTTGAGTTATGTATCATAGAATATTTGAAATTGAAAACCGCCTTGACGAGGCAATGTTCCTGTTCGGTGGCCGTCAGGTTGGAAAATCCACCCTTCTGAAAGAGCGATTCCCAAAGGCTGTCTATATCGACCTTCTGAATTCGGAACTGCGAAACCGCTTTCAACGTCACCCTGAAGAGTTTCGGGAGAGTCTGCTAAAGTATAGCCCTGAAACTCTGGTGATTGTGGACGAAATTCAGAAAGTGCCCGATTTGCTCGACGAGGTTCATTGGCTGATGGTGAACAAAGGGCTGTTTTTCATTTTGAGCGGCTCAAGCGCCCGTAAGTTGAAAAAACGTGGTGCGAACAATCTTGGTGGCCGTGCCATACCTGAAACGCTCTATCCGTTGGTCAGCGCCGAAATTCCCGATTTCGACCTTGACCGAGCCATACAGAACGGCTTGATTCCGAGGCACTATTTGGTTGCGAATGCCCGAAACCGACTCAAATCGTACATAGAACTCTACATTAAAGAAGAGATTGTTGAAGAAGCCGCCGTGCAAAACGTTGACGATTTTACCCGATTCCTTGAAATTGCCGCAATATCTGACGGTGAAATGCTTAATTATGAGAATGTTGCAACTGACTGCGGCGTGGCAGCCAACACGGTCAAGGCGTATTACAAAATTTTGTGCGAGACATTGTTGGGGTTTGAGGTGCCACCTTACAGAAACGTTATTAAGCGGAAGCTCACCAAAGCATCAAGATTCTATTTCTTCGATGTCGGCATTGCCAATTACTTGACAGGACGGCATCATCTTGCACCCAAAACCCCCGAATATGGGCACGCTTTCGAACATCTTGTGATTCAGGAGATTGTGGCTTATTTAGGATATTCGAACAGCGATGAAGAATTAACTTATTGGCATACATACGATAATATCGAAGTTGATGCTGTCATCGGTAAAGCCCGTGTTGCTATTGAAATTAAATCGACGGATAACGTCCAGCCAAGCCACAAGAAAGGACTTACCGAATTTGCCAAAGAGCATCCGAGCGTGAAACAGATTCTTGTGACACGCGACAGAATCAGCCGACGCAGCGGTGATGTGGAGTTGTATTATGTAACAGACTTTTTTAAAGCGCTGTGGAACAACGAGATTTGAAAAACATTTAGTTCATAAACTTGAGGTTATGTATAGCAAAAGCGGGGCGGATTGTCCCGCTTTTGCTGTTTTGTCCCAATGACTTCGTATTTCCAATCCGTAATAAAAACTCGTAATTCAAAATCTAAATATCATATTTTGGTCGTTGTTTGTAATAAAATGTTGATTTTTGCACCGTGATAATTTGAAAGTGTAAAATAAATAGTACGAACGATGACAGATTGAAAAAACAGTGAAACTCTGTGTCCCCGATAGGGGTTGTGTCATCTGTGCGAATTATAAAGTATTACAACAATGAAAATTCCATTCACCAAAATGCACGGCCTGGGCAACGATTACATTTACGTTGACGTGCGTGAGCGCGAGTTGCCCAATCCGTCGGCGCTGTCGGTGGCGTGGAGCAACCGACACACGGGCATCGGCAGCGACGGCCTGGTGCTCATCGGCGGCTCGCAAGTGGCCGATTTCAGTATGCGCATCTTCAATGCCGACGGCTCGGAGGCGCTAATGTGCGGCAACGCGTCGCGCTGCATTGGCAAATATCTGCACGACAAGCATATAACCGACCTGACCGAAATCCGTCTTGAAACACTTTCGGGCATCAAAATCATCCGTCTGAACCTTGACGCCGCGGGCAATGTCGATACCGTGACCGTTGATATGGGCGAGGGCGCCCCAATGGGTGTCATTGGGTTGGGCGGTCAGGAGCATTTGCTTGTGGGCGAGAAAGTTGAGGCTTGCGGACACATTTTCAACGGCACGGCCATCAGTATGGGCAACCCGCATCTGGTGCTTTTGGTGCCGAACGCCGAACTTGCGCCCGTGGCCGAAGTGGGTGCCGAACTTGAGTACAGCCCAATGTTCCCCAACCGTACCAATGTTGAGTTTGCCGAAATTATCGACCGTCAGCATATCAGAATGCGCGTATGGGAGCGCGGCAGCGGCATCACACAAGCCTGTGGCACTGGAGCGTGCGCCACCGCCGTAGCCGCCGCTCTTGCCGACCTAACCGACGCCGACAACTGCACCATTCAAATGGACGGCGGCTCGCTTCACATCAACTGGAACCCCGCCACCCGCCACGTGCTAATGACTGGCACGGCAACAACGGTGTTTGAGGGGGAGATTGAGATTGATTAAAGGATTGAAGGATTGAATGCGTGAAGGATTGAAAATGAAAAATTAACAATGAACAATTAAAAATGAAGGGTTGAGGCGGTTTAGAAGGTCGAGAAGGTTTAGAAACTCAACTTTCTAAACAGCGAAGCGCTAAACATTAAACCTTTACCAACACCTAATACCTAACACCCAACACCGATTAAACGATTCACCAATTAACCGATTAAACATCACAACAATGGCATACATAAACGAAAATTTCTTGAAACTACAGCACCGCTACCTTTTTGCGGAGATTGCAAAGCGTGTGGCGGCATACAAAGAGGCCAATCCGCAGGCCGACATCATCCGGTTGGGCATTGGTGACGTCACGCAGCCGCTGGCGCCGGCCGTTGTTGAGGCTATGCACCGCGCCGTTGACGAGTGCGCCCACAGCGAGACTTTCCGCGGTTACGGACCTGAACACGGCTACAATTTCTTGATTGAAGCCATTATAGCCCACGACTTTACACCGCGCGGCATCAGCCTGACACCCGAAGAGGTGTTCATCAGCGACGGCGCAAAGAGCGACACGGGCAACATTGGCGACATTCTGGCGGCGGGCAACCTTGTGGGCGTCACCGACCCGGTCTATCCCGTTTATGTTGACACCAACACAATGAGCGGCCGTCAAATCAGTTACATTCCGTGCAACGAGGCCAACGGCTTTATGGGCGACATTCCGGCAACCAAACTCGACGTGGTCTATCTCTGTTTCCCGAACAACCCCACGGGCGCGGTCATCACGCGTGAGGGGCTTCAGCGTTGGGTCGATTACGCATTGAAGAACGATTGCCTGATTCTGTACGACGCTGCATACGAGGCATTTATACAAGACGCCGACATTCCGCACTCAATTTACGAGATTGACGGGGCGCGACAGTGCGCCATCGAGTTCCGCAGTTTCTCGAAGACGGCGGGCTTCACGGGAACACGCTGCGGCTACACAATCATTCCTAACGAGGTGACAGTCAACTCATTGAACGGACATCGTGTGGCGCTCAACGCCATTTGGGACCGCCGCCAATGCTCAAAGTTCAACGGCGCGTCGTACGTGTCGCAGCGCGGTGCGGAGGCCGTTTTCAGTCCCGAAGGTCAGCGGCAAGTTCGCGCCACCATCGCCTACTATATGGATAACGCAAAGATTATCAGGCAGGGACTTGAACAATATGGCCTGAAAGTGTTCGGCGGACAAAACGCGCCGTACATCTGGGTGCGCACCCCCGACGGCATCGGCTCGTGGAACTTTTTCGACCGCTTGCTGCGTGAGGCACAGGTAGTTACCACACCTGGCGCTGGATTTGGCGCGGCAGGCGAGGGCTACATCCGCATCACCGCCTTCGGCTCGCACGAGAGTAGCGTTGAGGCGTTGAAGAGGATTGGGAAGTGTTTGTGATTTTGAGGATTAAGGAATTTTGAAAGGCGGGGCGGAGTGTTCCGCCTTTTTTGGTAACTTTTAATTGTTTTTCGGTAAAACATTGTATTTTTGAAGCCATAAAACATTTAATGACAGATTGATTATGGCATTACCAATTGCACACGTTCCTGTACTGACCGGCGAGGTTGCCGAACGGTTTGAGCGTATGGCCGAATACAACGCGAAGTATATGCGCGGCTCGCAATACAACCCCAATGCCCCCGAAATGCTTCGTCGTATAGAAGAAAACACACGCAGATATTACGAAAGTCTTAAGAGCAACAAGAAATAAATCGTATGAATATCTACGATTGTCTTCGGCTTCCGTTGAAAGATGTTCCAACAGATTGCATTCGGCGTTTTGACTGCGGACGCGAGGACATTAACAATTTCTTTTACTATGATGTGGAGAAGAATCAGCAGCAAATGTTCGGGAAAACCTACTTTTTCTGCGATGGAACACCACAGCACATTGTTGGTGCCATCACTGTTGCCAACGCAAGCATTTTTACCCGCCATATCAGTTGGCGGCGCCGCGATGTGATAGGCGCGGAAGTTGACACAGAGAAGTCGGGACAGAATTTCCCTGCCGTATTGCTTGGCCGTCTTGGAGTTGATGTCCATTATCAGCATCTGCATCTTGGTCCGCAGATAATCGAGTATGTTAAGGCGTGGTTCAGCAGTGAGAACAACAAATCGGGCTGTCGTTTCCTGATTGTTGATGCTTACAACGAGCCGGGGCTTATTCAGTTCTACGAGCGGTGCGGTCTTACACTTTTTTTCAGTTCCGAAGAGCAGGAGAAGAAATACCGCAACATCATTGACCGTGAAGGCGAACAGCCCGTTAAACTTGAAACACGCCTGATGTTCTTCGACCTTATCAACTGTAACAACGATAATTTCTAATCAGAACTATTCCACTGCTAAAACTCGATAAAAATACTTGATTTAGCACTCGAATCGTGATTTGATTGCTAAATCGATGAGTTTTTGGTTCATTTAGCACTCGAATATACCAAAACCAATTCTGCCCACTCGCAACCATTCCCGCCGCCACCGCGTCATA
>JAFZKK010000112.1 GCA_017551905.1 Salinivirgaceae bacterium
ATAATCAAATGAAACGTGGTGGCGTGTTTTCGATAAACCAATATTGTGCATACGTGATTCTCGATAAAGTGCTGATTGAAAACAATTCTGCGATTTTGGTTGTTTCAAAAAACACTGCGATAGATGCGCTCAAACCTTATAGCTTGGTGGAAATTTATCATTCTGGTGGTCAGTATATTCACAAAAGTGTGAAACTTTTCTTTGAAGAAAACGGTGCCAAAAAACGTTTTACCGAAATGCAAGGATTAAAATGGGAAGGTGAAGATTCGATTGATAATTATTGTTAACTTTAGCCATTGAATTAAATAAAGAATTGATTATGAAAAAGTTTTTGATTTTTATTATTGGAGTTATCGTAGGTGTTGCGTTAACGTTTTTAGGTCTCTTTTTGGTGAGAGCTGCCGATGATAACAACACAATTTGGTTCGATGAGCCAGGTGAAATTATAAACAAAGTAGATTTTACTGTTATTCAAGTACTTGATGATAGTGCAGCTTTAGCAATGGATGACGAATACGAAGCTATTTACTTGTTTGTCAATGACGAAGGAAAATACTATTATGATGGCGAAAAAGTACGAGTACCAAGAAACAAAAAACTTCGTCAGGTTGGTATATACAAATATCCTACAAACAATCTAAACGTGAAGACTGTCCCAATTGTGCAAATATTTGATAAATAAAGATTTGTCACTTGAAATCGCTAAAGGAAGGCGCAACTACAATTTCCTCGAACACTGCGTCATAGGGTCGTCAACCAACTCAATGCCCACGGCGGGAACCTTGAATCCCGAACTTTTGAAGAAACCTTGCAAGTCGTTCAAATATTTGATTGCCGAATCAGCTGTTACGGGATATTTGCCTGACTTATAATCTTTCGGACAAGCAAATCCGTCAATGCCGACGGCCGAGAACCACGATTCTAAATCGCCGTCGTCTTCCATTGCAATAAGCACGCTTTTAAACTGCAAATAACCGTAAACCGACACTTCCATAAGTTTTGACGAGCCCCATATTTCCGAGTACCACTCTTCAAACGTTTTGCCTTCGGGAACGGGGTTCGCGAAAGTTGAAAGCCTCTCTTCGAGCAACGTTTTGAGCTTTGTCAATTCTTCGTCAAATCCAACAGATTTCCAATATTTTACGGCGAATTTGTTCGCCAAAATCTCTTCCTGCACACTGCCGACACTTTTGCCGTAAAAGTCGAGAATGCAGTGCGAGTACTCGTGCGCCACGTTGTACCAATGGAAATAGGTATCGAACTTGTGCAGCGTCTCTTTCGTCCCGAAAAGTTGCCCGAACAATTCCTGAATTTCCGCCGCGCCTTTTTCGTATTGCCCTGTGAAAATCTTGTAATCCAAACTGTTGTCGTTGTTTGTTCCCTGCGCAAAAAGCAATGCGGGAACCAATAAAATCGCAAATGCTAAAAATGTTCTTTTCATAAAATTGTTTTTTAAGTACAACCGAAAGACGATGCGATTTTACGAATGTTACCAAACCAACACCTAACACCCAATCCCCAACCTAATGCCTTTTGCCTAGTGCCTAATTTCAACACCATTGTTTATAAATTTTTCGCCCCAACGCAGTAAAACGTTTATCCCAAATTGACTATTTTAGCCACTTGTTTATGAAACGAACAGAATATGAAGTTTAGAATATTAGTCACAGGCGCCAACGGGCAGTTGGGAAACGAAATCCGCGATTTGGCGGCCAAGTACACCGATTACGAGTATGTTTTCACCGATGTGGCCGATTTGGACATTACCAACGTCGATGCGCTCAACAGTTTCTTTCAGCGCAACGGCAAGTTCGATTTTCTGATAAACTGCTCGGCTTACACGGCTGTCGATGCCGCCGAGACGAATCAGGAACTGGCCTTCAAACTCAACACCACTGCGGTCGATTTGCTGGTCGAGATGGCGGGCAAATATGGCTTCTTCCTTATCCAAATATCGACCGACTACGTGTTCGACGGCGAGAAAAACACGCCCTACGACGAGGACGATGTGCCAATTCCGAGTTCGGTGTACGGCAAAACCAAGCGCGAGGCCGAGCACCTGATTCTCTATTCCGACATTAACGCCATTGTTATCAGAACTGCCTGGCTTTATTCAACTTACGGCAAAAACTACGTGAAATCGATGATAAAATACGGCACCGAGCGCGACGAGTTGAACATTGTGTTCGACCAAGTGGGCACCCCGACTTACGCCTACGATTTGGCCGACGCCATTCTGCAGATTCTGCCGCAGTTGCAGGCAATGCCCAAGCCGTACACCGACCTGTTCCACTACACCAACGAGGGCGTGTGCAGTTGGTACGACTTTACGCAGCACATTCTTCGTCACGAAAATATTGATTGTAAGGTAAATCCGATACGCAGCGAGCAATATCCGACACCCGCCACGCGCCCCGCATTTTCGGTTCTCGACAAATCGAAAATCAAATCGAAATTCAACCTGACAATCCCGTATTGGACTGACAGTCTTGATGTTATGTTAAAGAAGTTGAAAATGAAAAATGAATAATTAAAAATGAAAAATGGAAAGGCGATAAGGCAAATGTAGGGACGTCATATTATGGCGTCCGAATCACCATTTAACGATTCGCCAATTCACCGATTAAACGATTCACCGAAAAAATTAAATAATATGCAATCAGATTTATTACAAACCGTCAAACAGCGCGCGCAGGCGTGGCTCAACACGGCGTCAATCGACGACGAGACGAAAAAACAAGTCAAGTATATGATGGAAAACGATGAGAATGAACTCGTTGAGTCATTCTATCGCGACCTTGAATTCGGCACGGGCGGCTTGCGCGGCATTATGGGCGCTGGCACCAACCGAATGAATATCTACACCGTTGGAATGGCCACGCAGGGCTTGTGCAACTATTTGCTTAAACAGTTCGCAGGCAAAGAGATAAAGGTGGCGCTGGCTCACGACAGCCGCAACAACGGCCGCACCTTCTGCGAGGCTGCCGCACGCATTTTCGTGGCAAACGGAATCAAAGTCTATCTGTTTGATTCACTGCGCCCGACGCCCGAACTTTCGTTCGCAATCCGCTATTTGGGCTGCCAAAGCGGCGTGGTTGTCACGGCGAGCCACAACCCCAAAGAGTACAACGGCTACAAGGTTTATTGGGACGACGGGGCACAAATTATCGCGCCGCACGACACCAATATTATAAATGAGGTGCAGAAAATCACTTCGGTCGACGAGGTGAAATGGGGCAAGGGCAACGACGGCATTACCATTATCGGCGAGGATGTCGATAAGCCGTATCTTGAACGTATTAAAGCACTTACGCTGTCGCCCGAGATTATTGCCAAGCACAAGGATATGAAGATTGTTTACACCCCGATTCACGGAACGGGTGTGCGCCTTGTGCCCGCAAGCCTGAAAAACTACGGTTTCGAGAATATCATTCACGTTGAAGCACAGGATGTTAGCGACGGCAATTTCCCGACAGTCAAATCGCCGAACCCCGAAGAGCCCGCCGCAATGGCAATGGCTATCGAGAAGGCCAAACAGACTGGCGCAGAGTTAGTTATCGCCACCGACCCCGACGCCGACCGCGTTGGTATCGCCGCCAAAAATAACAAGGGCGAGTTCGAGTTGCTCAACGGCAACCAAACGGGCTCAATCCTTATCTACTACCTTCTGAACAAGTGGAAAGAGAACGGCAAACTGAAAGGTAAAGAGTTTATTGTCAAGACGATAGTAACAACCGAGTTGCTGGCTGCAATGGCCAAAGATTTCGGCGTTGAGTACTACGATGTGCTCACGGGCTTCAAGTTCATTGCCGACGCCATTAAGCGCAACGAGGGCAAGAAACAGTTCATTGGCGGTGGCGAGGAATCGTACGGCTACCTTTGCGGCGATTTCGTGCGCGACAAAGACGCTGTGATGTCGTCGTCGCTGATTGCCGAGGCCGCCGCGTGGGCCTTCAGCCAAGGCAAATCGCTGTTCGACCTTCTGGCCGAAATCTACGTGCGCTACGGGTTCTATCGCGAGAAACTTGTGAACGTTGTGAAGAAGGGCAAATCGGGCGCCGAAGAAATTCAGCAAATGATGACCGACTTCCGCAGCAACCCGCCGAAGCAAGTGGCTGGTTCTGAAGTAGTTTGCATTAAAGATTACAAATTGGGCAAGGCCGTCGATTTGAAGACGAAGGCCGAAACCGAAATCACGCTGCCGAAATCGAATGTCCTTCAGTTCATTACCGCCGACGGCACCATAATTTCTGTCCGTCCGTCGGGAACCGAACCGAAAATCAAGTTCTATATCGGCACCAAACTGCCGCTTGCAAAAGCCGCAGACTATCAGGCTGTTGCCGAAAAACTGAACGACAAAATCGCAAGCATTTGCAGCGATTTGAAGTTGGCGTGAGAAAAGGTAAGAGGTTAGAGGTAAGGGTTTAGAAATGAGTAACTAAACGCTAAACTCTTCCCCCTAACCTTTAAAAAATTGACCAATCGAAAAACAAAAAACAGCGCATTGCGTAAAGGGGCGTTGGAACATTAAATTTTGGGATTATGATTTACACATTGGGAGAAGTAGTATTGGACATTATCACTCAGGATTTTGACAATATGCGCGCCAAACCGGGCGGCTCAATGCTCAACACGGCTATCACTCTTGGACGTTTGGGTATGGGCGTGAACCACATATCGTACTTGTCGGTTGACCAGAACGGCCGGCTCATTCTCGATTTTCTTGCCCAGAACAATGTCGGCGCAAACTATATCTTCCTGACTGACAAGGTGCGAACCAATCTGGCTTTTGCCCATCTCGACAAACAGAACAAGGCTCATTACACGTTCTATAAAGACGATTTGGACGATTACAGGCAGATGATGTTCCCCAACATTCATCGTAACGATGTGGTCATCTTCGGCTCGTTTTTCGCGCTCAACAGCCACGCCCACGATGTGCTGAAACGCTTCTTGCAGAAGGCCAAATCGAGTGGTGCGTTGTTGATTTACGACCCTAATTTCAGGGCTTCGGACAAGCCGCGTTTGGCGCAACTTATGCCGTATATCGAAGACTGCGTGTCGCTTGCGCATCTTGTCAAGGCATCGGACGAAGATGTTGAGACGATATTCAAGACGACCGATGGCAGCGAGGCCTGGAACAAAGTGAGTTCGCTTGGCGCAAAGGTGCTTATCATGACCAAGGGAAAAGACGGCGCGATACAATATTCGAAGGAGGGTAACACGCATGTCAACGGCTGCGAGATACAGTCGGTGAGCACCATTGGCGCGGGCGACACATTCACGTCGGGTTTGGTGTACCAACTGACGCAAATGTCACAGATACAGAATGTTGTGAACGACGAACATGTTGATTGGCTTCCGGCCTTGAAAACCGCAAATGAGTTTGCTTCGCAGGTTTGCATGACCTACGAGAATTATCTGTCGTGGGAGTATATCCGCTCGCGTAATGTATAGCCGCGACGAGGCCAAGCAACTGATGACCGATTTTTGGAACGGGTTTTCCAACTATACTCTGTGTCAGTCGGTTGCGCTGAAAACGCCCGTCGAGTGGATGCTCTACAAAACTGGAATCAAGGGGCTCGAACTCAAATTCGACCTTGACTGCAAGTGGATTCGCACCGTGATTGAGGTGAACGCGCGTAGCGAGAGCCGCCGTCAAGCCATTTACGCCGAGTTGCAAAAGTACGCGCCCATTTTGGAAACCGACCTTCCCGCACCGCTGCATTGGACTGACAATCATAAACTTGCCGTGGGTAAACCCGTAATGCGCGCCTACTGCGAGCGCACCGACCTGAACTTCCACAACCGCGCCGTCTGGCCCGAAATGTTCCGTTTTATGTTCGACACAATGCTGCCCCTGCAGAACAATTTTTGCGATATTCTGCCTGTGTTGGAAGAGAAATTTAAATATTGTTAGGGACGTGGCGTGTGCGTCCGTGTTGATAATGACGCGCACGTTTGTTGTCAGGTATCCGAAACGCAAAAAATGTTATTTTTGGCGGTATGGAACAGAAAATCCAACAAATGGAAACGCCTGCCGAGCAGCCCGTGTTTGTGGCTTTCGACCCTTTTTCGGCAATTGTGGTCAAGCATTTGAACGCACGGCGCGACTTAAAAAACAAACTACGACTGTTCGATGAAATTTTGAACGACGGCAGGGCTGAATTACTTTTTGAAACAGAAAAGGCTAAAACGGTTGCTTTTCCAAATCACAAAGGCAGTCAACACAAAACGTGGACGGGTATCAGACAAATGGCCGAAGACATTAATGCCTTTGGCGAAAATGTTGTGTTTTTGCCCGAATTGAACGATGGTACGAGTGCTGACGCCATAGTGTTATTCAATGGCAGCCCCGTTGTGGCCGATTTTAAATATTGTGTAACAACTAAAAGCAACACTTTGGCAGGTGAACTGGAAGAAGGATTTAAACAGGCTTCGACAGTGGTGCTGAAGTTGGAAAATAT
>JAFZKK010000113.1 GCA_017551905.1 Salinivirgaceae bacterium
ATTTGGTCGATTCCGTTGGTTATGGTTGTCAGTTTCGATTGCAGTTTGACAGCCAATCGGCTGAATGCCAACGATTTCTCGAATTGCCGCCTTTGCACGGGGGACACAAAAATCACCTTTTGAGCATTCTTAACTATCTGTCGGCCAATGCGATATAGGTGCGGCATTCGACGCAGATAGAGATTGACATCGGTGCCGCGGACAACCACCACGTAAGGGATTTGGCGCTCTTGCCAAAGTTTGTAAGCCACCGCGCCATCGGAAAACAAGGTGCTTGCGACAATCAAATCGGTGTGCTCAATGTCGGCTTTTTGCGTCAGTTGGCGGTATTTGCAACGAATTTTGTATGGAAACAACGTTCTGTACATCAGCAAGTTGCCATCGAAATCAGACTCAACAAGGCGGTAGTTGCGACCATCGTAAGTGGGGCGCAAATCGCGCAAAGGATAATTTGGCCGATTGAACGCAAAAAGGGTCATATCTATCTGACTGTCAGCCTCAACAATCGAGCGACACAGATTATGGTGCACCCGCGAGCCAATGTAATCTTCGGTCAGATATAAAACATTCATAATCAATCGGCTATCGATTTTTCATATTCACGGACGACCTTCAAAGTCATCAGCGCGACAATGGCGTAACTGAACAACTCGACAGCCAAATAACAATGCAAAAATCCGTAAATATTGTTCACGGGAATAAATATCAGGCTGAAAATCAGCAGGAAATAGATTGTCTGCCAAACCGAGAGTCGCCCGATTTTCTCGAACGCCGTGAACACCATATTGAACGGCGAAACCACGAATTTGAACGCGAACGCCCAGACCATTATCCGCACGTAAACGCCTGATTCTCGCCAAGTTTCACCAAAAATCATCGCCAGTAGCGACGGCGCAAAAAAGAACGCCACCACAGCGAACACCAGCGCCAAAACGGCCAGCAGCGCGGCAATGCGGCAGAAGTCGTGGCGGATTGATTCGCGGCGGTTGCGCAGTTCGGTGAACCGCTGCACCAGCACCTGCCCCATCGACGTGGTGACGAGCGACAGCGGCATAATCATCAGCATCCGCGCAAGGTCGAACAGGCCTGTGGTTTGCTCGTCGAACAGGCGGTTTATGAAAATGGTGGGCAGCAGCAGGCTCAAAGCGTTCAGGAACGCCGCGAAACTGTTCTGCAGCGGGAAACTGCGGTATTCGGCCGCCACATTTTTTATGGTCGCCCACGAGAGTTTCAGCCCGCTGACAAACTTGTGCACCTTGATTCCAGCCGCCAGCGCGTTGACCGACTGCCCCGCAATGTCGCCGAAAACAAGTCCAGTTTGATTGCCGCAATAGCCTGAAACTGTTTGCGTTACACCTTCGGCAATGCGGCGCTCAACCTTGTTCGACGCCGACAGTTTGAACTGTTTAATGCGTATCAAATAATAGTTAAGTGCCTGATATATTGCCAATAACAGCAGCGACAGCGGCACAAACGCAAGCCAATACGAATATTTTTCGGGAAAATTGATAAGCCGCATAAACGGCTGCTTGAAAACAAAAAGCAAAACGGCCGTCAACACGCTAATTATCAGTCCGATACCGAACGAAAGATAGAGCAAGTTGTAGGCTTTGTTGTCGTCAGCGGGCAGAATGATTGTTTGCTCGTAGCGCAGCGACGCAATAACCGCAATAATGCCTATAATGCTCATATACACGGCAAAAGCGCCAAAATCGGCAGGTGTGTAAATGCGCCGCAAAATGAGTTGAAACAAGATTATCAGCACCTGCGCCAACGCCGTGCCCGTAACCAAATAACTCAAATTCTTGATTATCGCGTTGCCGAATATCTGTTTTAACAAATTCATTTCAAGCTATTTGCATAAATCATTCAACTATTAGCCGCAAAGCCGACACGCCACTGCCAGTCAGAACTCGCACCAAATACAAGCCTGCTGACAACTTCGACACATCAATCGGATTACCCGCCATACAATTATCAGCGCGTAACACAATGTTTCCCAATGCGTTATATATCACAACATCAGCTTTATCGGCACCTGCCAACATCACATAATCAGTTGTCGGATTGGGGTAAACTGAAACTTGCAAACCTGTATCTGCCTTATAATCTGCAACATCAGTGTTATGCAAATTAAACGGCAAATCGCCACGATGGTACATTCCTCCAAAATACTTGCCAAAACCATAAGCACCAGCCCACAAGCCTTTGCCATCGGGTGAGGCTACCACTGCAGTATATAGGTCCAAATCGCTGTAAATATCAGCAAAATCAGTAAACGTACGACCATCGTCGACGCTGTACGAAATGCCACAGTAATTGACATCGGTATCAACATAGCCACCTACCGAAATCAACGTATCGGTATTAGGAATGTAAGCCAAACCCGACGGATAGAAATTAGGTTGCGCGCCAAGTTCGTTCCATGTATCGCCTCCGTCAAATGTCTGATATGCAAGGAATTTATCATCTTTCAAACCCTTTATCACGCCAGTTTTAGCATTGCGGAATGCGAGGATGAAACAATCTGTCAGAGGTGTCTGCGCCACTGTCCATGTCGCCCCGCGGTCGGCCGAACGATAGAGCCGGCCTTTGGTTGTGCTGAAAAACACATTGTCGCCAACAACCGAATAATAAGCCACAATTCCGGTTTCGTCAGTCTTGTTTGCCGGAATGTTCGACGAAGGCACACGCTTCCAATTGGCACCACCGTCGGTTGTAGTGTAAATCTCGAAATAACCGCCGTTGGGGTCGCCAATGCACACGCCATTGCGAGAATCCCAAAAATGGACAATGTTAGGAAACGCCTTGCTGCCACTAAACGAAGCCGACGCCTGTATCTCCCACGAATTGCCGGCATCGGTTGTATGCAGAATTTTTCCGCCCGTCAGCGTTCGCGAGTTTGTGCAGACATAAACCGCCGCCCAAGCCTCGTTTGCACTGACTGCCGAAATCATTGATATTGAGTAATTTTTGTACCCGGATATTTTTATGGTCTTCCCCTCCCACGACTCTCCGCCATCGATTGTTCTGCAGAAATCCATACACTGTCCGCCTTGCTCGCCATCGTACGCCGCAGCCCAGGCTGTCAGATTGTCAATTGCAGAGATGTTAGTTATTCCACGATAATCTGACGAAAATCCGGTCGACTGCATAGTCCACAACATCGGCACATCATTGGAAGGCTGAATACCTATAACAGCGGTATTATCAGCTGTATAATAAGTCGTTCCTAACAGCATATTGTCCGGCGCGAAGTAACCGTCGAAGTCTCCGTCCCAGCCCCAATTAACATGAAAATACGAGTTGCCGTCATAACCATCGACAACCCACGCGTGACCTTCGTCGGACGACGAGCCCGTATAAAGAACCGGCCTGCCAGCATCTATCTCCGATTTTATTAGCGCAATCCAATCTTCTGCAGTGTATTTATCAGCGGCACAAACCTTCATGGTTTCATGATTGTAATTAAAATAGGCGCATAGAGCCATCGCCGCAGTATATTCTGACGAGCCGGAACCATCCTCGGTGTACGACATATTGACAGCAACGCCAACATGATACAACATCTGCTGAACAGCGCGTTTTTCTGCAATCGAGCTACGGATACGAAGACGGTCGGGCATCTTATCCCATTTATATGTTGTGGCGCCGAAATTGGCCGACAACCATCCATATTCGGGGTTCTCGTACGGAATATATTTGTGCCAACCGCGCCCTTTTTCCGGCCATTTATGAAAGCGCATAATCTGCCCCATCGCCACCGCCACGCACCCAACATACGTAGGACACGAATCCGTGTAAGGAGAATCTTGCCCCCATGTAGAAGTGATTAGCTGGATAGGTTTAATCGTATCGACGACAACAATTGTATCGACAGGAATAGAATCGACTAAAACCGTATCAACCATAACAGAATCTACTGGCACTGAATCGATTACAACAGAATCAGACTCTGCGAACAACCGTCTCGCGCTCATCTCGCGGCGGCTTCGCACAGCTGCTTTCTTCTTGATTGATATTATCTCGGCATATCGGTCCAACTGACTTGCAAACGATTTGTTTGCCGACACCTCGCAAACCGGCGAAGTCTTGGAATAGCCCAAAACAGGCTGCACCGCATCATCGGCTGAGATTATGGCAAAACCACCGTCGGCACCGGCAAAGATGTAGAAAAGGGTGTCACCATTGATTACGCCAACATGTTTGAGTTCAAGCGCCGATGTCGATTTAAGTGTGCTACCAATAACATTTTCAGCTATTTGACGAGCCATGGACACTCCTATCGGTTCTGAACTCGCCAAACCCGGAATCAATATCGACAATATCAATATGATGATTTTTCTCATTTATAATCAGCCATTTACCCCCAGAAGATATACGCAACCGAAATTGCCGCCACAATGCTCACCAAATCGGCCAACAAGCCGCAGACAACCGCATGGCGCGTTTTGCTGATGCCCACACTGCCGAAATAAACGGCAAGAATGTAAAATGTAGTATCTGTCGAGCCTTGAAAACAGCAAGCAAGACGGCCTGCAAACGAGTCGGCGCCAAATGTGTTCATTGTGTCAATCATCATTCCGCGCGCGCCAGAGCCACTCAGCGGTTTCATAAAGGCTGTAGGCAAAGCATCGACAAACTCAGTGTTGAAGCCAATTAGCGAGAAAAGCGAACCGAGTCCGTGCATCAGATAGTCAAGCGCGCCCGATGTGCGGAAAACTCCCACCCCGACAAGTATCGCAATAAGATACGGAATGATTTTGACCGCTGTCGAGAACCCGTCTTTCGCGCCTTCGATAAACGCCTCATACACATTCACTTTGCGCCGCACGGCCAATAATATGAACGAAATGATAATCAGAAATAAAATGATGTTTGCCATAAGCGACGACTGCGCGCCAACCTGCTCGCGCGGCAAACTGACAAAATACCAAATCAATCCGCTGATTATCAGCGTGAACACTGCGGAATAAGCAAGAAAAACTTTATTGAACAGATTGATTCTCTGGTATATCGACACCGCCAAGATACCGGCCACAGTGCTGAAAAATGTTGCAATCAATATCGGAATAAAAACATCCGACGGGTCGGCGGCGCCCATTTGAGCACGATAAACCATTATGCTAACCGGTATCAGCGTTAAGCCTGAAGTATTGAGTACCAGGAACATAATCATCGAGTTCGATGCCGTATCTTTCTTCGGATTCAACTCCTGAAGCTGGCTCATCGCCTTCAATCCAAGCGGTGTTGCGGCATTGTCGATGCCGAGCATATTAGCGGCCAGATTCATCATTATTGAGCCGTTGACAGGATGGTCGGCAGGGATTTCAGGAAAAAGTTTATGGAAAAACGGCCCCATGACGCGTGAGAAAATCTGAATCATACCGCCCTTCTCGCCTATCCGCATCAGGCCAAGCCACAGCGTCATAACACCCGTTAGTCCCAACGAAATTTCAAAACCCGTTTTGGCCATATCGAATGTACTGCTCACCATTGCCGAAAAAATCTCGGTGTCGCCCATAAACAGCATCCGCACAAGAGCCACAACAAAGGCCACCACAAAAAATCCTATCCAAATGTAATTGAGAGCCATAGTTTTGAATTACGAATTTAGAAGTTTAGCGTTAGTGTTAGCGTCATCGTTTTAGTTATCGTTTTTAGCTATCATCGCATCAAGTATCTTTCTCATTTTCTGACCGTTCCACTGTGCGATTCCAGATTTTCGCATCATAATGTTGCCATCGGCATCGATTATAAAAGTGACAGGCAGTGTATTTGAAGAGAATTGCTGCGGATAATATTTAATAGCCTGATATATAGGTATATTCAGGTTCTTTCGTTTTTGAAATTTGACAATATCGGAACGTTTTTCGTTGCTGATAAACAAGAAGTTGACCTTGTCGGAATAGTCAGCGTAAAGCTGCTCAAACTGCCCCATTTCGGCCACGCACGGCGGACACCACGACGCCCAATAATTAATAATGGTAACCTTTCCGGCAAAATCCGACAATCGGCAAGTGTCGCCTTTAAGCGAGCACAGCTGCCATTGGTCCACGCCCTCCTGCAACGGAATAGGCTTGGCAAGCAATGTTGGCTGATAGGCGAAAATGGTCATTCTCAGCATCATAGAAGTGGTTACCTTCCGCGTTTGCGGAATCATTATAAGTACGGCAAGCAAAATAACCACGGCATTAAACGCCAAGCCGAGTTTTGATTTTTGCGCAAGGTATTTTTCTAAAAATTTCATCGTTGCAAACGAGTAAACAAGACTACAAAAATAATTAAGAATAGTGAGCAATCACGCTGAAAAAGTTGAAAAGTTGCCATATTTGCCACACAAAAGAAACGACTATGAATCTACGATATGCCATTGTTGGCTCTGGCGCCATTGGCGGATACTACGGCGGACGGCTCGCCCACGCGGGTTTCGATGTGCACTTTCTGTTTAACACTGAATATGAATACGTTGCACAGAATGGTCTGCGTGTTGATTCTGTTAAAGGCGATTTCATCATCAACCCCATAAACGCCTATAAATCAACGGCCGATATGCCACAATGCGATGTTGTGCTGGTGGGTTTGAAATCGACGCAGAACCATTTGCTGCCGCAGATTCTGCCGCCGCTGCTCAAACCCGACACGCTTGTGGTGCTCATTCAGAACGGATTAGGGCTCGAAGCGCAATTGGCAGCGGCACTGCCCCATCAGCCAATCGCAGGTGCCGCGGCGTTTATTTGCTCGTCGAGAGTTGGCAAAGGTCACATCTGCCACGCCGACTATGGTGCAATCACCATTGGAATGTATCAAGGTGACTGCCAAGATGTTATCGCACAGATGAAAGCCGATTTTGAGCAAGCCAACGTGCCATTCACCATTGCCACCGACCTGAACGAGACGCGCTGGCGCAAACTCGTCTGGAACATCCCCTACAACGGCCTGACCGTGGCTCTGAACACATCGACCGACCGACTGATGAACACACCTTCGACTCGCGCCCTTGTAACCGACTTAATGAACGAAGTGGTTGATGCGGCCAGCGTGTGCGGCGCCAACATCGAGCGCGAGTTTGTTGACAAAATGCTGGCAATGACCGACCGAATGACACCCTACAGCCCAAGTATGAAACTCGATTTCGACAACCACCGCCCGATGGAAATCGAGGCAATCTACTCGAACCCCGTGAAAACGGCTCTGGCCGCGGGTTACCATATGCGCAAAACCGAAATGCTTGAGCAAGAATTGAGGTTTATTGCGAGCAAGCAATAATATATATGTGTTCGTTTTTTGTGGTGATTTTTCGTTTCGCTATATAAAAAGTATTTTATACTTTTATCGGCAGTAAAACCACAAACTGAACAATAAAATGAACACCGCAAGACTCACAACAGTTGCCATTGCAATTGGCATATCACTTATTTCCAACGCACAAGAAGAATGGCGCAATCCACAAATCAACGAAATAAATCGTGCCGATGTGCACGCCGATTTTCTGCCTTTCAGCACGGCAGACGATGCCGCTAAAGGCGATTTCAAGCAATCGGCTAACTATCTGACATTGGAAGGTTTATGGAAGTTCAACTGGGTTGAGCACGCATCACAGAGGCCGACAACATTCTTTCAGACCAACTTCGACGACAGCCAATGGGGAACAATGCCGGTGCCCGGAATGTGGGAACTGAACGGCTACGGCGACCCAATGTACACCAATGTGCCGTACGCTTGGGACACTTATTTCAAGACAAATCCGCCGTTTATCGACACCATACAGAACCATGTGGGCTCGTACCGCAAAACGTTCGAAATTCCCGCCAACTGGCTGGGACAGAGCGTGTTTATACACATCGGGTCGGCAACATCGAACGTGTATGTTTGGGTGAACGGCAAGTTTGTGGGCTACAGCGAGGACAGCAAGGTGGCCGCCGAATTCGACATCACCAAATTTGTAAAAAAAGGTGAAAACCTGATTGCCTTGCAGATATACCGCTGGTGCGATGGTTCGTATCTTGAGGACCAAGATTTCTGGCGGTTCAGCGGCATTGCCCGTGATTGCTACCTTTATGCCGCACCAAAAATCCGCTTTGCCGACATCGACATTGTGCCCGACCTGACCGACAACTACACCAACGGCGTGCTCGAAATCAAAGTGAAGGCCACGGCTGGCGCAAAAATTGATGCATCTCTTTGTGATTCAGATGGTAAGCAAGTGGCAAAATCGCAACTATCGGCAAAGGCCGGAAACGTGTTCGAAGCGGTGCAAAAGGTTGATAATGTGAAGAAATGGTCGGCTGAAGAGCCGAACCTTTATCAGCTTACGCTGACATTGACAGATGCCAAAGGTACTGTGCAACAGATTGTTAATCAGAACGTCGGCTTCCGCAAGGTGGAACTGAAAAAGGATTTGGGGCAGTTGTGGGTGAACGGCAAGCCAATATATATTAAAGGTGTGAACCGCCACGAGTTGGACCCCGATTTCGGCTATGTGGTTTCGCACGAGCGGATGGAAAGCGACATTCGCATACTTAAAGAGATGAATGCCAATGCAGTACGCACTTGTCACTACCCCGACGACCCGTATTGGTATGAACTCTGCGACCGCTACGGATTGTATGTGGTTTGCGAAGGCGACATTGAATCGCACGGCTTGATTTACACCGACCACCCGCTCTCGAAGAACCCCGATTTCGCGAAAGCGCACCTTGAGCGCGACCAGCGGATGGTGGAAACTTACAAAAACCACCCGTCGATAATTGTTTGGTCGATGGGCAACGAGGCTGGCTCGGGACCGAATTTCGAAGCTTGTTATCAATGGATTAAACAGCGTGACACGAGCCGCCCCGTGCAGTATGAGCCGAATGGCATGAACCAGTTTACCGACATTTTCTGCCCGATGTACGCCGGCTACGAACAGATGGAAGCCTACGCCAACGACCCGCGCTCTGACCGGCCGCTCATCCAATGCGAGTACGCTCACGCGATGGGCAACTCAGTGGGCGGATTTATGGAATATTGGGATTTGATTCGCAAGTATCCGAAACTGCAAGGTGGCTTCATTTGGGACTTTGCCGACCAAGCACTGCATCGACGCAAGGCCGACGGCAGCGTTGAGTTTACCTATGGCGGCGACTACAACAATACCGATGCGTCGGATAACAACTTCAACTGCAACGGCTTGCTTTCGCCCGACCGCAACTACAATCCGCACGCCTACGAAGTGCGCTACTTCTATCAGAATATTTGGACAGAAGCCGTTGATATTCAGCAAGGTAAGATTCGCGTTAAAAACGAGTTCTTTTTCAAGGATTTGAAGAATTATCGACTTGAGTGGAATATAGAGGCCGACGGCGTTCAGATTCTTTCGGGAACGGTTGAAAATCTGAACGTTGCACCGCAATCGACCATTGATTTGACTCTCGACTACAACACAGCCAAATTGCCTGCCGATAGCGAATTGTTCTTGAATGTCAAGTACATAACAAAGGCTGCCGAAGGCATTGTTCCGGCTGGTGTGTGCGCGGCTTACCAACAACTGGCTATCCGCGAGAAACCGGCATTCACACAGTTCTCTTCAAAAGGCAAAGGGCCAAAAAAACGCTATGATGGTGAAAAAGTAATTGTCAGCGGCGACCACTTCACCTATACTTTCAACGAAGATGGTTTTATCTGCAAGATGTTGATTGACAATAAGAATTATCTTGCCGACAGTTCAGTTTTGAAACCAAACTTCTGGCGTGCCCCCACCGACAACGATATGGGCGCACATCTTTTCCGCCAATATCACGTTTGGCAGAATCCGATAATGCAAAAAGTATCGATACAGACTGATGCAATAAGTAATTATGTTGCAATCTCATACGAATACAATATGCCCGATGTGAAGGCAAGGCTGGTGATTTCATACGCCATCAATAGCGATGGGCAAATACGTATATGTGAGCGTCTTAATGTGGAAAAGGATTCGATTCCTTCGCAGTTGTACCGGTTTGGAATGCGAATGGAAATGCCCAACCAATACGCTTTTGTTGATTTTTTTGGCCGCGGTCCGGTAGAGAATTATTCCGACCGCAAACTGTCGCAGCCTGTGGGACGCTACCGCCAAACGGTTGCCGGCCAGTTCTATCCGTACATTCGTCCGCAAGAGACAGGTACTAAAAGCGACTTGCGCACCTTTGCTGTGACCGACATTGCCGGCACAGGACTGATGTTCTCGTCCGACACGCTGTTCTCTGCTTCGGCTCTGCCTTATACTCAAGAGCAACTAGGACCGTGGCTTCAAAAACGGCAGTTCCACTCTACCGACCTGCAACCGAGCCATTTAACTGCCGTCTGCGTTGATGGCGCTCAGTTGGGTTTGGGCTGTGTCAACTCGTGGTGGTCGTCGCCGATTGCAAAATATATGCTGCCCCGTGCTGATTATCAGTTCTCTATGATTATCACACCAATAAGGAAGTGATTGAAGGATTAGGTTAACACGGGCATTGAGGTTGAACCTGTTCCATTTTGGAACTACTTCAATTCTGTTTATACGGGAATCCATTCGTCAATCGCGCCCAAATGCTATCGGATAATATATGTTTTCGTATATTTGTTGCCGATAAAAGAAAAGATATGACACTTGCAACAGTAACAACAAAAGGTCAGATTACGATTCCGCAATTAATACGGAATCGCTTGCGGCTGAAAACTGGCGATAAGGTTTTCTTCGAAGAAAAACAAGGAAGAATCTATATTGCCAACGCGTCGCAAGTTGCATTGTCCGAAATCCAAAAACATATGAAGGGCGAAGCGGAGAAAGTTGGTTTTCAGACTGAAGACGATGTCATTTCATACATCAAAGAATTGCGGGCATCACGATGAGGGTGTTCATCGATACGAATATTGTAATTTCAGCAATTCTTTTTCCAAAAGGGAAAGTCGCGGCTGTTTTGTCGCATATTCTTAACAAACATACGGTTGTGGTTTCGTCATACACCAAAGACGAATGTTTTGAAGTGTTTCGGAAAAAGTTCCCCACAAAAACAAGTCTGCTTGAAAACTTTTTTGAAACCATTGGATTTGAGACATTTAATTGCCCCGACCAATACGATGCGACGCTATTTCCTGAAATCCGCGATACAAAAGACTTGCCCATTATAGTGTCTGCCATCCTATCCGATTCAGATATTCTTTTAACTGGTGATAAAGATTTCGATGATATAAAAATTGACAAGCCGCTGATTTTCAGTCCGACACAATATTATGAGTTTATAAAAAACTATTAATCAAAACAATACATCAAAATCTTCTGAAAAACTTAAAACTTCTATAACTTACAACTTAAAACTCAAAAACAATGCTTCTAAAGGACTATTACTCAATAATATCGCAAAGCACCGACGATGCTACGGGCGCGCATTTGTTCCGAATAAAACTGAATGGCGGCCACGAGATTTACAAGGGGCATTTCCCCGAAAAGGCAGTGTCGCCTGGCGTTTGCAACTTGCAGATTATGAAGGAATGTGCCGAACGGATTGTCGGCAAAGAACTGACAATCAAAACAATGGCACAATGCAAGATGCCCGCTATGATTACCCCCGATGGCACACCCGAACTGACGGTGTCAGTGGCAACAGCCGAAACCGAAGGCGGATATCAAACAACAGCGTCAATCTTCAATGATTCAACAACTTACATTACCTTTAAAGGCATTTTAACCCCCGAACAGTTATGACAAATCTGACAATCGGCATATATCGCTATTTCAAGAATCACAAGGCGATGATGTACGTGGCAATGCTGTTGAGCTTTGCCATTTTTGCGCTTATCGGCAGCCGTATGGAATACGAAGAGGATATTTCGAAACTGCTGCCTGGCGTCGACCCGTCGAAATCGGAAGGATTGGTTTTCAGCCAGTTGCAGATTAAAGACCGCATTTTTGTGCAGTTTGTGGCGAACAACGACACCACCCCTACCGAAGAACTTTTTGAGGCTTGCGACGAGTTTGCCGATTCGCTGCTCGAGCACGATGCCGCCGACAACGATGTGCGCGACCTATTCTATCGGATTGACGATGAAATGATTATGAACGCTGCAACTTTTGCCGTCGAGAATGTGCCAATCTTCATCGACGAGGCCTACTACACGGTCATCGACTCGATGCTGGGCGAAGAGAACATTGAACGGCAAATGGATGAGAATCTGGAACTTATAATGTCGGGCGACGAACTCGCCTACAGTTACCTTGTGCCCTACGACCCTGTTGGTTTCCGCAATCTGGCAATCAATGCGTTAGGCAAAGGCGGCAACAGCGGCGCTGGCAGTTTCACACTTGTCGACCGCCATCTGGCTTCGCCCGACAGCACTGTGGCCATCGCCCTGCTGACACCGAATTTTGTGGCTTTCGACTCGAAAACGGGCACCCGTCTTGCCAACAAGATTGAGGCCGAAATCGAGGCTCTGCGCCTGTCGCACCCTGGCGTTGACGTGCTGTTCCACGGCGCGCCCATTCAGAGCGTGTTCAACTCGCGTCAGATAAAATCCGACCTGCTGCTCACTATGGGGCTGTCGCTGCTGCTCATCTGCGTCACGCTGCTGCTCTGTATGCGCAACAAGACAACGCTGCCAATGCTCATTGCGCCAATAGTTTACGGCATCGCGTTCGCACTCACGTTCGTCTATCTGATTCAAGGCCGAATGTCGCTTATGGCACTCGGAATCGGCGCCATTGTGCTGGGTGTGGCGTTGAGTTACTGTCTGCACGTAATCACTCATTATAAGTATGTTAGCGACCCCGAACGTGTGCTGCGCGAACAGACTCGCCCCGTGCTTCTAGGCACGCTGACAACCATTGGCGCGTTTGTGGGGCTGCTACTCACCAAATCGCCGCTGCTGCGCGATTTCGGAATGTTCGCGTCGCTGGGAATGGTGGGCACAACGCTGTTCTGCCTGATATTTCTGCCGCAATTCTTCAATCCCAAACGCAACCGCAAATCGGCACGCGCGTTTGGGCTGCTTGAAAGGTTCAATAGTTTCGAATTTGAGCGCGTCGGGTGGTTTATCGGGCTGATAGCCATAGTGTTTGCCGTGTGCATTGTAATGTCGCGGCGCGTGACTTTCGATTCCGATTTGAAGAATATCGGCTATTTTGAGCCGAAAGTTATGCAGTCGAGCCAACTCTATGCCGAAAAGACAAACAACGGATTTTCAACAACTTACTACGCCGTAACATCGCCCGACCTTGACTCGGCGCTGCTCTACAACCGCACCTTGGCGCGTGTGTGCGACTCGCTCACGGCCACGGGCGACATACGCGGCTACAGCAAGGCTTCGAACCTGCTTCTGCCCTACACCGAACAGCAACGCCGCATCGACTGCTGGAACCAATATTGGACGGACGAACGCAAAGAATCGGTTAAATCGTTGATTGCCAACGCTGGGCAGAAACGCGGCATCAAGGCGGAAATGTTCCAACCGTTCTTCGATATGATTGACGCCGACTATCAGCCCGCATCAATCTACGAAGCCGAAGCGCTGCCTAACGGCTTGATTTCGAGCCTTGTTGAGAAGGTTGGCGACTCGTATATGGTATTCACGCAAGTGAAAGCGCCCGCCGAAAACGTTGCCCGCAACAACGACTTGCTCACCCAACTGCCACATACTGTGGTAGTTGACCCGTTCTACTACACGGGCAATATGGTGAAACTGCTCAATAACGATTTCAACCTTGTGCTGGGCATCTCGTCGCTGTTTGTGTTTGTGGTGCTGCTGCTGTCGTTCCGCCGCCTGCTGCTGACCGCCATCGCCTTCCTGCCAATGGCAATGAGCTGGTACATCACGCTTGGCGTAATGGGCATCTGCGGCCTGCAATTCAACCTGATAAACATTGTCATATCGACGTTCATCTTCGGCATCGGCGTCGATTACAGCATCTTCATTATGGACGGCCTGATAAACCGCGCCCGCGGCAACGAGAGCAACCTGCTGATGTTCCACAAGACGGCCATCGTCTTTTCGGCTTTTGTGCTGATTGTGGGCATCGCGTCGCTCATCTTCGCCACCCACCCCGCCATCGCGTCAATCGGCTTTGCAACGCTTGTGGGAATGACTTCGACAGTGGTTATCGCCTACACCGTGCAGCCGTTTTTGTTTAATCTGCTTATGAGGACGAAGGTTGGGAAGAGGATTGTGGGGAAGGCATAAGGGAGAAGGCATTAGGCACTAGGCATTAGGCACTAGGCATTAGGCATAAGTGATAAGGTGTTGGGTATTAGGTGTTGGGTGTTGGAATTTAGGAGTTAGGATTTAGGATTTAGGATTTTAAAC
>JAFZKK010000114.1 GCA_017551905.1 Salinivirgaceae bacterium
GATTGTACAAATATTCATTATATCCATAAAAATCAATGACTTCACCATGTAAAATATCACCCGTAGTGGCACTTCGTGTCGACCCTCTATAATCATCTATTGTCCATATTTTGTTTCCTATTTTTGCTGTTCTATATATATTAAATTCATAATCACATACACAATTATTTTTATCCATTAAAATACCACGAATGGTGTCACTCACACTACATTCCATATCACCTACAGGGATTTCAACATTGAAGCAAAAATCATATATCACAGGGTCGTAATACATTATTGTCTTGCCGTCTTTCCAATATCTGTATATGTATGCGGGGTAATCAGGCTTTCCGTATGTGCCGCCTTGCTTTATATAGCACGAGTCCGTATCTGTCGGGAAATCTAAAACAGCCTTATTATATGTTGTGTCATAATTCGTAATTAAATTGACACTAACAAATGAAGGTGTTCCTTTGTAATCATAATATGTGTGTGTTATACCTTTCTTGTTTGTCTTCTTCCTCATAATAATATTGCAGTTTCCAATGAATATTAGCGGCAATCTCGCCATCACCATAATCGGCTGTTAAAACCAATTCGTGTTTTGGAATCGAGTAGAATTTTATTTCCTGTTTTTCGCCAAATACAGTATCGTTATCGTGAACAATAAATGGTGTGGATTCAATATAATATGTTACAAAAGGCTGTAGTTCAATTTCTCCATTAGAGAGCAATTCCATTTTGTCTTTCGAAGTACCTACATATAACAAGCATTTACCTTTTACATTTTTTATTCCGTCTTTAATTATTACAGAAGAACTTTTTAAATATATCGTTTTCGAACGTATAGTATCCCCATCGTTAATCTCCATAGAACTAACACTTTCAACGCAATTTTCAAAGGTGTAGTCAAAATCATCACCTTTTTCCTTGCAACTTGTAAAATTCAAAGCCACAAATGCTGCTGTGGCGGCTAATAATAAATGTTTGGCGTTCATGGTATTATTGTTTTTTATATTAATATTCAGTTTGTTATAGATTCTCAACCACATAGTTTTCAATGTTGCGCAGCTTGTTGCTGAAGTTGGCACCAATCAAAACTAACCGTTTGCCGCTTGCACGGAAGGGTTCGGCATAGTTGTTGTCTTTTATCTGCAGCAGGGCTTCGTCGGCTGTTTTATCAAATTTAAACTCGAAAATGTAAACATTGTCGACCGTTTCAATGGTCATATCAATGCGGCCTTGCGCGGTGTGGTACTCTGCTTTGGTGTAGAGTCCGCAAAGGGTGCACAAAATGTAAAGCACATTTTGGTAGTGGTTTTCAAGGTCACGTACCAACTCGTACGGCGTGTCGGCAAAGAAACTTTTCAGGCGCTGCATAAAGGCGTCAATGTTGCCGCTACGCACTTCGCGCACAAAGTTCATAATGTGAAAATTAGCCCTACCTTCATCGACCACCGACACATAATATGGCAGCAAATAGCGCAGGAATCCCTCTTTCACTTCTTCGTTAGGAAATCCTAACTTATAGATTTTAAATTCTTTGTCATAGCCTTTAATTGTCAGATACCCACTTTGGAATATCACAGGAATGGGGTTGGTTGAAGTGGAATCAATTGAGTTGAGCACATCGCCGTCAACTTCATCGTTGGCCATCTGCTCGAGGTTGTAGTTGTGGCGTTTGAGCAACTCAACAAGGTAAGACGGCGTGCCAGTCTCGAACCAATAATTGCCGAACGTTTTTTTTGCCAACGTGTTCAGCACACTGAACGGATTGTACATTCCGCCAGTGTCTTCAGTAAAATGGTAGCCGTCGTAGCGGCGTTGCAGTTCGGCGTATGCCTCATCGACGGTTAGTTTTTGCTTTTCTGCAAGTTGCTCAACGTATGGCCGCAAGGCGCTGTTAAGTTCCTCATTGTCAATACCGCATATATTATAGTAATCGGCATCCATCGATATGTCGTTCAGATTGTTCAAATCACTGAAAACGCTCACCTTGCCGAATTTTGTAACACCTGTTAGCAAAGCGAATTTTATGCAACCGTCCATACTCTTGAGCGCACCGTAGAAGGCTTTGAGCGTGCTGCGGTAATCATCTTGAAGTTCTTGGTTGTTAATGGTTTCCAGCATTGGCTTGTCGTACTCATCGACAAGAATCACCACGCGTTGACCTGTTATCTCGCGTGCACGGCGGATTACGCCCTCGAAACGCATTCCAAAATCGGCTTCGGACTCTTCGGCGCCATATATTTTTTCCCATTGAACCAATGCATTGTTCAACATTTTATCCAATGTTCCCTTTTGGGCATATTTTGCCGTATTCAAATCTAAATGCAGCACAGGGTGAACCGCCCATTCTTTTTCCAACTGCTCAACTGCCAATCCTTTGAACAACTCTTTTTTGCCTAAAAAATAAGTTTTCAACGTGCTAATCAACAGACTTTTGCCAAACCGACGCGGTCGCGACAAGAAATAGTATCGGCCTGTTGATAACAATTTGTACATCAGTGCGGTTTTATCCACATAAAGATAATTGTCATTGCGAAGGCTCTCGAAGTCTTGTATACCGATTGGCAGATTTTTAAGTTGCTGTTCCATATTCGACTGATATTCACACTTATTCTTATCTTTCCCTAATAGCGATTATTCAAATCCAATAATATTTGAAATGTATTCTCGCTAAAGCACAAAAGATTTTCAAATATAGGGAAAATGTAAATGGAAAAACTCTTTTGCGAAGTGCAGTTTTAATCTGAACAGGAAACCTCGAATTACGAATTCAATTACAAACGAACTGCTTCTCGTCTAATTAAAAAAGGTTTAGAAAGCCAAGACCCCAAACGCTCTCGACTTCCTAAACCTCTCAACTCTAAACACTTACCTTTTACATTATCGATTTATCGAACAATTTCCGTTCGCTGAACTCTTCGCGTTTGCCGTCGTTCCATTGCTCGATGGGGCGCAGATAGCCGACAATGCGCGAATATACCTGACAGTCAGTCTGTTGACCTTCGGCGGCGCATTTCGGGCACTTGTGGTGCTCGCCGTAGATGTAGCCGTGCTCGGGGCAGATGCTGAATGTCGGCGAAAGCGTGATGTACGGCAGATGGAACGTCGATGTAACCTTCTTAACCAACCGTTTGACGGCCTCGCTCGACAGTTGGCTCTCGCCCACAAACGTGTGGAAGACGGTGCCGCCCGTGTATTTGGTCTGCAAATCGTCTTGCAGCGTGAGCGCCTCGAACAGATCGTCGGTGAAATAGACGGGCAGCTGGCTCGAGTTGGTGTAGTAAGGCTTCGCGCCGCGGCGAACGTACTCCTCGTTGGCCGTCACAATGTCGTTATACTCGGCCTTGTCGATTTTTGCCAAACGATACGATGTGCCCTCGGCTGGTGTGGCCTCAAGGTTGTAGATGTTGCCCGTTTCGGTCTGGAATTCAGCAAGTTTTGCGCGCATATGGTCGAGCACCTTAACGGCGAACTGATGTCCTTGCTCGTCGACAAGGCTCTTGCCCAAAAAGTTCAGGCAGCACTCGTTCATACCCACAATGCCGATGGTCGAGAAGTGGTTTTTCCAATATCGGCCCGAACGCAATTTGACGTTGCGCAGATAGAACCGCGAGTATGGATAAAGACCTCTTTCTGTCAGATTTTCAATCACTTTGCGTTTAACTTCGAGACTCTCTTTTGCCAAATCCATAAGTTTGTCGAGACGTTGGAAGAACTCGGCCTCCGACTTCGACTCGTAGCCCAAACGTGGCAGATTGACAGTCACCACGCCAACACTGCCCGTGAGCGGATTGGCACCGAACAAGCCGCCACCGCGCTTCTGCAACTCGCGCTTGTCGAGACGCAGACGGCAGCACATACTGCGCACGTCGTCGGGACTCATATCAGAATTGACAAAGTTCGAGAAGTATGGAATGCCGTACTTGGCCGTAATCTCCCAAATCTTGGCGTATGCGGGGTTCTCCCAATCGAAGTCCTTGGTAATGTTGTAGGTAGGTATCGGGAACGAGAAGACGCTGCCGTTGGCGTCGCCCTCCGACATAACGTCGGCAAAAGCTGCGTTGAAGATGTCCATTTCCTTCTGGAAGTCGCCGTAGGTCAGGTCTTGCAGTTTTCCGCCGATAATCACGGGGTGGTCTTTCAGGTTGCCTGGCACCTTCAGGTCGAGCGTGATGTTAGTGAACGGCGTTTGGAACCCGACGCGCGTTGGCACGTTGATGTTGAACATAAACTCCTGCACGCACTGCTTAACACCCTCGTAATCAAGATTATCGTAACGGA
>JAFZKK010000115.1 GCA_017551905.1 Salinivirgaceae bacterium
GGTTTTTTTTATGGCTCAATTTTTACCACAATCAATATTATTAACACAAACCACTTGTTTTCAAATATTTACAACCAAAACCCACATAAATTCACCCCAACCGTCAAAACCTAAATCATTATTCTTAATTTTACCCACGTTCCGTTTCGTTCGGGGCGGATTTTATTATCGATGTAAAAAAACTGAATATCAACAATAAAACTAAAACATTAAAAGATGGCAGAATTTCATTACCAACCAATGTTTCCGCTCGGCAAAGACGAGACGGAGTACTATTTGCTGACTAAAGACTACGTGTCGGTTTCGGAATTTGAGGGCAAACCCATTCTGAAAATCGCCAAAGAGGGCTTGACCGCTATGGCAAACGCCGCTTTCCGCGATGTGTCGTTTATGCTTCGCCGCTCGCATAACGAGCAGGTTGCCAAAATCTTAAGCGACCCCGAGGCTTCGGAGAACGACAAATATGTGGCCTTGACATTCCTTCGCAACGCCGAGGTGGCCGCCAAAGGAATGCTTCCGCTTTGTCAGGACACAGGCACCGCCATTGTTCACGGCGAGAAGGGACAGCAGGTGTGGACAGGCTATTGCGACGAGGAGGCACTTTCGCTCGGCGTCTTCAAAACCTATACCGAGGAGAACCTGCGCTACTCGCAGAATGCGCCGCTCACGATGTACGACGAGGTGAACACCAAATGCAACCTTCCAGCGCAAATCGACATTGAGGCAACCGAGGGAATGGAGTACCGCTTCCTGTGCGTCACAAAAGGTGGCGGCTCGGCCAACAAGACATATCTCTATCAGGAGACCAAGGCCCGAATCCAGAACCCAGGCACGTTGGTTCCGTTCCTTGTCGAGAAGATGAAGACGCTCGGCACAGCCGCCTGCCCGCCGTACCACATTGCCTTTGTGATAGGCGGAACGTCGGCCGAGAAGAACCTTCTTACCGTCAAACTCGCTTCAACGCACTATTATGACAGTCTGCCCACCACAGGCAATGAGTATGGTCGCGCTTTCCGCGATGTCGAACTTGAGAAGCAGGTGTTGGAAGAGGCTCACCGAATCGGCCTTGGAGCACAGTTCGGCGGCAAATATATGGCTCACGACGTGCGTATTATCCGCTTGCCGCGACACGGCGCCAGTTGCCCAATCGGCCTTGGCGTCAGTTGTTCGGCCGACCGCAACATTAAGTGCAAAATCAACAAAGACGGTATTTGGATTGAGAAGATGGACGACAATCCGGGCAGCCTGATTCCAGCCGCTTTGCGCAACGCAGGTGAGGGCGATGCCGTTCGTATCAACCTTAACCAGCCGATGGCCAATATTCTGAAAGAACTGTCGAAATATCCTGTGGCAACACGCTTGAGCCTTAACGGCACCATTATCGTTGGCCGCGACATTGCTCACGCCAAACTCAAAGCGCGTTTGGACGCAGGCGAGGACCTTCCGCAGTATATCAAAGACCACCCGATTTACTACGCGGGACCTGCCAAAACGCCAGCAGGAATGGCTTGCGGCTCGATGGGCCCAACCACAGCAGGCCGTATGGACCCGTATGTCGATGAGTTCCAAGACCACGGCGGCAGCCTGATAATGCTCGCCAAAGGTAACCGCGCGCAGTGCGTCACCGATGCCTGCCAGAAACACGGAGGCTTCTACCTTGGCTCAATCGGCGGCCCCGCAGCCATTTTGGCGCAGAACAACATTAAGAGCATTGAGTGCGTCGAGTACCCCGAACTCGGTATGGAGGCCATTTGGAAGATTGAGGTTGAGGATTTCCCCGCCTTCATTTTGGTCGACGACAAGGGCAACGATTTCTTCAAGCGACTGAAGCCCCGCTGCGCTTGCAAGTAATTGAACAACAGTTTTGTATGATAGAATCCCTGACCATTTGGTTGGGGATTTTTTGTTTCAGCAAATGTTCTGTCAATTATGGCGGATTCTATCCGCCCCAAACCACACCTTAAAGAGCGCAAAACACGCATTTTCCAAAAAAACATTAAAAGTAAACCATACTTTTATATATTTGTTGGTTGGAAATACGGCAACAACAATGGTTTTAGAATCATATAATAATCAGGAAAAGTATTTGGTATCAATCGATTGTGCGATATTCGGATACCACGAGGGTGAGCTCAAACTCTTGCTTTTTCAGCGCGAGAAGGAGCCCGAAAAGGGCAAATGGTCGCTGATTGGCGGTTGGGTGAACCCCGACGAGTCGGCCGAAACGGCGGCCACTCGCGTTTTGCAGCGCATAACCGGCCTGCGCGACATTTTTTTGGAGCAGGTGTCGGCCTTTTCAGAGCCCACGCGCGACCCCGGCGGCCGCGTTATAAGCATTGTCTTTTACGCGCTGATAGTTATCGACGAGAACCGAATGAAACTCTCGTCGGAATTTGGGGCGGAGTGGTGGCCCGTGAAGTCGCTGCCCACCTTGATTTTCGACCACCAGCAGATGTTCGAGATGTCGCTCGAAAGGCTGCGCCAGAAGGCCACTTACCACCTTGTCGGCCGCGAGTTGCTGCCCGAGACCTTCACCATTACGCAGTTGCGAAGTCTTTATAACTCAATATTTTCGAAAGATTTCGACCCGGGAAATTTCCGCAAGAAAGTGCTGTCGTTTGGCGTTCTCGACCGTCTCGACACCAAAGACACGAGCGTGTCGAAAAAAGGCGCGTTCTATTACAAATTCAACGAACAAAAACTCAATGAATCAGCAGATTAGAGATAAATTCAAAACCTTGTTCGGCGCCGAGCCGGCAATGTATTTCGCCCCCGGGCGCGTGAACCTGATTGGCGAGCACACCGACTACAACTGCGGCTTTGTGTTGCCCGCGGCTGTCGACAAGCAGATTGTTTTCGCCGTGAAGCCGAACAGAATGGGGCGGTTCCGTTTTTTTGCCTTCGATTTAGGTGAATCGTTTGAAACTGAAGAAGATAATATCACAAAAAGCGATACGGCGTGGGCCAACTACCTGTTGGGTGTTGTGGCGCAGTTCCGCAAGGCGGGGCAGACGGTTCCGGCTTTCGATTGCGTTTTTGGCGGCAATGTGCCGTTGGGCGCGGGAATGTCGTCATCGGCAGCCATTGAGGTTGGTATGGCCTTTGCCATTAACGATATGTACGGGTTGGGGGTTAACCGTCTGACAATGACCAAGTTTGCGCAGATGGCCGAACACGAGTACGCCGGCGTCAACTGCGGTATTATGGACCAGTTTGCGTCGATGCACGGCAAGGCCGGCCACGTGGTCCGATTGGACTGCCGAAGCCTTGATTTTGAATACTTTCCGCTCGATATGACCAACTATCGGCTCGTTTTGGTGAACACCGGCGTCAAGCACTCGTTGGCGTCGTCGGAGTACAACCGCCGCCGTGCCGATTGTGAAGCGGGCGTTGCATTGTTGCAAAAGTATTATAGTACAGTCAGTTCGCTGCGCGATGTGACGGCTGAAATGCTATCGGCTCACCGCACCGAGTTCGATGAGGTTGTCTATCGCCGTTGCGATTATATTGTTGCCGAAAACAACCGTGTGGTTGAGGGCTGCAAGGCGTTGGCCGCCGGTGATTTCCCTGCGTTTGGTCGTCTGATGTACGGCTCGCACGAAGGTTTGAGCCGCCAATATGAAGTCAGCTGCAAAGAACTCGACCAACTTGTCGATATTGCCCGCAAGGTGCCCGGCGTTTTGGGCTCGCGAATGATGGGCGGCGGCTTTGGCGGCTGCACAATCACGCTAATCGAGAAATCGAAAGTGGCTGATTTTGAGCAGGCTATAAAATCGTCATACAAAACACCCGATGGCCGTGAGCCGGAAATCTACGAGGTTGTGATTGGCGATGGTGCGGGTAAATTGAAAGTTGAAAATTGAAAATTCACTTTTGCCTTATGCCTAATGGCTTATAACTTAAAACTTATAACTTAAAACTATGAAAAATAAAATTCTTGTTACAGGCGGCACTGGCTACATTGGTTCGCACACAGTTTGCGAACTGATTGGGCAGGGCTACGAGGTTGTGATTGTCGACAATCTGTCTAATTCAGAGCGTTTTATCGTCGATAGGATAGAGCAGATAACTGGCACTCGCCCGGCGTTCTACGAGTTCGATTTGAAAGATGCGGCCAAAGTGAACGAACTGTTTGACCGTGAGAAAGATATAAAAGGCGTTATCCATTTTGCGGCGTCGAAGGCGGTGGGCGAGTCGGTGAAGATTCCGCTCACTTACTACCGCAACAACCTGACGTCGCTTATCAACTTGCTTGAGGCGATGCAGAGCCACGGCGTGCAGAACATTGTCTTCTCGTCGTCGTGCACGGTTTACGGCCAGCCCGACAAGTTGCCGGTCGATGAGTCGGCGCCAATCAAGCCTGCCGAATCGCCTTACGGCTACACTAAACAAGTGTGCGAGAATATCTTACGCGACACGGTGAAGGCTGCCGCAGGTGCTGTCCACGGCATTGCTTTGCGCTATTTCAACCCAATTGGCGCGCACCCGTCGGGACTGATTGGTGAACTGCCGCGCGGTGTGCCAAACAACCTGATGCCGTTCATTACGCAGACGGCCTACGGAATCCGCCAGCAGTTGAGCGTCTTCGGCGACGACTACAACACGCCCGATGGCAGCTGCATTCGCGATTACATTCACGTTGTCGATTTGGCAAAGGCGCACATTGTGGCCGTCGATAGAATGATAAACGGCAAGAATAAAGCTGATTTTGAGGTGTTTAATATCGGTACAGGCAATGGCTATTCGGTGCTCGAGGTGATAAAATCGTTCGAGAAAGTGTCGGGTTTGAAACTGAATTACAAGATTGCCGGCCGTCGCGAGGGCGACATTGAACAGATTTGGGCCGACACCCGCATTGCCAACAACGAACTCGGTTGGAAGGCGCTACTCACAATCGACGATATGACGCTCTCAGCCTGGAAGTGGGAGCAAAATTACAGGAAGTCCATTTAATTTATTGATAATCAATATTTATAGCCAATAACTTAAAATTTTTTTCAAAAAAAATAACCTACCAACATACTGGGTAATAGAAAAAGTGTTTATATTTGCATCGTCAAAAACAGAAAACGAATTATAAACACTTATTAAAATGTCAAAAATCTACAAATCGGCCGACGAACTGATTGGCCACACACCACTTTTAGAGCTGAGCCGCATTGAGGCCGCTCACAACCTTCAGGCAAAAGTTATTGCCAAACTTGAGTATTTCAACCCCGCAGGCAGCGTCAAAGACCGCATTGCCAAAGCGATGATTGAGGACGCCGAGCGCGCCGGCAAACTGAAACCGGGTTCGGTGATTATTGAGCCGACAAGCGGAAACACAGGCATCGGCTTGGCAAGCGTGGCCGCAGCGCGTGGTTACAAGGCCATTATTGTAATGCCCGAGACGATGAGCGTTGAGCGTCGCCAACTGATGAAGGCATACGGCGCCGAGGTTGTTCTGTCGGAAGGCGCGAAGGGTATGAAAGGCGCCATCGCGAAAGCGCAGGAATTAGCCGAGGCAACGCCTAATAGCTTCATTCCCGGACAGTTTGTGAATCCGGCCAACCCAAAGGCTCACCTTGAAACCACCGGTCCCGAGATTTTCGAGGACACCGACGGTAAAGTTGACATTTTTGTTGCTGGCGTTGGCACCGGCGGCACCGTTACGGGCGTGGGCCAATATCTGAAATCGAAGAAGCCGGGCGTGAAAATCGTTGCCGTTGAGCCGGCTTCGTCGGCAGTGCTGTCGACAGGCGTGCCGGGCGCTCACAAGATTCAGGGCATCGGCGCGGGCTTTGTTCCTGACGTGCTCGACACCAGAATTTATGATGAGATTATCGCCGTTTCGAACGAGGATGCTTTTGCCGCTGGACGCGAAGTTGGCCGCAGCGAGGGCGTGCTGGTTGGAATCTCGTCGGGTGCGGCTGTTTGGGCTGCCATCGAGCTTGCCAAACGTCCCGAGAACAAAGGCAAGAACATTGTCGTTCTTCTGCCCGACACTGGCGACCGCTATTTGAGTACATCGTTATTCTCAGAATAATATTGAATGTCAGCATATTACCGCGCATCGCATTGCAATTTGGTGCGGTGCGCGGTTTTTCGCTTTCGCGATAGGTACTGACATAAAAAGCACTATCGAACCAAAAAAAATTGTAAATTGCACCAAAATACTATGCAACTATGATGATTTCAACACGCGGCAGATATGCCATCAGAGTGATGATTGACCTTGCAGTACAAGGCTCGACGGGCTATACAAGGCTGAAAGACATTTCGGAACGGCAGGAAATATCGCTGAAATATCTTGAGAGCATAACAACCGAACTGTCGAAGGCCGGGCTGATTGACGGCGTTCACGGCAAGGGAGGCGGCTACCGTCTGAACCGCCCGCCGCAGGAATACACACTGACCCAGATTCTGCACGCCACCGAGGGCTCACTGGCGCCAGTTGCCTGTTTAGGCTGCGACGCAAAACCGTGCGAGCGCTCACAAATCTGCCGCACCCTGCCAATGTGGAAGAAACTCTACGAAACCGTCAACAAATTTTTCGACAGCTACACCATCGCCGACCTTTTGAAGACTAATGTCGATTTTGAATATTTGAGTGCGGGGTTGTAGATTAACCGCTGACTTACAATCACTTTTACCATCCTCTCCCACTTTCGTATAAAACATAAAAAAAGCACCCTCATCGGGTGCTTTTTCTATCTGAACTTATTAATCTTAAACAAGTTTCAAATCTTTCAGTGCATTCACGTTGCCGCGAACCGACTCGGCGCTGGCTTTGAATTTAGCCTTCTCGTCGGCGTTCAGGTCAAGCTCGACAATCTTCTCGATACCGTTCTTGCCCAAAATTACAGGAACGCCAATGCAGAGGTCCTTCTCGCCGTACTCGCCCTCGAGCAGAACCGAGCAAGGAATCATCTTCTTCTGGTCGTGGATGATAGACTCAACAACGAATGCTCCGGCTGCGCCCGGTGCGTACCAAGCCGATGTGCCGAGCAGGCCGGTCAGAGTTGCGCCGCCCACCATTGTCGATTTCACAACCTCGTCGAGTTTCTCGGCGCTCAAGAAGTTGGTCACAGGCATTCCTTTGTAAGTTGCGAAACGTGCCATAGGAATCATTGTGGTATCGCCGTGGCCGCCGATTACAAAGCCCTCAACCTCGTTGGCGTTGCAGCCGAGAGCCTGCGACAAGAAATATTTGAAGCGCGAGCTGTCCAAAGCGCCGCCCATACCAATTACGCGGTTTTTCGGCAGTTTGAGAGCCTTGAGCGCAAGGTATGTCATTGTGTCCATCGGGTTCGAGATGCAGACGATGATGGCGTTGGGTGAATACTTCAAAAGATTTTCGGCAACGCCTTTGACAATGCCGGCGTTAACGCCAAGAAGCTCCTCGCGGGTCATACCCGGCTTACGTGGAATACCCGAAGTGATTACGCAAACGTCGGAATTGGCTGTTTTGGCGTAATCGTTGGTGCAGCCAACCAAGCGGGTGTCGAAGCCCAGCAACTGTGCTGTCTGCATCATATCCATTGCCTTGCCTTCCGAAATGCCCTCTTTGATGTCGAGCATTACAACCTCGTCGGCTACCTCATTGAATGCAAGCACATTGGCGCACGTAGCACCCACATTGCCTGCTCCTACTACTGTTACTTTACTCATAACTATAATTTTTTATAAAATACGTCAATTTTTGCCTCCCGAAAAAGGCTCACAAATATAATAATTGTGTGTATGAATTGCGAATTATAAATTCAAGTTTCTCAACTTGTCGTTGTTCAAATGACGCTGACTGTCGCGGTTGGTTTTCTTTTGCAGATTACGATTGAACGCATCTGTCAGATTGACGCCCGTCTGATTTGCCAAGCACACCAGAACCCACAGAATATCAGCCATTTCGTCGGCCATATTCTTGTCTTTGTCCGACTCTTTGAACGACTGCTCGCCATAGGTCCGCGCCACAATACGCGCCAACTCTCCCACTTCTTCAGTCAACAAGACCATGTTTGTCAACTCATTGAAATAACGCACCCCATAGGTTTTTATCCAAGAATCGACAGTCGTCTGTATTTCATTGAGTGTTAAATTATTATCCATAGAAATAGTTTTAAATTGACACAAAAATAGCCGTTTTAAGGCAATATCAAACCGAATAAGCTATTCCGCAACTCTCCCACTCCCTCAAACAAGAAATCCCGCCATTGCTGACGGGATTTCTTGTGTATGATGAATCGTATCTGTTAGAACATTCCGGGACCACCGAAACCGCCAGGACCAAATCCACCGGGGCCGAAACCGCCAGGACCAAATCCGCCAGGACCCATTTGTTTAGCCTGCTTGCGCATCGAGTTAATTTTGTAAACGAACTGCACAATCACGTAGCTGCCCAAAGTGTTTGATTCTGAGTCGATAACCGATGAGCTGCTCACGTAGCGCGAAATGCTCTTTTGCTGTTGCAGGATGTCGAACACTTTCACGCGCACTGCGCAACGGTTGTCTTGTGTGAAGTTCTTGGTAATCTGTGCGTTCCAGATTGCAAGGTCACGGTCATAGCCATCGGTGTAGCCGCTGTAGATGCGCCAGTTGAAATCAGTAGCAAAGGTCATCTTCCAAGGCAGGTTGATGGTTGTGTTGGCGCCCAACTCATAGTCGAATGTCTCGCGGTCGTTGCTCAAAGTAGCACTGCTCAAACCACTGGTTGTTGTTGCTTTCTGGTCGTTGCCGCTCTTCAGGTAGCGAACCGAACCGTTGATTGAGAAATCGAACGCATCGCAGCGGTAGTTCAGTTGCAAACGCTCTTGCAAAGTGGTTGTGGCTGTGGTGATTTTGCCTCCGCCAACAGTCGTTCCATTAGCAAGTTTTGTTGCTGTTGACATCGAAACATTCTCGCTGTAGTTTGCCATCGAAGTAGATGTGATTGACAGTTTCTTACTTCCAATTGGCGAGCTCAAAGTCAGGAAGCCATTGGTCGACCAGTTGCCGTTCAAATTGATTTTGTGGCTTTCCTGTCCACCGGTCAGCGGATTGTAAGTGATTTCGTTGCTGACAGTGTTCAGAGTGTTGTTGTACGACAAATTGAACATGATGCTCTTACCCGACTCGCGCATAAAGTTGTTGTAGTTCAACGATATGTTGTTAGAGAATGTCGGTTTCAAGTTCGGGTTACCATATTGCAGGTTCAACGGGTCGGTTACGCTGATAATCTCTTGCAGATTCTGCACATCGGGAGCCGAGCTACGGCCGTTGTAGCGCAATTGAATAGTGTGTTGTTTTGTGAACTTGTATTGCAAGCGCATGGTCGGCGACCAGTTGAACACGGTCTGTTTCTTGTCGTTGCCTACGTTTGCGCCCAAAATGTTATGTGTTTCAGATATTTGCGGTTGCAGCGACACGCCAAGATTGTAGTTCAGTTTGTCGTAGCGGCCTTGCCAAATAGCCTCAACACGGTGATTGTAATAGCTGTTCTCAACCTCACTACTCAAGTCATCGGTACGGACTTCGCTTCCATCTTCGTAAACGTATGAGTACGAATCAGATGAACGTGTCTGGAAGTTGTAACGGAATTGCAGGTAGTTCTTCTCAAAAATCGGCTCAACATAGCCCAATTCTGCCATCAATGTCAGATTAGAACTCTTTCCGTCAGTTTCACGGTCAACAATCGAAGTTGAATCGTTCTGATAAAAATGAGTGTCAGAGAACGATGTTCTGTCCGACGGACTGAGCGAGCCGTTTATTCTAAGATTCAGTTGTATGCTGCGGCCGTAGTTGTTCAGTTTTCTGACAGCTTGCAGACTGGCGTTATATGAGATGCTTGTTGAGTTTGTTGTGTTTTCGTTTGTTTGCGTGTTGACAGTTTTACGACCGTTAGTCAGCGTATCGTTAGTCACTGTTTCGTCGGCTAAAAGATTGCCAAGACTCAGCGATTCGCCCTCGCTCTCGTAGTCGGTGAAGCTCATGCGCACGTTGGGGCGGAAAATGATTGTTGTCATTGTATCAATAGCCCATTTGATGCGGTACGAGGCATTGAGGTTGTTACGGATGCTGGTCGATGTTGATGTGTCTTTCTGCACGGTTGAATAATCGTCGCCACGGAATGTCTCGGTTGCGGTCTTGCCTTCCGATTCGGTGTTTGTGCGGCTGTACTGAATGTTACCGCCATGCAGGAACGACTTGCTGACTTCTTTCTCAAAGTTGGCCATAACGTTCTGAGTCTCGGTGATACCGCCGCCAAAGCCCATCATCATCATACCACCACCGCCAAAGCCACCGCCAAAGCCGCCCATCATGCCGCCCATCATCATCATTCCACCGCCCATGCCGCCACGCATGCCGCCCATGCCCATGCCTGAGCTGTTGTCGCCAAGGTCGCTGCTGGTGTTGTTGGTGTTGTTAAGGTTGGCTATTAAGGCCATATTGCCTTTGTCGTCGAACTGGTTCAGGTCCAAGTGGCCGTCGTAGCGGTAGTCGTCAGGACCATTGATATCGTGGCCGATACCGCCCCAAATGTTACCTATCCAGCTGTCCATCATGCTCTTGCGGACAGTGAAGTCGAGCACAAACTCCTCGTCGTCATCGTCGATGCCGGTAAGCTCGGCCTGCTCGCTCTTCTTGTCGTAAGTCTTGATGTCTTTAACCATGTTGGCCGGAAGGTTTTTCAAGGTAACCTGCGGGTCGTTGGCAAAATACTCCTTGCCGCCGATAAGAATTTTGGTTACTTCCTTTCCGCCGACTGTCAGCTTGCCATCCGACGATATTTCGGCGCCAGGCAGCTTCTTCACAAGGTCCTCAACCATTGCGCCCTCAGTCACGTGGAAGGCGTCGGCGTTGAAAACCACGGTGTCGTCGCGAACAACAACCGGTGTGGCCTCTGCTTGAATGCTGACCTCGGCCAACTGTTTGCTGTCCTCTTTAAGGTAGATTCTGCCTACCGAGTTGTCTTGTCCTTTGGTAACATTAACTGCCTTATCGACAGTGTTGTAGCCAATGAACGAAGCACGGACGAGGCATTTCTCAGCTTTGATGCCCTCAATCTTGAACGAGCCGTCGTCTTTTGTAACGTCGCCTTTTAGGAATGTGGTGTCGGGCAATGAGAAAATCTGCACGTTGGCAAACTGTAGAGCCTCGTTTGTTGTTTTGTCAATTAAATAACCTGAGATGGATGTGGTTTGTGCTACTGCCACATTGCAAATCAGAACCGATAAGAATAAACTCAACTTTTTCATATCAAATATCGTTTTTAGTTTTAACGGCACAATAGTATTTTCTTTTGATAAAACGGCAATATCCTTATAGATAAAACACAAAAAATTACCGATTGACGTTGCCGAAACTCGTTTAATTCCTTATTCTGCCTTTTTTTACCGATGAATGGCGTGTTTTTGCGGTATAGAGGATTAACCACCTTAATTGTATATCATTCAGCACCATCCTCCACTTCAACAAGCTTAATGCAACCGATTTAAACAGTATTTCTAGTGTTGGAACAATACAAACTAAAAAAGCCGAGATAAAAAAACTATTTACCTCGGCTTTTTTGGAATAAAACTATTTATTCTTTGATACTTTCAAATGCAGGTATCGCTTCTCCTGCAACAAAAGATTCTTCTCCAAAGCTATAATCATCACTAACTGTAAAGCCTTCACTTTCTCTTATCAGCATTTGATTATTATTAAAAACAGACTCAGTAAACACATCTTTCAGAATCAGCTTAAACGCTTCATTCAAATTGTCTTTTATATAACTATCTTCTTTTCTACCACCCAATTCATATAATAAATTCGAGAATGTGGCACAAAAATACTCGCCATCATCACTCATCTTTCGATAAGATTTATAATCTGATGAACCATCGTCTTCTTTTGTATACCCACCTTTCAGCAGTACAGTTTCAGACATATAAAGCAAACCATTCGAAGAATAAGAACCTATTTCGCTATATGCATTACCACTTGATTTATAAATTTTGCCATTTACCAAAGCATAAGATATATTACCATTTGTTGTTTCAAACTGGATAAACTCACCATCATCCACAGAGTAATAATACGCAAACGACAACGTAGTATCAGTTTCTCCAACTATAAAACTAACATCTGTGCTAGGAAAATACGCATATTTTGACATACTATTATCAGCCATCTTGGTAACCTTACCCGAAGCTGTCTGAACCTCACCAGTTACATACATTGAGTTCTTAACGTTCACACTGTCTTTGTTAATGCCGAACAATGCGTTAGACGTTGTTTTACCAACAACGGCAAAGCCTGTGTTAGTTGAGCTGGCATCGTTGATATAGAAGCGTGTGCTGTCGTCGCTGATAATAAGGTAGTTGTCACCACCTTTGGCGCTTTTGCCTGCAACTGCAAAGCGGCTCTTGGCTGCCTTTGAGCTGTTCGGGTCGTCAATGTAAACTACAGTACCTGCGTTGTCAACAGTGAACATATCGTCGGCCGATTTGGCACTGCGACCTGCAACAGCAAAGCGGCTCTTGGCTGCCTTGCCCTCGTCGGTGTTGTCGAAGTAGAATGTCGAGTTTTTGGCATCGATAGTCAGCACGTCAACTTGCTCGCCGCCCTTGGCGCTTTTGCCTGCAACTGCAAAGCGGCTCTTGGCTGCCTTTGAGCTGGCCGGGTCGTCAACAAAGAATGTTGAACCGTTGTTGTCGATGGTAAGCATATTCTCGGCACCGCCCTTTGAGCTGACACTTGCAACAGCAAAGCGGCTCTTGGCTGCTTTCGAACCATCCTCGTCAACATAGAAAGTTGAACCGTTGTTGTCGATGGTAAGCATATTCTCGGCACCGCCCTTTGAGCTGACGCTTGCAACAGCAAAGCGGCTCTTGGCTGCTTTCGAACCATCCTCGTCAACATACACAACAGTTCCGTTTTCGTCGATTGCCATCAAAGTCTCAGCCTCGCCTTTGGCGCTGACACTTGCAACAGCAAAGCGGCTTTTGGCTGCCTTTGAACCGTCTTCGCCAACATAGAAGGTAGAGCCTTCGGTGTTAACGGCCAGAAGGTCACCATCACCGGCTTTAGAGTTTACGCTTGCAACTGCAAAGCGGCTCTTGGCTGCTTTAGAGCCATCCTCGTCAACATATACTATTGTTCCGCTGTCGTCAACTGTCAACAAATTAACTTCGCCTTTCGAAGCGCTGCGGCCGGCAACTGCGAAGCTGCTCTTTGCTGCTTTCGAACCGTCTTCGTCAAGGCTGACATAAACCTTTACGCCATCCTCGAACACTGCGAACATAATCTCGCCCTTGCTGTTCTTAACTGCAAAGATAGGCTCGGTTGAGCTTTTTGCAGGTTGGATTGCGGTTGGCGATTTGGCAGCATACAAAGCGTATGGAGCCGGCTTAATCTGAACTGAGCCCAACTCAACGAAATCGGTACCACCGGCTGCGTCAACCTCAAGTTTCATCATCACATTGAGTGACTCCCATGGAACTGAGTTGAAACTACCTGAAACAACGGTACCTTCACCAACATTGATGCTGATGTTACCATACTCGTTGGTTTTAACTTTCTGTGTCTCTTGATAATAAGAATTGTTACTCTCCAACAAAGTGATGCGCAATGCGACATCTTTGTTGCTGATAACTTCGCCATTGTTGCGAATCACTGCCTGATAGGCGAATGAGTTTTGAGCTGCCACTTGCGCAACTGCAGCAAATAAGACAGCGGCTAACAAAAAGATTCTTTTCATAGTCAGTTATTTATAATTTAATAATTTTTTGTGTTTTCACTATTCTGTTATCGGTTATCACTTTAACCAGATAGATGCCTTTGGTAAGGTCGGCCACATTGACACTTAATGTTTGAGCCGGGTCGAAATCCTCGCTAACCACAACGGCGCCCGTGGTGTTCATAATCTGAACGGTAACTTCAGTATCAATGTTCGACACTTTAACGTTCACAACATCGTTCACGGGGTTAGGGAAGATTTGCACGTCGGCATCAGAATCCGCATAAGCGTCGTTGATGCCAGTCTCGGGCGGAGTTTCTTTTTTAACATCAATCGCCTGTTGGAAACCGAGCACAAGCGTAAGCGTGCCCTGAGTAAGAGTTCCGCCTACAGGCTCACCAATTGTAGAGCTTAACGAAAGTGTTCCTTTTTCGGCAAAGCCGCCACCTGCCGAGACAATATCACTTTGTCTCATTTGTGCGTTGGCAGTTATGGCTGCCATCAACAACACAGGTACGATTAAGATTTTTCTCATGTCTTTATTATTGAAATCGTTCAACTTCTGTTTAGTATATAAATACTTCTTTCAGTTATAAATTGGCGGTAAATATATTGATGTTTTTCGACTTTCACCAACTTTTCGCCGAAAAATTTGAACAATAAGAGGTTAAAAATTAAAATTTTGGTTTAGAGGGAAAAGTTTAGGGGGTAGAAGTTTAGTGTTTAAAGTTTAGACTTACCTCCTCCTCTTTTCTCAATTGTTAGGCGAGAAATACTCTATCGCTTTGCGCAACAGGCGGAAACGCAATGTTATGTATAACAAAATGGTGTAGAACCAGATAACCATCATGTTCACCCAATAGGTTGGGAACGGTTGGCCAAACAGATTTTTGTATGGCGCGTAGAAATGCGCTTTTATAAACGGATGCATTGGCGACATATAGATGGGGTCGCTTTTTTGATAGAGCTGCCCGTTGACTTCGATAATGCGGTCGAGCGAGTTGGTGTTACGCACAAACGCTGTCAGACTCTCGTTGCTGTACTCACGTTTGCGCTTCAGGAACTTCTCACGCTCCTCGTCGGTGCGCTGCATCGAGTTTATAAGAACATCCTTCTGCTCGTTGACGTAATTGTACTGCTTATAATAATAAGCCTTCAATTTTGCGATAAACGCATCGATTTCAGCAAAAAGCTCCGGTGTCAACTTATTGATATACAACTGGTCAACTTTATCAAATGTAAAATAGCCCATTGCGTCGAGCGGTTTGCTCAGCTCGTTACGAAGCACCATCAGCTCGCGTTTAACGCTAATCTGACTTGTTGGGCTGGTATAGTTGCGCTGGCAGAATGTGAGTTTGTTCTCGATTGTCTTCACCCAATAATTCTTGCGGAAATCGCAGTCGCTCAATATTTTATTGTACTCGTAGAAATCTTTTTCGAACTCGTTCTCCTTGAACTGCTGAACTGCCAGCGCCTCGTAAGCCCAGCGGGCAGTTATTATCTCGCCGTAAACGGGTATCTTGTCGGGCGATGAAATAAGCGGATTCAGTTTGTCGAACGACACTATTATACCACTCAATATGAGTTGCGGAATAACAAGGAACGGTATTAATATATATATGGTAACAACCGTGTCGAAGCTGTCGGAAATGTTAAGGCCGAGCATATTGGAGAAGAACCATGCGCTGAACAGGGCGAACCAATAATAAAAGAACATTCCTTTGATGCCCAACACCAGATTGCCCACAGCCACAAACAGCAAAGCCTGAATGGCCGAAATGGCAAACAGAATGACCACTTTCGACATCAGATAGCTTGTGCGACTCAGATTCAGGAACTGCTCGCGCTTTTGTATTTTACGGTCTTTGACAATCTCCTCAGCGCTCACCGACAGACCGACGAATATAGCAACTATCACAGCCATAAATATATAGACCGGAATGTTGGGGTTGTTGTAGAACGAGTATGTCCTGCTCGACGAAGTGAAATATCGGATTATGAACGACAGCAGGAACGCAAGAATCGGCGACTCCAGAATGTTTATGAACATATACTGGCGGTTGCTGATTTTCGACAGCACGTCGCGCTCCACAAACACCTTGAACTGCTTGAACTTACTCGGAATTTTCGATACGTTTTCAGGCAAAGCCTCATGCTTCATCTCAACCGCCGGATGGTTCTTCCGCGATTCGGTGAAATGCTTGAACCAGTCGGCCGGCGACAAGCGCCTTACAGGTGTCAGATTGCCGTACTCGTCAAGCATCTGCGACTCAACAATGTTGAAAATCTGCTCCGGATTGACATTGCCGCAAGTGTGGCACTCACTGTCGTTCCAGTTGGCCTGATGCACCTTTGTCTTGAAATAGATAATGGAATCGACCGGATTGCCTTCATAAATAAGGTATCCGCCCTTGTCGAGGATATAGAGGCTGTCGAACATCTTGAAAATGTCGGACGAAGGCTGATGTATGACGACAAACACAAGTTTTCCCCTCAACGTCAGCTCTTTAAGTATGTCCATAATGTTCTCCGAGTCGCGCGACGACAAACCCGATGTTGGCTCGTCGAGGAACAGAATGGCCGGCTCGCGAATCAGCTCCAATGCTATATTGAGGCGTTTGCGCTGGCCGCCGCTTATCTTCTTGTTGAGCGGACTACCCACAACCATGTCTTTTATGTCGAAAAGCCCCAGACTCTTGAGCACTTTCAGCACTTTATGGTTTATCTGAAATTCGTTCAAATCGTCGAAACAGAGCCGCGCATTGAACAAAAGGTTTTGATACACAGTTAGTTCCTCAACCAACAAATCGTCTTGTGACACGTAGCCTATCAAACCTTCGACCTTCTCTTTCTCTGCATAAATATCGATGCCATTGATTGTCACCGTGCCGCTTGTTGGAGGAGTGCTGCCGTTGAGCACATTGAGCAAAGTGGTTTTGCCTGAGCCGCTGGCGCCCATTATACCCACCAGGCTGCCCGACTCCTGCACAATGTTTATCGGATTCAGACCTTTGACGCCGCCCTTGAAGTAATGCTCAACATCTTTGACAACAAACTGAATCTTGTTGCCAATATCGTCGGCAAAGAAGTAACTTACTATGTCTGAATAATATATGGGCTTCATCTTGGCATCGCGCAACGAGGCGCCAAGGTTCAGCACATAGACATTGCCCGGCGTTACTATCTGGCCGTTCAGATACAGCTCGTTGGTGCCGAACTTACGAATCAGGTACATATTCGACGGCTCGAAGTAGAGCACCCACAGCTTGTCGTCAAAAGTCTCGTGGTAAAAATGCCTGATGTCGGGTATCGGCGATGACTTCTGTCCGTCGATGAGCAAGAAACGCGGCGATACGGGAATGTTGCCGTCTTCGGCCATTACAAAGTCGCGCAACAACGTGTAGCTCTCGTTCGAGAAGAAGAAACTTTCCGACACTGTCTGCACAAACTCATACTCCTGCTCGGTGCGCTCGTTGCCGGCTTTCACAAACTCAAGAAGCCTGACTATGACAAGCATTTTCTGCCTTATGTCAAGCTCATCGTTTATCTGCGTGCATATTTTCAGGACTTTAACTGAGTTGAGGGCAAGATTTTTCTCCTTGTGCGATTTGTCGGACTGCTTGCGCTGGAAATGCACATAAAAACCGTCGAACAAATCGAGATACTCCCCTACTGCATTGTCGTTAACTTGTTGATAGAGAAAGTTCTCAATAATCTGCCTGCCGCTTTTATTGTTGGTCCGCGGACCGACAATAATGGCGAACAACTGCATCAACGCTCTTAAGACTTTCTCTCTCATTGGCCTGACTATTGTTTAAACCCAATCAGCAACACAGCAATGCCGGAAGTGATATTTTTTGAGTCGATTTCAGCCTCGATAATACAATCCATGGTATTCTCAAATTTGAAATCCCAAGTTGGTGTGTTTTCGAAATCGCGGTTTGTGAACAGAAGGTTGCGGTCCTGGTCGTAAACAGAGAAAGCCAAATCGCCGGCATCCTCGCCCACATAACCCACAAGCCGGTATGTTGTACCGCCATAGAATGTCGCATAAAACTCGGCTATGTCGCCCTCATTAAGAAGCACCGTATAGTACTGACCATCAGACACAAAAGGCTTAGTTATCTCCTTTTTGCACTTCTGTATCAGTGCGTCCATCTGAGCTTCGGTTGTCATTGGCAGCAATGCTATCAACGCCAACACAGCAATTAGTTTAAATCTTTTCATAGCTCAACTGTTTATTTGACCAAGAATGTTCTGATATTTTTAATCTTCTTTGCAATGTTCTGCAAATCAGCATCTTTAACAACCACCTTCGAAACCGATTTGATTACAGTAACTTTGTTTTCGGCATCGATTTCGGGCACTTTGTAAGTATAGCTTTGCTCAACACCTTCAAAATCGTTGGTTAAATCCATCAAAGAGTCGAGCAATTCTTTTATCTCCTGATTGCCAGAATAATACGGGGTCAATATCTTCACCAGATTGTCGAGCGGCTGCTTGCTTTCGCCAACATGCTGTATAAGCTCCTGATTCTTGGTGTCAACAGCCAACTGAGTAAGGATATACATGGCCTCAACCCAACCGCCAGCCAGTATCAACGCCCCCTCCTTCTGACGACGACTCTCTTTCAGATAGATATCAATGTCGCGGTAAGTATTTGTCATTATGTACAATAGCGAGTCATTGTTATCGATATTCTTCTCGACACGGCTTACCAGTTCATTATTGAAAGTAGCAAGCAAATCGAGGTCGTTGGCCAGCACTTTTGACACCGAAAAGACGTTCATCACAAGAGGCATCTGCTCATAAATGTTCAGATAGGCCAAATCGGCGCCATAGACACCCAGATTGACACATTTTTGAAATTGTGATGTGTAATTGCTGTTGTTGCCAACCGGATTCATCAGACTCTCATTGAATTTCACATCAGCATTTTTCACCATCATTGTCAGCTGGTAAGGCGACGGAAGGCTGAAAAGCGTGTTTCCGAATTTTATTGTCTGACTGCCCGTATCAACCGATACAGCTAATGACGACTCAACCGACGACACTGCTTGTTTTGCCCGATTGTTCTGGCACGCTCCCACGACAACTGCCAGCGCAGCCAACAAGAAAACTGATTTTATAGTCTTTTCCATAATAAATGTATTACTCAATGCAATTAACAAAAAAATAGTGAACGCAAGAACAATAAAAGCAATAAAAATTTTCGTCTTCGGTATAAGAATTGAGACTGACGCTTATCATAAAAAAACAACCCGCATTGTTTGATGCGGGTTGCTGTATGTTTTTGATTTCTAATATCAATCAGCTGAATTGAAATTGCTAATCATCTCTTTGAACTCGGCATTGTTCATGTCACGAACCATATATTTTTCCGGATTCACTTTTCCAGATGACGTAATAACCTCGTAATGAAGGTGCGGACCTGTTGACAAACCAGTGTTTCCGACTGTACCGATAACTGTTCCGCGGCTTATTGTGTCGCCTTTGTGAACCGCAATCTTACTCAGATGCGCATAGCGAGTTTTGTAGCCATAACCATGGTCGACAACCACCTGATAGCCATAGCCGCTGTTTGTTTTTGCAGTTGAGATAACCACGCCGTTACCGCTTGCATACACCGGACTACCCTCGCGAGCCGCCAAATCGACTCCATCGTGAAGTATTTTGGTGTGCTTTATAGGATGTATGCGATAGCCATAGTCGGACGACAAATGGTAGGTTTGCGGCTGCAGCGGCAATATTGCCGGCACGCATAACAAACTGTCGCAAGTGTGGCGCACGTTGTGAAGCACCGCATCATACGACTGACTCTGCATATTCAGTTTCTTGGTAAGAATGTCAACTTTACGGTTATAGTTGATAAACAAGTCACTATTGAAATAGCCTTCGAGATATTCATATTTATTAGAACCACCGAAACTTGCCATACGCTTGTCGGCCGACAAAGGCTGCATTTGCGAAATGACACGGTAGCAACTGTCGTCATGGCTTTGAACCTCCGACAAAAAACACTCAATATCAGCAAAGCGCTCATCCAAATGTTGGATGTCTGCTATATATTTTTCGCCTTGTTTCTGAAGTTTTATAGTTTGGACGGAAGGAATAACATTAAAATATGTCAACAACCACGCTGTAGCACCTATTGACAATGCCGTCAGTGCATAATTGCGGCATCGCTTACAATAGTACGCAAACGTATGTTTTTCAAGAACATAAGTTAGCTTTTCGTTGTCAAATATGTATTTTTCCTTCATGTTTCTTGTCGAAAACGGCGTAAATCTATATATTTTTTCATAAAAAAACTGCTTTTTGTCATATTTTTTCAAAAAAACTGCATTTTTTGAGTTCAGACACGAAGTTTTGAATCATCGAAGATATAGATAAATAGGTGTGATTTTTAAAAGACAGGATAATAGCCATTTTGTCATTAAAAATGCGAATCTATATGTCAAAATGACAACACATCAAAATTGCACCTCTAACACAAATTACTCATTATCAACCACTTTTATATTTTATAGGACCTCTATCCTATCCGTTGGCTTGCATTTTGAAGAATTATTGGTCAAAAAATCAAAAAAAATAAGGCTATGAACACGAACAATTTTACAATCAAGGTGCAGGAAGTGTTGGAAAAGGCTTTCAACATTGCACAAGCCGAGGGCAATCAGGCGGTTGAGACTGGCCACTTGCTCAAGGCGCTGCTGACCGAAGAGCAAAGCATCAGCCGATATATCTTGCAGAAACACAATGTTTCAGAGAACGCGCTGACGCCTATCGTGGACAGCATTATAAAATCGTATGCAAGGGTTTCGGGCGGCGACCTTTACCTGTCGTCGAACCTGAACGCGCTGCTGAACAACGCTCAACAGGCGGCCACCAAAAACGGCGACCAATTTGTGTCGGTTGAGCACGTGTGGGTGGCGTTTTTCAGCGTCAACGACCAAGTAACCAAGCTGTTGCAAGACCAAGGTTTGAGCCGCAAGTCGGTTGAAAATTGCATCAAGGAAATCACCAAAGGCGAGAAAGTTACGAGCCAATCGGCCGAAGATAGTTATATGGCGCTGTCGAAGTACGCCATCAACTTGAATGAGCAAGCCGCCGCCGGGAAACTTGACCCTGTGATTGGCCGTGACGACGAAATCCGCCGTATCTTGCAGATTTTGAGCCGAAGAACGAAGAACAACCCTATTCTGATTGGCGAACCTGGCACGGGCAAAACAGCCATTGCCGAGGGCATTGCCCACCGTATTGTCAAGAACGACGTGCCTGAAAACTTGAAAACCAAGAAATTATATTCATTGGATATGGGTGCGTTGGTTGCAGGCGCCAAATATAAAGGCGAGTTTGAGGAAAGGTTGAAAAGCGTTGTCAATGAGGTAATTAAATCGGACAGCGAGATAATTCTGTTTATCGACGAGATTCACACGCTGGTGGGCGCAGGAAAGAGTGAGGGCGCAATGGACGCTGCCAACATCTTGAAACCTGCTCTGGCGCGTGGCGACCTGCGCGTGATTGGCGCCACAACGCTCGACGAGTATCAGAAATATTTTGAGAAAGACAAGGCGCTGGAACGTCGTTTCCAAATTGTTATGGTTGACGAGCCCGACATAAACAGTTCAATATCAATACTTCGTGGTCTGAAAGAGCGTTACGAAATGCACCACAAAGTGCAGATTCTGGACGACGCGATAATTGCCGCCGTCGAACTGTCGAACCGCTACATAACCGACCGTTTCCTGCCCGACAAGGCCATCGACCTAATTGACGAGGCGGCGTCGAAACTGCGGCTGGAAATGAATTCGGTGCCCGAGGACATCGACGAGTTGCAGCGCGACATTATGCAGCTGGAAATTGAGCGCGAGGCCATCAAACGTGAAGGCAACAAGGCTAAAACCGACACCATCAGTCAGGAACTGAACGCAAAGAACGCCGAGCTGACCGAGAAAATGGCCAAATGGAAGTCGGAAAAGGCCATTCTGGACGACATCCAAAACAAGAAGAAACAGATTGAGGACCTGAAATATCAAGCCACGCAGGCCGAACGAAGCGGCGACTACGGCAAGGTGGCCGAAATCCGCTACGGCCGAATCAAAGAGTGCGAGGCGGCCATCGAGAAGCAAAAAGCGCAACTCGAAGGCTCCGACACAATGATTCGCGAGGTGGTAACGCCCGAGGACATTGCCGAAGTGGTATCGAAATGGACGCACATTCCTGTGACGAAAATGCTTCAGACAGAGCGAGATAAACTCATCAATCTTGAAGACGAACTGCACAAGCGTGTGATTGGACAAGACCGCGCCATCGAGGCCATTGCCAACGCTGTGCGCCGAAGCCGTGCGGGATTGCAAGACGCCAACAAACCCATCGGGTCGTTCATCTTTTTGGGCACCACGGGCGTGGGCAAAACCGAGCTGGCCAAGGCTCTGGCGGGCTTCCTGTTCAACGACGAGAACCAAATGACGAGGATTGATATGTCGGAATATCAGGAACGGCACTCTGTGTCAAGGCTGATTGGCGCGCCTCCGGGATACGTTGGCTACGACGAGGGCGGACAGTTGACCGAAGCCGTGCGACGGAAACCATATTCGGTGGTTCTGCTCGACGAGATTGAGAAGGCTCACCCCGACGTGTTCAACATCCTGCTGCAAGTGCTCGACGACGGCCGCTTGACCGACAACAAAGGCCGAACGGTGAACTTCAAGAACACCATTATAATAATGACATCGAATTTGGGTTCGGACATTATCCAACAGGAATTCGCCAAAATGACCGACTCGAACCGCGAAAGCGTTATGGACAAGGCGCAGAGCGAGGTTATGGGGCTACTGCGGGCATCAATGAAGCCTGAATTTTTGAACCGTATCGACGAGATTATAATGTTCTCGCCGCTGTTCAAAGACGACGTGCGGCAGATTGTAAGGCTGCAAATCGCACGCCTGGCCGACCGCCTGGCAAAGAACGGCATCAGCATTGAGGCCAACGAGCAAGCCATCGACCTGATTGCCGCCGAAGGCTACGACGTTACTTTGGGTGCCCGACCGATAAAGCGGCTGATTGAACGCGCAGTGTTGAATCCGCTATCGACGGCCATTATCAAGGGCGAGGTGGACAACACGAAGAAGATAGTTATCGACGGAAGCGGCGGAACTATCAGATTGACAAACGGATAAAGGCTAAAACCTGATAACACAAAAAACGCGCTCGAAAATGAGCGCGTTTTTTTGTTGGAACCATTGTTATGGACGGCAAACTGGGCGAACAGAAAATCCATTACATCTGTCATAATACCACGACGGATGCGGACGCACTGAGCCGCTATCAAAATAGCAATACCGAGCGCAGTTCGGACTTTTCTCATTGAGCGAACTCGACCAGTATGTGCCGCTAAGGCCCTCTTTAGGCAGGCTCGAAGTAAAACGGCTACCCGTAAACGGGAGAAAAATGTGCGCATCAGACAATGAGTAAGACTCTGACGATGTGCCATTAGCATTCACAACCACTCCCCTGTCGGCATCAGATTTTGCCTTGTAAACTATGTAACCACTTATATCCTGGCCTTCATATTTCGATGTCCATACCCAATAACATTGGCAGCAAAGTTCTTCCCAATCGGCAATAGTCGGCATTGAATAATCAGCACCTAACACAGCCTTTGCAACATCATCGGCCGATTCGAGTGTGACGAGCGCATCGGAGAAGCCTTCGTTACCAAAATCGGCATTGTTGCAATACTTGGTAAGTTTGTCACTATTGCCAAATTTATAAGTGTTCCAATCGTAATCGGCTTTTGTCTGGGTTTCGCCCCACGCATAATAGTCACCACAATCCCACGGATTGGCAGCTCCCACATTAGTTTTAGCCCATTTAACGCCACTAGGAAGACCTAAATCGACAACATTGCTGTCGTTGTTCACATTGTTGCAAGCCACAAACGTTGTTGCAAACACTGCGAACATCGTCATTGAAAGAATTTTTTTTGTCATAATTAAAAGATTTATGGTTTAAGCTGAAATAATACGATGATTGGCGCATAAATATTGTGAGTTCTGGCGGTCAATTAATTCAAATTCAATAATAATCGGGAACCTAACACATAAAATATAAATAAGAGCACTTTTGTGTTCTATCAATTCCGATTTTTTTCTTAAAATAGCAAGTTGAAATGATTAGTACGTCCGTTGCAAAAACGGCACACACACAAATGATATAATATGAAGAAAGTTAAAATGTCAATCAGGACACGAATGATGCTGAGCATTCTGCTGACATCAGTTGTTACATTCTCGTTTACAACATTTTACTGCGCATCGAAATCGAAAAAGCTGATAAAAGGAAAATCGGAAGATTTGGCGGCGTCGCAAACATTGGAAAACGCCGATATGATTTCAGCCAAAATAGCAAGCTATGCGGCAACCTTGAACGCGCTGGCCACAACCTACAGTAGTTACTACTCCACCGATGAAGACGAGCGCCGGTTTATTGTCGACGGCATTGGCCGGAAAGTGAGCAACAGCAATCCCGACCTAATAAAACTGTCGTGCGAATGGTATGTCGACGAAGTGCTGCCAATATCGGAACCTTTTACGGAGAAACTGCAGACCAGAATTACGCCGTCGCTGATGACAACAATATCAGCCCCGATAGTGCACAACGAGGAAACCGTTGGTGTTGTATCGTCTAACATTGTGATAGACAGTCTGTTGACTGGCTTTATCGACATAGTGCCAACATTGGAGCAAGAAGGCATTTACATTGTAACTAACAAAGGCACAATAGCTTACAGCAAGAACAACTCTGAATGGAATATTCCGGTGATTAACATTCTACCTATATATAATAGGTATGATTTCGCAAACATTACCAAAGACAGAAAGCCGGCCATTTTGGAGTTCAAAAACAACGGCGACGACATGATTCTCTGCGCATCGTCGATAAAAATAGACGGCAGCGCACCATGGATTCTGCTGATTACCGCCCCGAAAGACATTCTGGCGCAATCGTCAACAATATCGATAATATCGACATTGCTGCTTATTATCTCACTTATAATTCTTTGTGTTACAACATTTTTGCTTTCGACAAAAATCAGCAAGTCGCTTAAGACAATAAACGCCGCACTTGTCGATGTTTCGGACGGCGACATCAAGAACGACAACGTTTTGGCCGATACTCCGCTCACTGATATCAACAACATCAACGAATCGCTGAAATCTGTCATCAGCGGACTGATTAAGGCAGCGGAATTTTCGGAACAAATTGGCCGCGGCAACCTCGACTCTGAATTCACTGCGCTGAGCGAAAACGACAAACTGGGCAATGCCTTGATAAACATGCGTAACGACCTCCGCCAAAACGAGGAGGAAAACGCGAAACGCAAGATTGAAGACGAAAAAGTGAACTGGGCGACACTTGGTTTGGCAAAATTCGCCGAGATATTACACACTGACAATCAAAGTATTAACGATTTGTCGTATGAAATTCTGCGGAACTTAATCAAATACATCGATGTTAATCAGGGTGCGATTTATGTGCTTGACGACACTGGCGACGAGCCGATTTACGAAATGACATCGGCCATTGCCTACGACCGCCGCAAGTTTATGCAGAAACGGTTTGCCGTTGGCGAAGACCTTGTCGGCCGCTGCGCTTACGAGCACAAGACAATCTACATGACCGACATACCAGAAAACTACATAACCATAACATCGGGAATGGGTGGTGCCACTGCATCAGCATTGCTGCTTGTTCCTCTGGTTATCGAAGATAAAGTGTTCGGTATCATTGAGTTGGCTTCGTTCGCGAAACTTGAGGAATACAAAATCAACTTTGTCGAGAAACTGGCCGAGAGCATCGCTTCGACAATATCGACAGTGAAAGTGAACGAGCGCACCAACGAGCTGCTGAAGCAATCGAAAGTCCAGGCCGAGGAGTTGGCATCGCAGGAAGAGGAGATGCGGCAGAACATGGAAGAGCTGCAAGCGACGCAAGAAGAAGCCGCCCGCCGCGACAACGAGACAAGCTCAATAATGAAAGTCATCAACCAGCAACTTGTTGTGGTTGAATACGATACTGATGGCAACATAACAAACGCCAACGCCGCAATGTCGGAGTTGTTGAATATGCCGGTTGACAGCATCATCGGACAAAAAGCCGACGACGGTTTGGATATGAACGCCGAGCAACGCCGCAACTACACACAAATGTGGAACGACCTGCGGAGAGGCATAAGCGGCTCAACCACAAGCCATATTGTCAATAATGGTGTCGATATCTGGCTTGCCGAGACATACACTCCGATAACTGAACCGCTGGAAACAAAACCTTACAAGATTGTAAAGATTGGCGTCAACATAACCGAAAGAATGTCGGCAAAGAAAGCAATAGTCGAGCTTGAGAAGTTGTCGGCATCGAAAGACGCCACCATTGCCGAGCTTGAGGAGAAACTGAACAATTCGCAGAACACAACAGTTAAAGAATCTGCAAAAAAGACCGAGAAGGCAACAGCCAAGCCGTCGGCAGCCGATGAGACGGCAGAGTTCAACGCCGAAGTCGGCGAGCAACCGTTGATTGAATGGACAGCCGACTGTGAATCGGGCATTGCTGAATTTGACGGACAACGGCAACAGCTGGCAACCCTTGCCAACACGCTCTATACGGCTTTCCGTTCGGCAAAATCGAAAAAAGAGATGAAAGAATCGCTCCGAAGCCTGATTGATTTCGCATCGTACCATTTCGGCTCGGTTGAAAGCTACATCGACGAGTCGGGATTGGGAGGAAAAGAGTCGTTCAAAGCCGATTTCGACAATTTCATCGCCAAGCTGGAGCTGTTCCAGAAGCTATACGTTGCCGGCAAGGTGAAAACCGCCGACAGCCTTATGCTTTACGTTAGCAACTGGCTGAAAGCCTACACCGAAAAGATTAAAGAACTATCGAAATAGCGTAGCAACTATTTATAAACCAAGAGAGGGATTTGGTTTCAGAATCAAATCCCTTTTTATTTACCTAACTACCACTCAGATACAATGAATAAGCAAACACTGACGGCGAAAATTGCTAAAATGTGCTATTTTTAAGGCTTATTATGAACATTCGACACGCTATGTTGACAATGAAACACACTTTCAAATTGTGCGCCTTGCTCCTGATTTCGTTGTGTTGCAACAAAGGAATGGCTGCCGAGCCAGTGTTTCAAAGTGTCAACAGACTGTATAACATATCGATACGCGAGACGAACTCGGCCTGCAAAGATGCCGACGGCTTTGTGTGGGTGTCGTCGAAAATGGGCATTCTGCGGTTCGCCAGCCACAACTACCGATTCTACAACCTGCCATACTCCGAACACAACGCGCTGACTGTCAGGCTCGAATGTCGCGACAATATGTTGGTTGCCTACTGCAATTCGGGACAAGTTTTCATCTACAACCGCGTTTCCGACCAGTTTGAACCGCTCGTCAACCTGATTCGTTACATCAATCGTTTGAATCTGATTATCTACAAGATAGCCATTGATTCGGAGCAGAATCTTTGGGTTGCCACATCGAACGGATTTTTCAAATATGCCGATGGCCAAATTGCTGTTATTGAGGACGAAGGCGCCTTTTACAATCTGGAATGGCTGACGGACAATCAACTGCTTGTGGCCGGACTGTCGAAAATCGAGATTATTGACACTGACACGTCCGACGCGCGGCCTCGCGACATTGGCGCAAAATTGCCTAACAGCATCAAAACCAGCCTTTTCTGCGACAAAAGCCATAACCGTCTGTGGATTGGAACCAAAACCGACGGGTTGCTGATATTCGACCTTACAAACCACTCGGTGACTGCGGTTGCGGGTATTCCAAATTTGCCTGTTCTAGCGCTTAAACAATTCAACGACAGTACGTTGCTAGCCGGTGTCGACGGGCACGGCATCAGCGTAATCGATATTGCCACGGGGCGGATTATACGAACACACAAAAACGACCGCAACAACCCTCAATCGCTTGCCAGCAACGGCGTTTACGACATTCTCTGCGAACCCGGAAAGCGCGTGTGGGTGTGCACCTACGACGACGGCGTGCTGTTCTGCAACATCGAATCGAAAAACATCACTCATTTCCAACATCTTACAAACAACGACAACTCGATAAAAGACAACCACGTGAACGACGTGTGCGAGGATGCTGACGGCAATTTGTGGTTTGCCACAAACAATGGCGTGAGCCGATATAATCCGCTGACTGACAAATGGTTGCATATACTTGCCGACAACCGCGAGCGCTCGCACGTATTTCTGTCGGTCTGTGCTGATGCTGATGGAAAAATCTGGGCCGGCACCTACTCGTCGGGACTGTACCTGCTCGACCGCAGCGGGCGCATTGTGGCCCACTACTCGAGTGGCAACCGCACCGATTACAACAACGATTTCGTTTTCAGCCTTTTGGAGGACCGCAACCGTGACATTTGGATTGGCGGCACCAACAACGATATTTTCCGCTATAACCGCCGCAGCCGCAGTTTCAGCAGCTTCGACTACTCGCCGGTGAACATCTTCACCGAACTCGACAGCGCCAATATGCTTCTTGGCTGTACCGACGGACTTTTCAAACTCGACAAAACGACTGGAAATAAGACCGTTATGGTTGACAGTTGCATTGTGAACGACATTCTGGTGTGCGGCGACACCATTTGGGTGGCAACCCACGGCAAAGGTCTGCTTTGCCTGAACATAAACGGCGAAACAACAGCACGTTACGACATCGACAACGGTCTGCCGTCGGATTTTGTGACGAGCCTGCTTTACGCCGCCGGGCACCTTTGGATTGGCACCGAAACAGGGCTCTGCAAGTTTTCGCCGGCAAGCGGAAAAGCGTTCATTTTCCCATCGACGCCGCAACTCTCGACATCGTTCAATCGCCACGCGGCACTCGTTTTGCGCAACGGCAACCTGATTTGGGGCACAAGCAACGGCGCCGTCAGTCTGAACCCTGATTTCGAGCCCGATGAGCAGTCGCAGGGCAAAATATTCATTCAAGATATCAGCGTGGCAGGAAGCTCAATCCGCAACTTGGCCGACATAACCGGCAATCAGCCAATAAACCAACTTAACACGCTGAACCTCAGCTACACTCAGAACACCATCAAGGTTGAGCTTGAGGCGTTGGGAAGAGTTGTGGGGCCGCGTTTTGCGTGGAAAATGGACGGGCTCGACGCCGATTGGAACCTACCGGCTGCGCAGAACATAATCTCCTATCCTAATCTGCCCAACCGCAGCTTCGACCTGCGCATCAAACTATACGACAACACTTTATCGCGCATCATCGACGAGCGCACGCTGCACATCGTTATCACGCCGCCGTTGTGGCGCCGCTGGTGGTTTGTAACTATCAGCTATATCCTTGTGTGTCTGTTAGTTTATATGATTATCACGCAGTATATCCAAAACATCAAGCGGCAGCACGCCGAGGACAAAATCCGATTCTTCACCAATACGGCGCACGAGATTCGCACATCGCTGACGTTGATAAAAGCGCCGATTGAGGAGCTCAACAAAGAGAAAAAACTGTCGGCCACAGGGCAGCGGAACCTTGAGCTGGCCTCGGCTCAAGCGCAGCAACTGTCGGCGGTGGTGACGCAACTGATGGATTTCCAAAAATCCGACATCGGCAAGGAAAAACTGCAACTGACGATGGCCGATATTGTTGATTTTGTGGGCAATAGGGTTCAGATGTTCGAGTCGATGGCCGCAAATAGCGAAATCAGCCTGCAATTCACTCACAACATCGATAGTTACAGCTCCGCTATTGATGCGAATATGATGGCGAAAGTGGTTGATAATCTTATATCTAACGCTATCAAATACTCGCCTAAAGGCAACATTGTAAGCATCGGCCTTGAGTGCGACGAAAAGATGTGGCGGCTGACCGTCACCGACCACGGAATTGGCATCAGCCGACAAGGGCAAAAGCATTTGTTTACAGAGTTTTACCGAAGCGAGAACGCCGTCAATTCGAGCATTGTGGGCTCCGGCATCGGCCTGATGCTTGTGAAGAATTATGTAGAGATGCACAACGGAAAGGTCGGCTGCACGAGTCAGGAAGGCAAAGGCTCGGTGTTCACCGTTGAAATTCCGGCCGCATTCACCGAAAACCGGCTCTCCACACCTATCACAAACGCACCACGCCCGTCGTCGCAACCCGTTGACAGCAAGGCTGTTGACAGTCAAGATTCGGATATATCGCTGCTGATTGTGGAGGACAACGAAAACTTGCTGCGGTTTATGCGCGAAACGCTGTCCGACGAGTTCAGCATTACCACCGCCGCCAACGGCCGCGAGGCTTGGCAGACCATTGCTCAACTGCAGCCCGACATTGTCATTTCCGACATTATGATGCCCGAAATGGACGGTTTTGAGCTGTGCCAACGGCTGAAATCGACGTTCGAAACGGCGCACATTCCAATTATTCTGCTGACGGCTCTCTCGGGCCGCGCCGAGCAGTTGCAAGGCCTTGGACTTGGCGCCGACGACTATCTGACAAAGCCGTTCGATATGGACATTCTGCGGCTGCGGTTGAAAACGCTTGTTCGCAACCGTCAACTGACTAAATCGAAGATTATCAATAGCTTGTCGCACGGAACGCCCGTCGAGCTCGGAAACAAGCAGAACGATGAATTTGTTCAGAAACTGCACCTGACGGTCAAGGAGAATATGGGCAACTGCGATTTCGACAAGGAGCAGTTTGCCGCCGCAATGAACGTCAGTTCATCGCTGTTATACAAGAAGATAAAGGCGCTGACCGACCTCTCGCCCACCGATTTCATTAAAACGGCCAGGCTCGAATACGCGCAGCAACTGCTGAAAGCACAGAAGTATAACATCACGGAAATCAGCGAGATGTGCGGCTTCGCAAGCGCGGCATATTTCAGCACGGTGTTCAAAAAACAGTACGGTGTGGCGCCGTCGGAGTATGATGGTGCGGAGGATTCTCCGTGCTGATTCTTCCCTATTTCTCACGTCATAAAAGTTATTGACACTTTTATTAATGCAACCGATTGTATTTTTTATTGCATTCAGTTCCGAGTGTCGAAATTTTGCATATTTTACAAACCAAAGTAATTTAACTAAAACAAATAGTAAAATATTAATTATCAAGACAATGAAACATTTAAAATCACTTAAAAACTATTGTTTGATTGCTTGCGCGATGATGATTGCGTCGTGCTCGCAGCAAACTGCGCAACAAACCGACGCCCGCTGGGTAGCCACGTGGGGAACAGCCGTGCAACTGACCGAGCCGCACAACTGCCCGCCCGAGCCAGGAATCAGCGGCAACACCATCCGTGAGCGTTTCCGCGCGTCGATTGGCGGCGAGACTGTCCGTCTGAAACTCTCGAACGAGTTTGGCAACGACGTGCTGAAGATTGCAGCCGTGAGCATCGCTCCTGCCCTCGATGGCAGCAAAATTGACGCATCAAAGGCCGTGAACGTGCTGTTCGACGGCAAGGCTAACATCGACATCGATAAAGGCAAATCAATTATTTCCGACGCGCTTCCGTTTGCGCTGACACCGCGTATGGACGTGGCTGTGACCATCGCCTACACCTTTGTGCCAAGCGACATTACAGGCCATCCAGGCTCACGTACAACATCGTACATTTTGACAGGTAACGAACTGAATAACACCGATTTTGCCGACGCCGTCACCACCGACCACTGGTACACCATTGAGCGGCTCGACGTGGTGGCCGACGAACCCGCCGCAGCCATTGCCATTGTGGGCAACTCGATAACCGACGGCCGCGGCTCGACCACCAACCTCCAAAACCGCTGGACCGATGTGTTCGCCGAGCGTCTGCTGGCCAATCCCGCCACAAGCAACCTTGCCGTGCTCAATATGGGCATTGGCGGCAACTGCGTCATTCGCGGCGGCCTGGGCCCCAACGCCACGGTGCGCTTCAACCGCGATGTTATTAATCAACCTGGCGTTAAGTATGTCATTCTGTTTGAGGGCGTTAACGATATGGGCTACTCACCCAATCCGTCGGCAACCGAAAAAGAACTGATTGAGGCCTACTCGAAGATGATTGACTCGGCGCACGCCTACGGACTGAAGATTTACGGCGCCACCGTCACACCGTTCCGCAACTGCTTCTACGGCTCGCCCGAGAAGGAAGTGTGCCGCATTGCCGTCAACAACTGGATTCGCACCTGCGGCAAATTCGACGCCGTAATCGACTTTGAGAAAGCCGTTTGCAGTCAGGCCGACTCGACCGTTATGGACGAGACTCTGCACGACAACGACCACCTGCACCCCAACGCCAACGGCCACAAGGCACTGGGCGATTTTGTTGATTTGGGGCTGTTTGAATAATGAGTTAAGAACACAGATGACACTGATTTAACAGATTTACACAGATTTTTAAATGCACAATGTAGAGACGTGGCGCGCCGCGTCTCTACATTTCAACCTGTTAAACCTGTTCAACATTAAACGATTCACCGATTAAACAAAAATAAAATGAAACACCTATCAATCACCTTGTTAGCCGCTGCCGCGATGATGTGCGGATGCAACGGCCAAAAGAGTGCGAGTACCGAAACGGGCTGCACAAATCCTGTTATCTGGGCCGACGTGCCCGATATGTCGATGATGCGCGTGGGCGACACCTATTATATGAGTAGCACCACGATGCATATGAACCCTGGTGTGCCGATTATGAAGTCGAAAGACCTATCGAACTGGGAAATAGCGGGTTACGCCTACGAAACGCTTGGCGACCAAGACGAGACGATGCTGCTCAACGGCAAGAACACCTACGGCAAAGGCTCGTGGGCAAGTTGCATTCGCTACGTCGGCGGCAAATTCTTTGTCAGCACCTTCGACCAAGTGACGGGCAAAACCTACTTCTTCACCACCGATAACATTGAGAATGGCAATTGGGAACGCCACGAGTTCCGTCCTTCGCACCACGACCATACCGTTGTGTTTGAGGAAGATGGACACATTTATATGATAAATGGCGGCGGAAAACTCATTATCCGCGAGGTTGAGCCCGATTTGAGCGGAATCAAACCCGATTCGGAAAAAGTTCTGATTGAAAACGCAGGTCTGCCCGCTGGCGAAAACCTGATGTTGGGCGCCGAGGGCTCGCAGATGTTCAAAATCAACGGCAAATACTATCTGTTCAACATTTGCTGGCCGCGTGGCGGTGTGCGCACCGTTGTCTGCCACCGTGCCGACAATCTGTTTGGCCCGTACGAAGGCCGCGTTGTCTTCCAAGACAAGGGCGTTGCTCAAGGCGGACTCATTGATACGCCCGATGGTCGTTGGTTTGCATACCTGTTCGGCGACCGTGGCGCTGTGGGCCGTATCCCCTATATTGTTCCCGTTGTTTGGGAAGACGGTTGGCCTGTGCTTGGCGTTGATGGCAAAGTGCCCGAAACGCTTGATTTGCCAAAAAACAAGAGTCTGATTCCTGGCATTGTCGATAGCGATGAGTTCGATGGCGACAAGCCGAAAATCGTTTGGCAATGGAACCACAACCCCGTTAACTCATTATGGTCGATGACCGAGCGCAAAGGCTTTATCCGCTTCCGCACCGACCGCACCGACACGCTCTTCACACAGAGCCGCAATATGCTCTCGCAGCGCACTTTCGGTCCGCGATGCTCTGGCTCGGCTTGTCTCGATGCTTCGAATCTGAACGATGGCGATATTGCTGGACTTGCTCTGCTGGCTGGACGTTTCGGCTTTGTAGCTGTTAAGAACGATGGTGGCCAAAAATCGATTGTGATGGTTGATAATATGACCGAAGGCCCGTCGAACACGTGGCCGCCCAAACGCGGCGTGCAGCACGAGGTGGCAAGCGTTCCGTGCGATGCCACAACCGTCTATTTCAAGGCCGACTGCGACTTTGAGCGCATTGCCGACGAGAGCGCCATTGGCAGCCACGGCAAAGACGAGGCGCTGTTCTACTACTCGTTCGACGGCACCGATTGGAAACCGATTGGCGAGACTCTGAAAATGACCTACAGCCTCGACCACTTTATGGGGCAACGCTACGCACTGTTCTTCTACTCGACCAAACAACCTGGCGGCACCGCCGATTTCGACTGGTTTAGGATTAGTGAGTAAAACAACGGATTGCTGATAACAAAATGCGGCTCTTGCCTTCGGGTGTGGGCCGTTTTTGGTTTGAGGGAGTTTTAAGTTTTTAAAGTTTTAAGTTATAAGTTTTAAGAGTTATAAGTTGGTGTCAATGTCTGCGTTAGCGTTCGTGTTTGTTTTGAGAATTCAATTTTAGGCTTTATTTTTGCAGCCACAAACACAGGGGTACTTGACAACCCCCTTTAACAAAACAAGACAATGACCAACAAAAACAAACAGGTAAGTGTGCTGTTTATGCTTTTCAGCATACTTTTTTGCGTTTGTCTGATTACGGCTAACGCATTAGGAACAAAGCAGATAACCATTGGCCCATTCAACTTCACAAGCGGCCTTATAGTTTTTCCGATAAGCTACATTATCAACGATTGCGTGTGCGAGGTGTGGGGATACAGCCGTATGCGAATGCTCATCTGGACTGGCTTTGCAATGAATTTCATCTTTGTGATATTCGGAGCATTGGCCGATGCCATTCCTGGAGCTCCCTATTGGAACGGCCAAGAAGGATTTCACGCCATATTCGGACTTGCGCCGCGCATTGCCGCCGCATCGTTTCTGGCTTTCATCATCGGCTCGTTTGTAAACGCCTACGTGATGAGCCGCATGAAACTCCGCTCGCATGGCCGCAACTTCCCGCTGCGTGCCATTGTCAGCACCATTTTCGGCGAAACAACCGACTCGCTCATATTCTTTCCGCTCGCGTTGTCGTTTGTGATTCCGTGGAGTGCAATGCCGTCGATGATAATATCACAGATTTTGCTGAAAACACTTTATGAGATTATCATTCTGCCTATAACATCGAGAGTGGTGAAACTGACTAAAAAGATTGAAGGCGAAGACGTGTACGACGAACAGATTGATTACAACATTTTCAAAGTATCATAACTCAACAGCCATGGACAGCAAACGTAAAACCGAAGGTCTGAAATCGCTTGGTCAGGAAACCGAATACTTGACCGACTACACTCCCGGAATTCTGGAAGCATTTGAGAACAAACACCCCGACAACGACTACTGGGTGCAATTCAACTGCCCCGAATTCACATCGCTATGCCCTATAACCGGCCAACCCGATTTTGCCGAAATCAAGATAATGTATCTGCCCGACAAAAAGATGGTTGAGAGCAAAAGTCTTAAACTCTATCTGTTCAGTTTCCGCAACCACGGCGATTTCCACGAGGATTGCGTCAACATAATAATGAAAGACCTCATTAAGCTGATGGAGCCCAAATACATTGAAGTTATAGGTTTGTTCCTTCCGCGCGGCGGAATCAGCATCTACCCATACGCCAACTACGGCAAACCAGGCACTAAATACGAGCAGCTGGCCGCACAGCGACTGATGCAACATCAGATTATTTAGAAGCGGCAAAAACGCGTTTGGCGAAGCAACGCACAAGCGTTTTTTGCCTGTCATTTTACCGACATTTTCAACAATCGCAGAGTTTCAAAATCAGTTTTTGAAACCTATCTGCGATTGTTTTTTATTCGCAACTAATCACAACCGATTGCAAAACCGCTAATTATATAGAATACTGATATTCAATCTGTTATTGTTTTACACAACCGATTGCATAAATTGTTGCTAATCAATTTTTTGAAGAAAAATCTAAAATTGAAAGTCAAATATCCAATATTGAAAGCCTCTCCGGAAACGACAAAATACTTTTAGCACAACTAAAAATGCCGGCAACTGTTTGCGTAACCACTAAACCGACAAATGGGAACGGCAAAAAATAATTTTTAACTAAAAAACCATTTTATGATGAAACAACAATTATGGAGAAAGGTTGCAACACTGCTTCCTGCATTGCTGTTCTCATTTTGCACAATGGCACAGACTCACGATGTGAAAGGTGTCGTTACAGATGAGGACCAACTCCCGATGCCGGGAGTGAACGTAGTCATTAAAGGTACTACAGCCGGAACCATTACCGGGGGCGACGGAGCTTACAGCATACAAGCCGCCGACGGAGACGTTCTGGTGTTTACCTATATTGGCTACACAACAGAAGAAGTTACCGTTAGCGGTAACTCGATTAACGTTAAAATGTCGCCAGACCTTATCGGTTTGAGCGAGATTGTGGTTGTTGGTTACGGTACTCAGCGCAAAGAGGCCGTTACCGGCTCTGTGGCATCAATGAAAGGCGACGTTGTTCGCGAGATGCCCGCCGCCAACATTTCACAGTCACTACAAGGCCGAGTGGCTGGTGTCGAGATGCAACAAACATCATCGAAGCCTGGTGCGACAATGCAAATCCGCATCCGCGGCACACGCTCACTGAACGCCAGCAACGACCCGTTGATTGTGCTCGACGGTATCCCGTTTGCCGGTTCGCTTAGCGACATCAACCCCAGCTCTATCAAGAGCATCGATATTTTGAAAGACGCCTCAGCAACCGCAATCTACGGTTCGCGCGGCGCTAACGGCGTAATCTTGGTAACATCGACAAAAGGTAATTTGAACCAAGAAGCAACCGCCACATATAGTGGTTATGTGGGGGCAAAAACCGTCTTCTCGAAATATCCGATGATGAATGGCGAACAACTTAAAAAAATGCGTGAAGTTGCTGACTACAGCGGCAAAGATGGCTCTCTGATGGAGCAAGAAGACAACGCTAACACTGACTGGCAAGATGAAATCTACGCCCCTGGTCTGGTTACAAACCACGACCTTTCAATTGTAGGCGGTACAAAATCGGCAACTTACAGTTTCGGCGGAGGTTATTATAAAGAAGAGTCGGTTCTTCCGGGACAAAACTATTCTCGTCTGTCGGCACGTGCGGCAATCGACCAAAAAGTTGGCAAGTTCCTGCGCTTTGGCTTCACAAGCAGCAACAACTATTCAATTACCAATGGCGCAAACCTTGGCTTATACAGCGTTCTGACAGCATCACCTCTTGTTAGCCCCACTGATAAAGACAGCAATCAACGACGTGTAATGCAACTGCCAGAAGACAAGTATTGGATAACAACACGCAGTACCATTGAAGAACTTGTTGACAACGAGAAATGGGTGAACAAAAACACCGATTATGGCACCTATAATAGTTTTTACGGTGAAATTTCGGCACCATTTATCGAAGGTTTGAAATATCGCGTGAATGTTGGTTTGAACTTCAAATATTCGGAGTCAGGTAACTTCCAAGCCAAAGGTGTTTTCTCTGACAATGCAGAATCTCCCTCTACAGCATCACAAAGTAAAGCAACTACATACAACTGGGCTGTTGAGCACTTGCTGACATTCGACCGCACTTTCGGCGCACACACTATTAACGCCGTAGGTCTCTTCTCGGCTGAGAAATCGCTTTACTATAGTTCGAATATATCAGCCAAGAACCTTCCTTCTGACTATATGCTGTATTACAACATTGCCCAAGCCCCTGTTGAGGATTTGAATTTCAATCCTTCGTGGCAAGGTTATAGCGATTCTGGCTTGAGGTCAATGATGGGTCGTGTAATGTATTCATACGATGACCGCTACATGTTGACGGTTGCTGTCCGCAAAGATGAATCATCACGCTTGGCAAAAGACAACAACGCACACACCTACCCCGCAATCTCTGCAGGTTGGAACGTCGCAAAAGAGAGCTTTATGGATAATGTTGATTATCTGAACACTCTCAAACTACGCGTTGGATACGGCGAGACTTCGAACCAGTCAGTTGAACCTTATAAGACACTTGGTCTGCTCTCGCAACGCGCCACAAACCTTGGCGACATTCAAACAAATGGTTACTATGTATCTGAACTTCCGAACCCGAATCTTGGTTGGGAATACTCAAAAACCATGAACTATGGTGTTGATTTCGGATTCTTCAAGAACCGCTTGAGCGGTAGTTTCGAATACTATGTTCAAAAAACTCACGATGTGCTTCTGCGTGTCAACCTGCCGGCAACAACTGGTGTTAACAGCATTATGAGCAACATCGGTAAGACAGAGAACAAAGGTTTCGAGTTGAACTTGAACGGCATCATCCTCGACAACTACAACGGTTTGACTTGGGAGGCCGGACTCAACATGTATCGTAACAAGAACACATTAGTCGCTTTGGCTTCTGGCGTTAAGGAAGATAAAGGCAACTGGTGGTTCGTCGGACACCCGATTGACGTAATATACGACTACGAGAAAGTTGGTTTGTGGCAGGAGGCTGACGCCGACATTATGGCTATTGAGGAGCCGCAAGCTGAACCGGGCGACATCCGCGTCAAATACACTGGTGATTTTGACGCTAACGGACTTCCTGTTCGCCAAATTAATGATGACGACCGCCAAATCATGGAGATGGACCCGAAATTCCAAGGTGGTTTCAATACTCGTTTGAGCTACAAAGGATTTGATTTGAACGTAATTGGCGCATACAAAGTTGGTGGCAAACTCATCTGCTCTCTCTACGCTGCTAACGGCTATCTGAATATGCTTTCCGGCCGCCGCAACAACGTTGATGTTGACTACTGGACTCCTGAAAACACTGGCGCAAAATATCCGAAACCAGGCGGTTTAACCAGCAGCAACAACCCGAAATACGGAAACTCACTCGGATACTTCAGCGCAACATATTGCAAAATCCGCACCATCACCCTTGGCTACAACATGGAAAGCGCCAATTGGAATTGGATGGAAACAGCAGGTATTCAGAGAATCCGCATCTACGGAACCGTTCAGAATCCGTTTGTTATTGCATCTAAATTCCACAAAGAGACAGGTCTCGACCCAGAAACCAACTCTTATGGCAACGAGAATATGGCATCGGGCGCATACCAACGCCGTTTGCTGACAATCGGTACAAACACCCCGCAAACTCGTAGCTTCCTTTTTGGTTTGAACGTTACATTTTAAAAAATTACAGAGATGAAAAAGAACAATATAATAACATTGCTTAGCGCCGCAGTAGCTGTGTCGCTGGGCTTCAGTAGCTGCTCTGACGTTCTTGAAGAGCACCCTCGTGCCATCTTCACTCCTGATTTCTTTGGTACAGACCAAGGAATCAGCGGCGGCTTGGACAACATGTACAACAACCTGCGTAACATGTATGGTCAGGGCTACTACTACAGTGCTGTTGAAACCGGTACCGATGAATTCACATGGGGCGAAAGCGCCGATGCTAACTTCAAAGATGCCGACCACTCTGAAGGCGCAGCCATTCTGAACTCACAAAACAGCCGCGCCGATGTCATCTGGCAGCCGATGATTACCAACATCAACTCGGCAAACCAATTGATTGAATACGGTCAAACCGCTTCACCGGAACTCATTGCTGAAGCATATTTCTTCCGTGCGTTTGACTATTTCTTGCTGGTTCAAACTTTCGGTGGTGTTCCATTGGATTTTGGTTCGGGCGAGCTCAAACCTAACGACCAACCTGTGCGTTCATCGGTCCGCAACAATGTTGCAGAAGTTTACACAAGATGTATTCTTCCCGACTTGGAATATGCAGCTGACAACTTGCCGGAATCGCCCCGCGCAGCAGGTACTGCCTCAAAAACTCTTGCCAAACTATATTTGGCAAAAGCTTACCTGACCTATGGCTGGTGGCTCGAGAATCCCAAAAACATTCCGACTTATCCTGCAGTTAACGGACAACTGAACGGCCCGCGTACTGACCCCAACGGAAAATCTCCAGCGGATTATTTCCAATTGGCATACAATGTTGCTCTTGAAGCCATAAACAACCCTGGTCCTTACGCTTTGCAAGAGACATTCTACGATATGTGCATCGCTTCAAACGAACGCAATCCTGAGATGATGCTTTGGGCCGACCACACCGAGAAAAGCGAACTCTTCAACGGTGGCAGCCTGACCTATGGTTCTGGTGGCGCTCCTGACAACTTCGCTTTCTGGATGTGCAACTGGAACTACCCGACCGTAGTCGCATTTGCAAGCACTGAGTTGGATGAAAAAGGTAAAATGACAGAGCCTATTAACCCTGTTGCCCGCGAGGCAAAACAAGGCTACGGTCGTCCTTGGACACGTATGGCTCCAACCTACAATGTGTTTACTGAAACATTTGCCGACAAAACTCACGACTCACGTTACGACGCAACATTCCAAACTGTTTATCGTGCCAACTGGAACCAAGACGGAAAAACTTATGAGCAAGTTTATTGCGCCAATGGTATGCCAATAAAAATTGGAGACGCCGTTCTCACCTTCCTTGGCGAGGACACCGAAGGTATTGATTATGCTGATGTTGCCACTAATGGCGGTGACAAAGGTCTTGGCGTTATGGCTGGTGAATCGAGCTATGTTGTCGACCCGCAACACTTCAGCCGCTTGCGCTATCCTGGTCCATTCAAAATCAGCGACCAACGCACCGACTATGATAGCAAGACATCTCTTGGCAGTCCAAATGCTGGCAGTGTCCGCCCATACTACATCGCAAAATTCTCTGAGCTTTACCTTGTAGCGGCCGAAGCAGCCGTTAAAGGCGCAACCGGAGAGAAATCGGCTCGTGACCTTGTGAACGTACTACGCGCACGCGCTGGCAAATGGAGTTACAGCGTGGCTGGAGCAAAAGCCGTCAGCTTCGATTACAGCAAAGAGATGACCGACGCCACTCCTGCCTCAATCGACATCGATTACATTCTGGCAGAACGTTCTCGCGAGTTCTTTGGTGAAGGATACCGCTGGTATGACCTTGTCCGCACACAAACTTGGATTGAAAAAGCCAAGACATATAAGATTTGTGGTTCAAAAGTCACAGATACAGAGCTTGTAGAATACACTCGCGACCTTGACGAGCATCTCTACTTGTTCCCAATTCCACAAGGCCAACTTGACGGATTAGAGATGAGCGAAGAGGAAATAGCAGCTTATCAAAATCCAGGATACTAAATAATTGTGTTAGTGAAAACTATCAGGTGTTTCGGCATCTGATAGTTTTTATCGAGAAGAAAAACAGAACATTTTCATAAAAAAGAGTTTTATCCCGATTAGAGTTGTTTGTCTGCTGCCCGGTAATCTACCGACAGCGGACATGAAGGGGCTGCCGGTAACAGCCTCTTCTTTTTTTCACCAGAATGCAACAAGCCGAAGCTATAAGAATACCTCAAAAACGCACAAAGGCGGATGTTGATTCCGCCTTTGCAATTTCTATCTGAATCGTAATTCGTTGCTAATCTCTCACTTTTTCAAACTCCGCCCTATCCTACTCTTTACCGCCTCGCTCAGCGACTCGTAGGTGTAGCCCTTGGGATAGACCGGCTGAAGGAATTTAACGTTTATCTTCGAGAACAGGCGAGGCAAGTGTTTGCCGCGCGGCATGGCCTCGTAGGCACCGCTTATGGCCACAGGCACAATCGGCACGTTAAGCTCGGCGCTCAGAATAGCGAAGGTCTTCTTGAACTCGCCCATCATGCCGTCTTTGGTACGGGTGCCTTCGGGGAAGATTATGATGTTACGACCGCGTTTCAGCACTTCGGCCATTTTTTGAATCGACTCCTTCAACTCATTATGCAAATCCATGACAATCACATTGTTGCGGCGAGCCATAAACTGCAGGAAACGATTGTTGACATGCTTCTTTTTGGCATAGAAATAAGTTTTGCGCATGGTACGCCGTTTGATGAACGATGCCACAAACAGCCCGTCGAAGAAGCTCTGGTGGTTGGGCGCAATGATGCACGGCCCTTGCGGAATCTGCTCGGCACCTTCGCCGTTGAACCTGAAAATCAGCTTGAACAATCCTTTGCTTGCGTTCTTTATAAAGCCTTGGAATATAGATGTTTTGGGCAGTGTCAGCTGCACTTTTTCCTTCAATATTGACGACCAGTTGATAGTCTCAATTTGCAGTTTTGTTTTGTTCTTTTCGACATAGTTGGCAATAGCCTCAACATCCTGAAAAGCAACAAGTTCAGCTTCGGTCATAGTCACGCCGTACGACTGCGCAATGAATTCCAGCAAGCCAATTTTGCCAAGCGAATCGAGAGCCGCATCGTACTCAATGTGATGATTTGCAAGCACTTTCACATTTGCCTGCTCCTCAATGAATTTCTTTATCGATTTATAAACCTCAAAATCAGGCTCTTTATACGGCTTACGGTCCTTCGCCTCCATATCGACAAATTGCTGCAGCTTATAGCGCTGGATTTTTCCAAGATTGGTGCGCGGCAGCTCCTTGTCGATAATCGTGAACTGCATTATGCGCTTGTACGACGACTGCTTGTCGTTGAACTCGGGGAAGAACTGCTCCTTGAAGAATTTCCTGACATCTGTAATGCCGGCAGCCTGCGCCTCTGCTTCGTTCACCGACAGAAGCGCATGCAGCATCCCTTTGTGCTCAATCACGGCAACCTCCTTAACAATTGCCGATGACTCCATAACCTTTTCTTCAAGCTCTACCGGATTGATATTCTTTCCGTTAGGCAGAACGATGATTTCCTTTTTGCGGCCTGTTATATAGAGATAGCCTTTTTTGTCGACATAGCCCATATCGCCGGTGTAGAGCCAGCCATCGCGCAGAATTTCGGCGGTTTCCTCGGGGCGGTTATAGTAGCCCTGCATAATGTTGGGACCTTTGGCAACAATCTCGCCGTCGCGGATTTCAAGTTGCACGCTTTCAAGGCGTTGGCCTGGTGTGCCGACGCGCTCGCGCCCCGGGCGGTTGAAGGTTATCATTGGAGCGGCCTCGCTCATTCCGTAGCCTTCCAAAACGGTGAATCCCAGCGTTTTATAGAATAGACCTGTGTCGAGCGGAAGCGACGCGCCACCGCAAACCATTATCTGAACATTGCCGCCAAATGTCTGGTGCACCTTGTTGAACACAATGCGCCCGATGTGCTTGTTAGGCCTGATTGACAATAGTTTATAAAGCAATCGAGCCGGTGCTTTCTCGTAAATCTTCAGCTTAACGGCTTTGTGAATCATCTCGTAAAGCCTTGGCACACCGATTATTATGGCAATGCGGTTTTTGCTGAGCGTCTCCATCAGGTCGGCACTCTGCATCGATGGCGACATAACCACCGTAGCACCAATGTTGAACGGCATTATCAATGAACCCATAAGCGGCAGAACGTGATGCAACGGCAACAGTATCAGAACATTGCGGTCGGGTGTGTAGATACCAACCCTCTCGCCCACCTCAATGCAATTGGCGCGCAGGTTCTGGAACGACAACATCACTCCTTTCGGATTGCCCGTTGTTCCCGATGTGTAAACAATTATCGCTGTTTTATTGTCGGGATATTCTCGTGTAACATAATCTGTTTCAGCCACCTGCGGCAGCTCAATATTGTCGAGGCAAACAAACTCCGGCTTATACTGAAGCTGGCGGCTGGCCTCTATAATGGTCTCTTTTTTGCCGTTGCTGTAGTAAACCACGCCCGGACGGCTGTCGTTGAGCATATAAGCCACATCGTCGACCGACGCTGTATGGTCAATCGGAACAACTATCTTTCCGTTGAGCCAACCGGCATAAAAGGCGAAAATCCACTCTGGACGATTCTCCGATACTATGGCCACCTTGTCGCTCTCAATGTTGCGCGACATTGCGGCATATTGTTGTATAAGTTGCTGTATTTCGGCGTAAGTGTATGTGTGCCACTTTGTTACAATGGCAGGCTTCTGAAGATGTGCGAAATCAATCATTTGTTATTCGTCGTTTTAAACCTATTTAAACCGACAAAAACTGTGCCGCAACCGGCTCTGCGCGCATTTTTTAAGAACATTTCCGACCTCAAATTCACTTTCGACATAAAGCGCAATTAATCAAGATATTAGAAGACAACATCTTTTTTTCAAACAATTGAGATTTTATCAGATTTTTTTAAAAGAAATGGGTTTACTTTGCGCTCCAAAATGAAACAAAACTTTATGCAGTAAATCAGAAATGAAAAATACCTATTTTGATTTGGTAGAACAAAGCTACTACTTTCCGCAAGAGGGTTTCGACCTTAAAGACGGATACTTAGCTTTCCACGGAATATCGCTTAAATACCTGATTGAAAAATACGGAACGCCATTCAAACTTGTATATCTGCCGCGCATAGGCGAACAGATTAAGAAAGCGAGAAATTTGTTCAACCGCGCCATCAACGCCAATCATTACACGGGTAAGTACCAATACTGTTACTGCACAAAATGCTGCCACTTCCATCATGTGGTGAGCGCCGCGCTCAAGCATAATGTCAACCTCGAAACCAGTTCGGCTTTCGACATCGATTTGCTTGAGAAACTCTATCACAAAGGTGAGCTCGATAAGTCGCGCACAATAATCCACAACGGCTATAAATCAGACGATTACATTAAGAAGATACTGCACATTCAGTCGCTCGGTTTCGAGAACAGCATCATCATTCTCGACTCGGCCAAGGAACTGCAACGCATAATCGACATTGCCGGCGACCGCAAACTGAAGGTTGGCCTGCGCATGGCAATCGACGAGGAGTCGCAGAGCGCCTACTATACTTCGCGTTTGGGCATCCGCCACACCGAGATTCTGAGCTACTACAAATCGAAAATCAAAGACAACCCGAACATCGAGCTTAAGATGCTGCATTTCTTTGTCGATTCGGGCATAAAAGACAGTCTCTACTACTGGGGCGAGTTCAACAAGGCCGTGAAGCTTTACTGCGAGCTGCGCAAACAATGCGACACACTTGACAGTCTTGACCTTGGCGGCGGCTTCCCAATCCGCAACCACCTTGGCTTTGAGTACGACTACGAATACATGATTCGCGAGATTGTGAAGGTGATAAAAGACGCCTGCATCAACGCCAGCATCCCCGACCCCGACATCTACACAGAGTTCGGCAAATACACCGTCGGCGAGAGCGGAGCAATCATCTTCCAAGTGATTGAACAGAAGCAACAAAACGACAAGGAACGCTGGTACATCATCAACAACAGCCTGATGAACACCATCCCTGACGCATGGTCGATTTGCGAAAAATTTATCTTGCTGCCAATCAACAAATGGGAGAACGAGTACGCCAAAGTGAACATCGGCGGCATCAGCTGCGACCATTCCGATTACTACAACTCGGAGGATATGAACCAAGAGGTGCTCCTGCCCACGTTCAACGACAAGGACAAGGAGCCGCTCTATCTCGGTTTCTTCCACACCGGCGCCTATCAAGACTCGATAAGCGGCTACGGTGGCATCAAGCACTGCCTCATACCCGCACCAAAGCACGTTATTGTTGACCGCGACGAGAAAGGAAACTTCATTGATTATGTTTTCCGTAACGAACAGTCGGTCAATGAGATGCTTAACATTTTAGGATACAACGACAAAATGTAATTCATACAAAAAACTTTAAATCTTACAGATATGGAAAAAGGACCTATATCGCAATTCATCAAGCATCACTACCGCCACTTCAATTCGGCCTGCATAGTTGATGCTGCCGAGGCTTACGACGCCCACATGAAAAAAGGCGGAAAAATGATGCTGGCCATGGCCGGAGCAATGAGTACCGCAGAAATTGGTCTGTCGCTTGCCGAAATGATTCGTCAGGACAAGATTCAGATTGTGTGCTGCTCAGCCAACAACCTTGAAGAAGACGTGATGAACCTTGTGGCTCACAACCACTACTACCGCGTGCCTAACTACCGCGACCTTACTCCGGAACAGGAGCACGAATTGCTTAACAATCACTACAACCGTGTTACCGACACCTGCATCCCTGAGGAGGAGGCTTTCCGCCGTTTGGAGGACCACTTGGTTGAAATCTGGAAAGATATGAAAGCCAAAGGCGAGCGTCTGTTTGCATGGGAGGTTATCTACCGTCTGTTGCGCAGCGGCGTTCTGGAGCAATATTACGAGATTGACCCGAAAGACAGCTGGGTGCTGGCAGCTTGCGAGAAAAACATTCCTATCATCGTTCCTGCGTGGGAAGACTGCACAACAGCCAACATCTACACCGCACACTGCATCCGCGGCGAGTTCGACGCTTCTAAATCGATGATTAAGAACGGTATCGAGACAATGATTTTCCTTACCAACTGGTACAAGGAGAACGCAACCGGCGCTGGTGTCGGTTTCTTCCAGATTGGCGGCGGCACTGCCGGCGATTTCCCAATCTGCGTTGTTCCGATGATGGAGCAAGACCTTGGCTGGAAAGGCACTCCGCTGTGGTCGTATTTCTGCCAGATAAGCGACTGCACCACATCGTACGGCTCATACTCAGGCGCTGTTCCAAACGAGAAGATTACCTGGGGAAAACTTTCGAAAGACACGCCACGATTCATCATCGAATCGGACGCCACAATAGTAGCACCGCTGCTTTTCGCTTATCAGCTTGGCTGGTAAAAGAACTGCCGCATGGCAACAAAAAAAATCCCGGCTTTTCAGTCGGGATTTTTTTATGTCTGTCATTTTCATATTAGCAACATCCGCCATTGCAATTGCAGCCTTCGCTGTTGCTGCCGCAACCGCCACCACAGCCACCGCAACCACCATTCAGTTCTTCCGGTTTAGGGTCGCGCACCTCAATTATCTTTCCTTTGAAATGCAAGTCGGCACCAGCCAACGGATGGTTGAAGTCCATTTTCACAGCCTTGTCGGTTGACGACAGAACAACACCATGCAAGCGGTTGCCTTGCGAGTCCATCATCGGAATGGTAGTGCCAACAGCTATAAGTTTCTCATCCACTTTGCCTTTCTCGTCCTGGAACACATGAATAGGCACATCAACAATAGCCTCTTCGGTAACCTGCCCGTAGGCTTGGTCGGCTGTCAGCACAAAATCGAACAACTCGCCCTGCTCCTTGTCTGCAAGATTTTTCTCAAAATGCGGAAGCATTCGCCCTGCTCCGAACAGGAATGTCAATGGGCGGTCTTTCTCGCAAACTTCTATCAGTTTTGCATCAGCGTCATCGTATTTCAGTTCGTATGTCACTGAAACAATTTTTCCGTTTTCTACTTTCATTTTCGTATTGTTTTAATAATGTACAAAGAAAAGAGTTTTTCCGACTTCAACCCTATCGCCACAAAATTATATTGCGCTGAAAACAAAAACGGCCTTCCCAAAATCGGAAAGGCCGTTTTAATTTACTGATTACCAATTATTGAGCTTTATTAATCTCTTCGTTTATAGCCTTATACTTCTCAACATACTCCGGATGCGAGCTTTGCAGCTTGTAGTAGCATTCTTTCAACACTTGCATAGTCGATTTATCTTGCGGATTGATAGAATGTGCCTTCTCAAAGTACGGAATCGACTCATTCATTTTATCGTAAGCCGACTGAATGGCAGCGTCGTACTCTTTCTGCTTGTTCATCGGAATATCGTTGGCTTTTTTCGAAATCTCAACAGCCTGGTTGAACACCTGAATACCACGGTTATACCACGGGTCGAAATAATTCGGGTCAATTTCGATGGCTTTGTCATAAGCTTGTTTTGCCTCCTCAGGCTTGTTTATCTTATCGAGCAACGAACCTTTTGCAAAGTAGTAAGTTTTGTTTTTGGGGTCTTTCTCAATAGCCTGGTCCAGATAGCTAAGGGCCTTATCGGCCTGATTCTTATAGATATAATGGTTAATAAGCTCAACCATTATGCCTTTGCTGTCTTCCGGTGCTGTTTCGATACCGCGCTCCAATGTTGCCACAAATGCTGCGGTGTCACCCAACGTTCTTTCAATATTAGCCAATGACACAAACACTTGACCTATATTGTAACGAATGTCAATCGATTTGTTGTAATAGTATTTGGCTTTGCTGTACATCTTAGCCTGCTCAGCAACCCATCCGGAATTGTATATCACCACCGAGTCTTTCTTGGTAGGTTCAACAATACTGTCTATCTCAAGCGATATTTCGAAACAC
>JAFZKK010000116.1 GCA_017551905.1 Salinivirgaceae bacterium
GCTATGATAGTTTGATTTAACACCATAATGCACATTGAAAAACAGATTTTTTTCATTTTCTTGTAATTATTATTTTATGTGTGACTTTATTCCATTTGGGATGTCTGCTACTAATTTCTACTTCTCGTCGCTTTACCCAAGATACTATAGATAAGACAAAATCTAAAGACTGTTGCTCCGTATTTTTTCTTACATCTTTTCCTCCTTGTTTTCTATTATCATACGACAAATTATCAATTACTATACGGCATTTTCACACCTTCAGGGAAGACAAATCCATTCTTTTTTATCTTAGAAAAGCATTTCACTTTCGTCATATCTTCTCCTGTATCATCATATTTATAATCAAATGAAGTCTTGTCTACATAATAGTATTCCCATTCTGTAGCGTTCATTACACTATCCACCTTAGATTCAAGGACAGGACTATTGGGCATTGTGCCTCGGTTTTTGTTAACTAATTTTTTATCAATTGCAATATCCCAGTAGGTTCTGAGTTCTGTTATATCACAGAACATAGCGATGATTTCTTTCCCTTTCTTAGAACGGTCGTAGCCTTCGATATAAACATTATCATAATGTTCTTCCAAGCAAAGACGCCCTTTCATAAAGAACATACGCTTGTATTCCATATTCCTCTTGTTATCAGTATCACAGTCACCTATCCATCTGTCCATACGATGTTCAACAAATACTAAATTGGAATCTTGGAAGTAGTAATAAATAGTATCTGGTTTTTCGTAGTCTATGTAGCAAGAATTATCGTCGATTTGATACATATTTAGAGGAAATTTTACACACAAAAAAACATCTCTTTTATTCAAGATACTTTCTCTGTACTCATCAATCTGATTCATTTTTATTGACAATGAATCTTGTGCATAAATCTCTTGCATAGCATTTAGTGCAAGAATCATAAGAATTATTCTCTTCATCGTTTTATAGATTATTCGTTAAGTATTGTACTAACTCGTTGGCGGAATTTATTTTTTTGAAAAACAATAAATTATATAATCTTCATATTAGCAACTTGTATACAAATTTCGCAATAATTCTTGAAATGAGCCATTAGTTTTTGCGGGGCGTCTGCCGATAATAAAACAAGGCCACCCTGTTAAGGCAGCCTTGCTATTTAAACTCTGTGTTCTCTCGTTTCCTCTGCGCTCTCTGTGAAAATTATTTTTTGAGTCCAAGTTTCTCCACAGCCTCCTCGCGCATCTTGTATTTCAGGATTTTGCCTGCGGCGTTCATCGGGAACGATTTGACGAAATCGATATAGCGCGGTAAGCAATTTTTTCAAAAAAAACGGTTTTTACTCCCATTATTTGAGAGCGACGATTGCTATCTTTGTGTCGTTTTTAAAATTGAAACGATATGGCAAAAAGCACTACAGGACATTTGTACCGTTGTTATGCGTGGTTGGTCGACACTATCGACCAATATCCAAAAGGGATTAGTTATGAGGAGATTAGCAAATTGTGGGGCGCTGATAGAGAGGTCAATGACGACAAAGAAGGGTACCTTGTTGAGAGTAAATTTCACCGTTGGCGACGTGCAGCCGAGGAATTTTTCGGCTTTGAAATTGTATGCGACAGCAATGGCTGTTACAGCATTGCCAACCACGACAATAGCTCGCTGTACAAGCTTGCCCGTCAGACACTTAACGCATTTGCTGTGAGCAATATAATCAAGGGAAATCGGACTCTCGACAAACAGATTTTGTACGAAGATGTGCCCTCGAGTCAGCAGCACCTCACGACCATTCTGTCGGCCCTGCGCAACCGCCACACGCTGCGTATGGTACACCAAAGTTATTGGCGCGATGAACCTTCCAATCCGACCGTCGAGCCATACGGCCTGAAGATGTTCCGCCAACGATGGTATCTGCTTGCAAAAGTGATAGAAAGCGATGACAGCAGGAAAATCGGAAAGATACTCACATACGGGGTCGACCGCATTGTCAGCGCTGCCGAGACCGAAAGCAGATACACTCTGCCCGACGATTTCGATGCCAATAAATATTTCGAGAATATTGTAGGCGTCAGCAATGTTGAGGGCAAAATCGAAAAAGTGACCATTGTGGCTGACGATGTGCAGCGCAAATATCTTCGCTCGCTGCCGTTGCACCATTCGCAAAAAGAAGTCTGGACGGACGAGTGGGCGTCGGAATTTGAATATAAACTGATTGTTAATGAGGAGTTTAAGCGCGAGTTGCGCGCCTTCGGAGCTGGCGTTGAGGTGTTGAAACCTGCCTGGTTGCGCAAAGAGTTCCGCGATGAGTTAGATGAACTGTGTAAAATATACGCCACTGGCAAATAATAACCGCATAATACGTTGATTAACAACCAACAAGCGTTTTGCAGACTTAAAAACCTTAAAGATGAAGAATTTTGTAGCAATCGATTTCGAAACGGCCAACGGCAAGCGCTCAAGCGTCTGCTCGGTTGGCATTGTTGTGGTGCGTGACGGCTGTGTTGTCGATTCGTTCTATTCGCTCATTCGCCCCGAGCCCAACTATTACGCGTGGTACTGTCAGGAAGTTCACGGCCTTGGTCCCGATGACACCGACACCGCCCCAACGTTTCCCTGCGTCTGGCGCGAGCTGATGCAACACGTTGAGAAGTATTTCCCGCAGATGGCTCAAGGCGAGGCACCGTTTGTGGCGCACAACGCTGCATTCGACAGGGGCTGCTTACAAGCCGCGTTCCAAACATATCGGATGGATTATCCTGAATATCAGTTTCTTTGCACCTGCGTGGCAGCGCGCCGCCATTTTGGCAAAGATTTGCCCAACCACCAATTGCACACTGTTGCCGAGGCCTGTGGCTATAATCTCGAAAACCACCACCACGCCCTCGCCGACGCCGAAGCTTGCGCCGCGATAGCGATGGAGATTCTGTAATTTTTTTCTCTATTTTCACCAGACTCTAAACTTCTAAACTCTAAACTTCTAACTCATAATTCCTAAATCCTAACTAAACTATGTCAACCACGCTAATCACCGACACCGAGCATTACAGCACCGTCATAACCCTTGCGGCAAAGGCGCGGCGCTCGCTGTGGATAGGCACCGCCGACATTAAGGATATGTATGTGAAGCAAGGCGCGCAAGAGAAGCCGTTTGTGGGCGTGCTGGCCGATTTGCTTGCCCACGGCGTCGAGGTGCGGCTCATTCACGCCAAAGAGCCTGGCGGCAATTTCCGCGACGATTTCGACTGTTATCCGATTCTTGCCAAGAGTTTGGAAAGGGCGCTCTGTCCGCGCGTGCATTTCAAGATAATCGTTATCGACCAAACGGTGTGCTACATTGGCAGCGCCAACCTAACGGGCGCGGGAATGGGAATGAAAGCCGCAGGTCGGCGCAATTTCGAGGCTGGCATTCTGACCGACGACCCCAAAATTGTCGAGGCCGCCATTGAGGAGTTCGACAAAGTGTGGCGCGGCAGCGAGTGCAAGCGGTGCCAACGCCGTCAGTTCTGCGGTGACCCGATTGGGTGAGGTAAGAGTGTTATCGCTTCGCGAGAAATTGATACAAAAATGCTTAAAAATTCGCAGTACCACTTCATATTTTCAATGAAAATTCGCAGTAGCATTGCAAGATTTTATATATTTGCAAAAAAGTAATAAGCTATGAACGAGCGAGTTTTGCAAATTATCGATGATGAAAGCGTATTTTTGTTCGGCGCACGCCAAACAGGCAAGACAACAATGCTGATGAACCGTTACCCCGAGGCCGTTTACTACGACCTGCTTCAAACCGACGTGCTGAACCGTTTCCGCCAGCGGCCGTCGCTGTTGCGTGAGACTCACAAAACCGCACCCGAAGGCCAGCTGATAATTATCGACGAGATTCAGCAGGTGCCCGAGCTTCTGAACGAGATTCACTGGCTGATAACCAACCGCCACCTGCGGTTCATACTCTGTGGCTCAAGCGCTCGCAAACTCAAGCGGCAGGGCGTCAACACCCTTGGCGGACGCGCCGTGCCGCAGTATCTGTTCCCGTTTGTGAGTTACGAGGTTGCTGATTTCGATATCGACCGCGCCGTGAACAACGGAATGATTCCGCGCCACTATCTGAAAGACAATCCGACCAGTTTGCTCAAGGCATACGTGGGTGTTTATCTGCGCGAGGAGATTCAGGCTGAATCGCTGGTGCGAAACCTTGCAGGCTTCTCGCGATTCCTCGAAATTGCCGCTATGACCGATGGCGAAATGGTTAATTATCTGAATATTGCGTCGGATTGCGGAGTGAGTGCCAACACTGTGAAGGAGTATTTTCAGATTCTTGTGGACACGCTTGTGGGCTATATGATTCCAGCCTACACGCACAAAGCCAAACGGAAGGTTGTGCAAGCGCCGCGCTTCTACCTGTTCGATGTGGGCGTTACCAACTACCTGCTGGGCCGCACGCGGTTGCAGCGCGGCTCGGTTGAGTATGGTCACTCATTTGAGCACGTTGTGGTTCAGGAGGTTATCGCATATTTAAGTTATACCGACAACCCAAACAAACTCTCGTATTGGCGCACCTATACGCAGATTGAGGTCGATATGATTTTGGGCGATGCCCGTGTGGCCATTGAGATAAAATCGGCCGAGGAGGTGCTGCCCAAACACCGCAAAGGATTGAAAGCCTTTGCCGATGAGCACCCCGACTGTCGTCTGATTATAGTGTCGCTCGACCGCTTCAGCCGCATTGTCGACGGAATTGAGTATCTGTACGTTACCGATTTCTTCAAGAAACTTTGGGCTCACAAAATTGTCTGAAAAACGATTGAAAATTCGCAGTGCTACTTCATATTTTCAATGAAAATTCGCGGTGCTACTTCATATTTTCAATGAAAATTCGCAGTAGTGTTGCGAATTTTAAAGTTTTTTAGCAGCGTGGCAGGAGAAATTTCAGCCACGCTGCATTTTTTTTTGAAATTTTCCCAAACCTCTGCCGCAATCTCGCGCAGGTTGCCCGTTTCTTTGCATTCGTAATTTGATGTTGAACCTTTAAAATGTTTGATTATGAATGGTTTTGATGATTTTCTTCCTCGCTTTGGCGCTTTTGGGGCGGCGCTCTCATTATTTGGGAGCCACAACCATTTTCTTTGTCAGTAAAAACATTAGTCAGTATAAACTTAAAACATTGAAATTATGGCAATTGATTGTAAAGAACTGCAAAAAATTCTGTCGGCGATGCCAGCAGAGCAGAACCTGATGTTGGTGGGCAAGCACGGCATTGGCAAATCGGAGATTCTCACGCGACACTTTGAGCGGCAAGGCTTGCGGGTGGTAACGCTCTTTTTGGGGCAGATGAGCGACCCTGGCGACTTGATTGGTCTGCCGCGGATGGACGAGGCCACGGGCCGCACCATTTTTATGCCGCCCTACTGGTTCCCTGTCGACGGCCAGCCTGTGGTGCTGTTCCTCGACGAGTTGAACCGCGCCCGCCCCGAGGTGCTGCAAACCATTATGGATTTGGCACTTAACCGCAAATTAGCGGGGCGCTCGCTACCCGAGGGCAGCCGTCTGATTTCGGCCGTGAACGATGGCGAGGAGTACCAACTCACCGACCTTGACCCTGCGTTGGTGTCGCGCTTCAACATTTACACCTTCCAGCCGTCGGTGCCCGAGTGGCTGATGTGGGCAGCCGAGAGCAAACTCGACCAGCGAGTGATTGAGTTCATTCGCGCCACGCCCAAGTTTCTCGACAGCGACGGCACCACCAGCACCTTCGACCGTGGCCTTCAAAAAACACCCGACCGCCGCGCGTGGAAGAAGGTATCCGACTGTATATCAACATTGAACAGCCTTGAGCCTGTCCACAAGAAGATGCTTGCAGGAATTGTCGGTGCCGCTGCTACGCAGGCCTTTGTCGCCTTTTTGGGCGCAAGTCGGTTGCTGTCGGGCAAAGACATTCTGCTCGATTTTGCCAAGCACAAGGAGACGCTCAAACGGTACAAGTTGCACGAGGTGGCAACCGTCAACGAGGACATTTTCCAGTTTATCGAAATTGGCGGCCAAACGCCTGAACAAAAGAAAGTTATGGCCAAAAATCTGGAAAAATATATCGAAGCGTTGCAGCAGGCCAAGCGCAACGAGGAACTGGCGCATTTCGCCTCGTTCTTCGAGAAAGACACCTACAAAAACGCCCTGACGTTTGTCATTACCGAGGTTCCCTCTGTGTATGAGGCGATTATTGGGTTCATTGAGAATTTGTAAGTTATTTAGGATGTAGGAGTTAGGAGTTGTAAGTGACAAGTTACAAGGTAAAAGGCATAATAAGTTAGGATTTAGGAATTACGATTTTTCAATTTTCAATTTTCAATTTAAACCTGTTCAACCCGTTCAACTTTAAACTTAAAACTTCGAAAACTTAAAACTAAACTCTAAACTTCTAACCCTCTAAACTTTTAAAAATGACCAATTTACACCAAGAATACGATTATTGCTGGACGATTTTCAGCCGTCGGTTTCCCGAATTGCCGAAGCCGAAGATGTACGTGCGGAAAATGAGGCAGAAATGGGGCTTGTGCGCGTGCGCTGCGAAGTCGCACATTACGCTGAACCGCTGTCTGCAAACTGCTGACGAGGAGTTTGTCCGTCACGTTATCTTCCACGAAATGTGCCACTTACTGCACCCAAACCACAAACGCGAGTTCTACGATTTGCTTAAGCAGTTCGACACCTCGCAGATGCGTGAGAATGAGCGAGTTAACCAACGAGTTGAACGACTCAAACAACGTGCCGAAGCCATTCGGAAGGCAGTGAACAATGAACAATTAAAAATTAAAAATGAAGGACAAAAAGTCGAGAAGGTTGAGATGGTTTAGAACGTCGAGAATCTAAACCTTCTAAACAGCGAAGCGACTAAACTTCTCAACAGCGCAGCGACTCAACTTTAAACTTAAAACTTCGAGAACTTAAAACTAAACTCTAAACTTCTAAACAGCGAAGCGACTAAACTTCTAAACCTTTAACAATGAACGAAATCCTAACCCATATTATCGAGCAATGGTTCCTGACCGAGCCAGCCTTGTTTCGCATTTTCTGCATTCAGCAGTTGGAGCCGAACACCGAGATGCGTTGCCCTGTGCGGTGCGGCGGCGGGCGCGTGCAGTACAATCCAGCAATGATTACTGGCTGCCGCATAAGCAACGCCGAGTTGGAGGAACTGCTTCGTATTGAGATGATTAGGCTCTTGCTGAAGCACCCATACGAGCGTCTGCCCGAAGGCTGTCTGCCCGAGGCGGCGAGCCTTGCCAGCAATATGGTTATCGACCAGCACGCCAACCTTCGACTTGTGCAATACGCCAAGGCCGCCGCGTTCCAACTGCCTGCAAATGAATGTTATGAGTGGTATGTCAACAAGCTCGATGTGCTGCTTCGCCAGCCAATTATTGAGGACGATACGCCGCCCGACCGTCAGTCATTCGGACCCGTCGCTGGCAGCGGCAATGGCAGTCCTTCCGACGATGCAAACGACTCTGATTCAGACGATTTGCCCGACAGAGAACCCAATCCCGAGCAAGGCGATAATGAGCAAAATTCTAATTCCAACACTAAATCCAAAGGTGGCGGCAATTCGCTCTGGCGGAAACTATCGGAAAAAATGAACCGCTGGCTTGCCAAAGATTTCCAATATGGCCGAAAATTGGACGGTAATGCGGGGCAGCAGATGTTGCGCGACTGGTTAGCCGACAACACCGAGCTGTGGCAGGACGATGAGTTGCGCCGCGAGGAAATCAACGAGCTTATCCGCACCACAACGCAATGGGGCACGCTGCCTGGCAAGCTCGTGGAGCAGATTATCGCCTCGTTGGCCGTCAAAATGGACTACCGCAAGGCGCTGTCGTCGTTCCACACGAGCATTCTGTCGAGCAAGCGCCACCTCACGCGTATGCGCCCCAACCGCCGCAGCGGATTCGCGCAGATGGGCAGCCGTTACGACCTTGCGTCGCGGCTTCTGGTGGCCGTCGATGTGAGCGGCTCAATCGACTCGCGCACCCTGCAGGCCTTCTATTCGGTGGTGGCGCGGTTCTTCAAATACGGCGTCGAAACCATTGATGTGGTGCAGTTCGATGCCGCCCTTCAAGGCGATGTTGTCACCTTCAAAAAGCGCCCCACAAAAGTTGAGGTCCGCGGCCGCGGCGGCACAAGTTTCCAGGAGGTTTTCGACTATCTGAAAGACCACCGCCAATACGACGGCCTGCTGATTTTCACCGACGGCTACGCCCCCGAGCCCCGCGTCGATTTCGCAATGCGGACAAAGGTGCTCTGGATTTGCCGCAGCGAGGCGGAGTACAACCAACACCACGAGTGGATGTCGAAAACAGGCCGCGCCTGCTGGATTGAATTTTAGGGAACGATGTAGGGACGTGGCGTGCCGCGTCCGAATAAATGGAAATCAAAAACAGTAACGCTATGGACGCAGAAACAATATTTAAAAATATAGATTTAGACTCGTGGCAGACCGTTTTGCAGCAAGTCGGACGGCTGATAATCGCTCAAAAAAATGATGAGTTTTGGAAGTTGCGAAATGCTGGAGCCAAAAACATTTCCTTCCCGTTTTGGGAAGATGATTTCAAGGTGTTTCGTGAAACTAACAAGGCGAAGATTATCGAATTAGAAAAGAAACGTCTTGTAAATAAATACGATAAGCGCAACATTGAGGGCGAGTATCTCGACAGCAAAATTTCTGACTTGCAATTTTTGCAGATGCCTTTGAAGCCCGACCAGCGCAACGAAGTTTTGGTTGCTTTGGCGCAGAAAGGAGTGCAGGTTTACGAAACCGAAATTCCGTTAAGCACCGATGTTTACTTTTCTTTGCAGAATATAACAATCGATTATCATAGCGACAATTACCACGACCGAGCGCAGTGGAAACTGACTGTCAAAGCGATGGCCCGCTGGTTCAAAACCGATTTGTACCCCGCCAGTGTCTATCTCGAAATCGACCGCAACATTCCGCAGTGGATTGAGGAAGGCAGAGAACTGAAACGCGAGTTCGACAAAATTGAAAAGATTGAGCAGATAAACGCGAATTCGATTAAAGTGCTTGTAAAGAACAAGATGCGTGAGTTGGGCTGTGAGTATAGGTTTAATGAGAAAAAGGCCGAGCCATTTCAAAAACCCAAAAAGACGAAAGACTATTTGCTTGAAGTCAAATTACAGAAAGGCAGAGAGTTAGCCATAACAATTCCGTCCGCAAAAATCGAAAAAGTGAGAACCCTGCTCGACTCGCTTTCCACCTATATCGATGCCATAAACAACGTACCAGCCAATGTCAGAATCCATTACCACAAAGTTGGCGGCGGCGAGCAATGGATTGTGGAAGAAAACGAAAATAGATAATGCAAACATTTTCAACATATTAAACTTTAAAACTATGGATACCCAAAAGTTATTCGACGAATTAAAGATGAATAATATCTCGAAAAGCATTTCTCTGCAACTTAAGCAATTGTTTTTCAGCAAGAAGACGGAAGAGATATTGGAAAAATACAATCGTGTACACTTAACTTTGGAGCAAGGCTATTACATTTCTGGCTGTTTTGTCGCCAATATTCCGCAATTGTTGCCCGAAGCCGAAGTGATTCAAAACAAGTATAGCAAGTTCAACGAGCCAAAGTGGATAAAAATGAAAAACATTGATTTTGAGATGTGTAGTCCCAAATTTTTAAGTGCTTATTGTTCTTTTTCATATATGGATTTTTATAAGATAAATGATATCGCCGATGTAATGCGAGAAATCGATAATGCTGTACCTGAATGGGAAGCAGAGTTTCAGACATTTTGCACTAAAAATCAACAGAAAATCAAAGATTTAGACACAAAACGATTGCTCTTTGGTTCCAATATATCGAATGTTGCAATAAACTATGCGGTAAGCAAAGTCAGAGAAACAGCTTTTATGCACCGTCGGTTGTTGCCAAATATGTGTGAGTCGGTTTATAAAGCGCTGGAAAACAAAGCCATAAAAAAGAAGGAGAGAACTCTTATATTTCAAAATTGTAGAATTGATTTTGGCACAGATGAGGCAATACAAATTGGAAAGTTAAAAGTTTATTTCACCAATTATAGTGGATTTTGCGGGATAGATTTATGTTCCCCAGAAGTTCTACTTGAAATCGACCGTAATATTCTGCAATGGATATACGAAGGTAAAGAATTGGAGCGTGAGTTCGACAAGCGGGAGAAAATAAAGCAGATAAATGAAAATTCGACTAAAGTGCTTGTAAAAAACAAGATGCGCGAATTAGGCTGCGAGTACAGATTAGCTGATAAAGACAAAGGCCAATCCTATTATTATAAACAATCGGAGAAGCCAAAAGAATACGAATTGGCAATTAAATTACAGAAAGGCAGGAAGTTGGTTGTAACCATTCCGACCGCCAACCTCGACCGCGTGCGCAAAATCCTCGACTCGCTTTCCGCCTCAATCAACGCCATAAACAGCGTGCCAATGAACCACCGAATCAAATTCCAGTTCGCTGGCAACGAAGCCTGGTTGAAGGAGTAAGTTATTTAGAATGTAGGAGTTAGGAATTAGAAATTAACAATGAACAATTAAAAATGAAGAATTTCAACTTGTTAAACTCGTTCAACTTTAAACTTAAAACTATGGATATCAACATATTAATCGACAGGATTAAGAAATTCAAGAATTACCATTTCCCTAATACAGAATTGGTTAAGGTTTTGTTTTTCGAGGAGAAACTGAAAGCGATGAACTATGTGCCAAAGCCTGGATATGCAGATTTTTGGCAATTTTCGCGTAACGTAAATGAACTATGTCCTGGCATTGGCTCCAGCCTTTACAATATACGATTCAGCAATGTGTGGTTTGCAAATAAATGGCAAGGTGTGTGTTGTGGATTTTATGTTCACGGTGCCAATCGTTATTTCCCGCTCACAAATAATTGGGACTTCGATGTTGAAGATGTAGTGCGTCAGATGCAGAAAATCAACGCTTTAATCCCCGAATGGGATAAGGAATTCAAGGTCTTTTGGAACGAGAAACGCGAAACCTTGCAGCACGAATTGCAGAAGCATAACAAAACCAAGCAGATAGGCGCAAACACCGCCGTTATTCTCGCCCAAAGCCGAATGCGCGAGTTGGGTTGCGAGTATCAAATAGAAGGACAGACGCTCGAAATCAAACTCTTGCACGGACGCAAATTCTGCATATCGCTGCCAACCAATAATATGAGCGCCGTAAAGCGGATTCTCGCTCGAATTCCGCAGTACGCCGATGTTATTAACAGCGTGCCCGATGGCTACCAGATAAAGAACCTCTCGCTCAACGATATGATGGCAGTTGGCGAGGCGCCCGCCGAGGTTGATAATCTGATGAAGCAATTGGGCTACAAATACGCGTGCGACCCCCAGCCCTCGCAAAACAATTCTGACACATACACTTTGAGCAAGTTGTTTGTCAGTCTGCCCAAAAAGCGCGAGTTGGTGGTGTTGCAATCGCAAATGCTGCCGCAGCTGTTGTCGCGCCAGCTCGACGCCCTTCCCGCCTGCATTGACGCCATAAACAGTGTCCCCAGCAATTTCCGCATTCGCAAGGCGCTTCCGTGCGACAAGTGGACGAAGGAGGTGTAAATTGTTGATAACAACCATTTTGCTTTAATCGCTGTCAAAAACACAAGCCATTTTTGCTCGATTTTGTCAAAAACACAATAAAATTTTGGCCGATTTTGTCAAAAACACAAGGTTCTCACAAAAAAACATTTCCACCACATTTTTTATCCACCACTCTCATTATTTGGGAGTGATGAGCCTTAATATTGCTGTCATATTGATGTCGAACCATAAAAACGAATGATTATGAACGATTTGTTAAACAACTATCATTTGCCGCCAATCGACCTACTTAACGACTACAAGCAGGACGATTCGGCTGTGACCGAAGAGGATTTGATAGCCAACAAAAACAGAATTTTAGAGGTGCTGGATATGTTCAAAATCGGAGTTGACAAGATTTCAGCCACCGTCGGTCCAACAGTGACGCTCTACGAGATAGTGCCGACAAATGATGTTAAAATCTCTGAAATCAATAATTTAAGAGAGGATATTGAATTTGGGTTCGCCGAACTTGGCGTTCGCATTATTGCGCCGATTCCTGGGCGAGGAACAATCGGCATTGAGATGCCAAACCGTAAGCCGCAAACGGTAACGTTACGCTCGGTGATTGGGTCGAAACGGTTTCAGGAATCGGATTTTGAGTTGCCTGTGGCCATTGGCAAAACCATTGACAACGAGACAGTTGTGTTCGATTTGACAAAAGCGCCGCACTTGATTTTGGCAGGAGCTGTTGGGCAAGGTAAAACGGTGGCAATCAACACAATTCTGATGTCGTTACTCTACAAGAAAACACCCGAGCAACTGAAGATTGTGCTATTTGACCCTAAAAGAATGGAACTATCGCCATACAAGTTGGTAGAAAAACAATTTTTGGCCAAACTGCCCGATGACGAAACTGCCATTGTTACAGATAGATGGAAAGCCGCAGACACAATGCAGTCGCTTCTTTTTGAGATGAACAGCCGCTACAACTTGCTACAAAAATCTTTTTGCCGCAACATTAAAGAGTACAACGAAAAGTTTGTCTGCGGGCAACTCGACCCAAGTAATGGTTATGGCTATATGCCTTATATTGTTGTGGTTATAGATGAATTTTCTGACTTGATAATGACTCTTGAAAAAGATATTGAAATGCCCGTCGCCCGTTTAGCACAATTGGGAGATGCGGTTGGCATTCACCTGATTATTGCAACGCAAAGGCCTACAAATAATGTCCTCACAGGTCTGATAAAAGCCAACTTCCCGTCGCGCGTCGTCTTCAAGGTGTTGAGTAATATGGATTCGCTCACCGTTCTTGATGCTTCGGGCGCCACACAACTGATTGGTCGTGGCGATATGCTGATTTCGGTGGGTTGCAACGTTCTCACACGAGTGCAATGCGCTTTCGCCGATGCAGCAGAAATTAAGCAAGTTGCGGAATATATTGGCAGTCAGCAGGTGTGCGAATCGACATTTACGCTACCCAAGTGCGAAACGAATCGTGTGGACGGCGAAGAATAGTAGAATGAAATGGGATAATTTTTAACTTTATGGATGTATAACATTTTAAAAATATTACTTGTATGAAAAGTATTGAAGAATTAACCAAAGCACAAAATGATTTGATTGACGAAATCCAAGCATTTGCAGAATCAAAAAAACTTGTCACAGAAGATATTTGCCCCATTTACGATGGGGTTGCAGACATTGACGCATATTTAAAATCATCACTTAAAATTATGTGGATTTTAAAAAATGCTTATGATGCCAATGATGGTAATAACAATCCGAATGGAGGTGGTTGGTATTTAAAAGATGTTTTGGATTCGAGTGTGCAAACGTGGAGAGGAATGGCATATGCGATTTATGGGTTTCGTAATGATTTGGATTGGGGTGCACTTCCTGCCATAAGTCAAAATAAAAAAATAATAGATGAAATTAAAAGTGTCGCATATATCAATATAAATAAAATGCCAGGATTAAAGAGCATATCTGATTCAGAGGCACTGTATTGCTATAATTTGTGGAAAGACATATTGAATAAACAAATAGATGTATATGAACCAGATGTTATTATTTTCGGCGGGACATTTCGTTTCTTTTATAACTCTGACGAATTAGAATCAAGCAAACAGGAATGTTTTGAAAATCTTGATTCAAAAGCAGATAAGAAAGCAATTGTATATAAATACAATGGTAAATGGCTTATTTCCGTGCATCATCCTTCTAGATACGGCGGAGTATATATTGATACTCTGATAGATGCTTTAAATTATGTAAAAAATCACAAATAATCGCTTTCGGGTGCCTATTTCAGCACACCCTTTATCTAAAAAAACATTGATTTATGAATAAGACAAACGTACAAAATCAATTGCCAAATGACTATTTCAACCTTGACAAGTGCAAAGACGATAAAGAACGGGCTGTGCTGATTGCTACCGAAATTGAAAAGAAGCAAGCAGAATTAAAGCAGTTGCAAAAACTATATGGCGAACTGATTATGAGTTTTCTTGTCGAACTGAAACAAAAGATTGAGAACCAATTTCCAAATTTGAATTTTGAGTTCACAAAATTGGGTGATATTAAGGCAATATATGTGCTTAACAACATTCATTATGAAGTCAATATCTTCAAAGGCAAGGTGGCAAGTAAACTTGAGTGCGGTGTTAGAGTTGGAATAAGTGATGTCAAGAGAAAAAAGCAAATGGAGAAGGCTGTTATGTCAAAATTCAAAGATGTATTGGAATATACTGATGGCAGATACACAATGTATAAAACGTTTAGTACCAAAGATTTTGACAGCGCAATTTCTTGCTACTACACTCTCATTGAAGGATTTGAGGAACTAACAAACTCGCAACAATAAATCTGTATAAATCAGTCGAATCAGTATTCCTAAAATTTGACTTATGTAAAATTTCGCAGCAATCAATTTTGAAACAGCAAACGGCAAACCGTCAACCATTTGCAATGTTGATGTGGTTGCTAAAACAGCGCCGCCCGATAAAACTCGTCCGCGCTGTTTTTTTTTATCCGTCACTCTCATTATTTGGGAGCGTGGTGTCCTAATATTGCGTACAATAATTCCTTAAGGATGGCTTAATGTTCCCTTAATGATAAACACAAAAAAACGCGTATGAAAAAGAGCAACAAAACCGACAGCAATCGCAGTCACAAGCACGACTTTCCCGATGAGGAGATTTGGAACACCGCCAACACTTTGGCGCGGCTCATTGCGCCCCGTTTGCGGGCCTTTGCCGCCATTGACAAGCACGGCTTTCCTGTCGGTTTTTCCGATATGCGCCAATGGAACAGCGCCATTCAGCAGATGGCCGATGCCTTCGAACTGATGAGCACCGTCCGCACGCTCACAGCCGACGAGGAAACCGCCGTAAGAACAGGGCTGGACCTTTTCTGCAAATACTACCGCAATTTATGGGATTGACTAACTATCAACAATTTAAACAATGAATCGAACAAACAAACCGCAAATTAAAGATTTGAAAACCAATCAAATCAGCGATGCCGAAGCCGCCACTCTCGTCAAAAACCGAATGCGAGAACTTGGCTTTGAGTACCAACTCAACGGGCGAACTTTGGAAATCAAACTCTTGCACAACAGAAAGTTAGTTGTGCACTTGCCCGACAATCCTGCCGCCGTGGAGCGAATGCTATTCCGTCTTCCGCAATATGCCGAGGCCGTCAACAGTGTGCCGAGCGAGTATCGGATAACGAGCCGTACCCGCACCACCGACGATGTCCAAGCACTTGATAATCAAATCGCAAAGCCCACCACTACCGAAATCCCATTCGAAATGACCATTGAGGAGATAATCGTCCGTCTGTCCAAAAACCGCGAGTTGTCGCGCCAAACCGAAGGGTTGACAATGGCCGAGGTTGCGCAGCTCTGCGACGAAATGCCCGCCTACATAGATGCCATTGACAGCGTCCCGAGCAATTTCCGCATTCGCAAGTCGCTTCCGTGCGACAAGTGGGTGAGGGAATCGTAATTTAGATACATTTGAAACGAAATTTTGCGATATGAGGATACTTCACCTTTCCGATACTCACGGCCTTCACAATCAAATTGGCCATTTGCCCGAGGCCGATGTCATTGTCCATAGCGGCGATTTCACGCATTGCGGCACCGAGAAAGAGTGTCTCGATTTCCTGAATTGGTTTATCGCATTGCCCTACAAGCACAAGATTTTCGTTGTCGGTAATCACGATTTATGTCTTTACGATGCCGATAATATCGAGGACCTGCCCGCCAACGTTCATTTTCTGCAAGACCGCGGCGTAACCGTCGATGGGGTGAGGTTCTATGGCACAGGTTTTATGCACTACCGCGCCATTCCGCCCGACACACAGGTGCTTGTCACTCACGAGCCCCCGCTCGGCATTCTCGACCGTGAGGAGAATCTCGGCATTGGCGAGTATGGCAGCACCGAGATTCGCAAACAGGTGTCGGCGTTGCCCGCCCTGCGTTTGCACCTTTTCGGCCACTCGCACAACGGATATGGCCTTTACCAAGAAAATGGTGTCACTTTCAGCAACGGCGCGCTTATGGCCTACGACATAAGAATTGAGCGTGAGCCGAGAGTGATAGAATTATGACAATAATTTATTGAAGGTGTAAAGCAAATCTTTATCTCTTGTAGCGCCCGTGCAATTTCCGCATTCGCGCGGTGCTTCCTGGCGATAGGTGGGTGAGGAATTAATAATCGAAATCGAAAAACCTTAAATCTTACCCACAAAAAAAGCGCCTCTCAATATAGAGAAGCGCTTTTTTCAATTATTCATCCCGATAACTATCGGGAATTCAATCCTTCAATCCTTATTTTGCAGGTGCTGCAGCAGGAGCAGGTGCGGGACCGAAACCGAAGCCACCACCAAGGGTTGACTTAATCGGGTCGCCCATCTCTGAATTCTCAGCATCAGCGTCGTTCAGTTTAAAGAGCATAAACTTGTTGTTCTCTTTGGTGTATGGAGTCCATTCGCCACCTTGCGGGCCGTTCGGGTCGCTGTATTTTGCAAAGTTGGTCCAAGCGGTCAGCATCTTCTCTGAAAGGTCCCAGTCACCTTGAGTCCAAGGACGCCAGCAATGTTTGAGTGATTTAAATACAAACCACAAGTCAGACGAGTGGAAAGCACCTTTCAGACGTTGAGTAACTTCTGGGTGTGAGCCGTCGTCAGGCAATGGACGGGCAAATTCATAAACATAGCATTTGTTGCCAATGCTGTCGCGGTTCAAGCCAAATGCGGCAATGCCACTTGACATATCACCCATATCGTCGAGAGTGTAACCCATCATATAAGGAACATCGGCAAGTGTGCCGTCGAGAGCTGCCTCATCGAAGCTTTCGCGAGAAACATAGCCATCAACCATCGGCATAGCAGTGATACCGCCAAAGTTGCCAGTTGCATTCGAATATATTGTGCCAACAGTATGCATAACTTCTGTTTCAGCGGCACGCATTTTAGCCAGTGTGTTGTAACCAGCCCAATCCATAATCACTTTAGTGTTGAATTCGGCACGTTGAAGAGCGTTAAGGTTTTCGGGAGCCTGCGGAGCTTTGTAAGCTGCAATTTTCTTTTCAGCAGGACGATTGCCAAAGTTGCCAAAGTTGAAACCTGCAGGCATACGCATACGGCCGCCACCCATTCCGCCAAGACCGCCAGCACTCATAATGACTGCCTTGTGGAAGAGACCACGGGCAAGCGGAGATTCGCAGATTGTGCGAACACTGCCGCCACCTGCACTTTGTCCGAAAATCATAACGTTGTCGGGGTCGCCACCGAATTGAGCAATATTTTTCTTAACCCATTTCAAAGATTCGATTTGGTCCAGAATGCCATAGTTGCCCGATACGCCGTGCTCGCTTTCAGCCGACAGTTCGGGGTGGGCAAGGAATCCGAATACGCCAAGACGATAGTTGATTGTTACAAGAACAACGTCTTTATTGCCCCATTCCTGACCGTCAAATTCGGGCTCTGTGCCAAAACCTTCGCGATAGCCACCGCCGTGAATCCAGACAGCAACAGGAAGTTTCGCGTCAACTTTGCCCGAAGCCTTTGTCCAAACGTTCAGATAAAGGCAATCTTCAGAGAATGGTGCTTCGTCGCCATAGCCCCATTCGGTGTAGTAACCACCTTTATACTGAATGTGTTGGTAACTCGGGTTGGCAAAACGGTCGCATACCTTAACGCCTTCCCAAGGTTGAACAGGTTGCGGCTCTTTCCAGCGCAAATCGCGTATTGGTGCTGCAGCGTACGGAATGCCACGGTAAACAAGCACGCCTTCAGTTTCGGTCTTAACACCTTGAACCTGACCGCCCTCGATGGTGAGCACAGGATTCTTCGAGTTGTCGCAGCACGATAGATTGCAGCCGCTGTTGTTGCAGCAACTAACCATTGTCAGCGCCGCAAATCCGAATAGAATTGATTTTCTCATTTCAATTACGTTTTAAATAGTTGTTAAAATTTATTTCTGAATGGGGCGGGGGCACGTTGCCGCGTCCCCGTCCGATGATTCATTTCACTTCAAAATCGATTGATTTCAAATCTTTGTCGAGCGACGAGCAGCCATACAGAATCTGATATTTGCCCGCGCGTGTCGACAGTTCGTCAATCGAAGCGTCGTAATACTCAAACGAGCCGCCGTTGAGCGTGATTTCAGCCGTTTTGGTCTCGCCAGCGGCTAATTTCACACGTGTGAAGCCTTGCAGCGACTTGATTGGCGCTTCCGCATAATCCAGAGCCTTAACATAAACCTGCACAATCTCTTCGCCGTCGCGCTTGCCAGTGTTAGTAACAGGAATAGAGACAGTTACGCTGCCGTCCTTCGCCATTGATGCTGCCGACAGTTTGCCCTCGCCGTACTCGAAAGTGGTGTACGACAGGCCGTAACCGAAGGCGTAGAGCGGCGTTCCAGTGAAGTATTTGTAGGTGCGGTTGTTCATACTGTAGTCAAGGAAATCGGGCAGGTCCGAGTTCGATGCGTAGAACGTTACAGGCAGTTTGCCCGACGGGTTGTAGTCGCCGAAGAGCACGTCAGCCAGTGCTTTTGCGCCGCCCTGACCAGCGTACCACGCTTGCAGCAGGCCGTCAACCTGATTCTCGATTGTCGCGAAAGCGATGGCCGAGCCCGAGCAGTTCACATAAACCACAGGCTTGCCAGTCTCGTGCATTGCCTTAATCATACGTTGCTGAACAGCAGGCAGTTCGATGTCGGCCTTGTCGCCGCCTTCGCCCTCAAGTTGGGCCGAGATGCCACCAATGACGATGATAACGTCAACGTCGTCGGCCATTTTCTTCTCTTCGGCAAAATCGGCGTATTTGCGCTCGCAGAAGTCGGCGCGCAACATTGCAAACGGGCCAGTGCCGCGCTTGTACTCAATGCTGATGTCGTAGGTTTGGCCAGCCTTGACGGGGAAGGTCTTGTACTGCACGCCACGGCGTCCGAATCCGAAGCCGAAACCGCCGCGTCCCATACCAGGTTTGGCGTCTTCAACAACCTTGCCGTTCACTTTAAATATGTAGCCGTTGTCCGACGAGATGGTGTAACTCAAATCGCCGCTGAAAGTTGCCTTGTATTGGCCTGTGATTCTGACCGAAAGGCTGTCGGTGCGGATGCCTTCGGCAAATCCGTAAGCGCCGAAAGTGCTGAAATTCAGAGTTGTATAGTCGCCCACAACGTCGGGTTGGCCTTTCAGTTCGCTGTTGTTGAAGAACTCAACTTTCACGCCCTTGCCGTCGTTGAAGTCGGGCAGATGATAGAACGTGTTGTAGTCGTCGGTCAACTCGCAAGCCTTTGAGTATTTGACGTTTGCGTTCGGCAGAGCGTTCTTGATGCCTTCCAAAAGCGAGTGAGTGTGCTCTTTGGTCGGCGAGCCGCCGTAGTTGCCTTCAAGCAGTTTGGCGTCGTCGGCGTTCGGGCCCACAACAAGCACATTCTTAATGTCTTTCGACAATGGCAGAATACCGTTGTTCTTCAGCAGAACCATTGATTGGCGGGCGGCCTCTGTAGCCAGAGCGTCGTTCTCTTCGCTACTGATAACATCCTCGCCCAAGTTGGCCCAAGGCAGCATTTCAGCAGGGTCGAACATACCAAGTTCGAAGCGGCCGCGCAAGGTCTTGCGAAGGTGTCCGTCAAGGTCGGCTTCGGTAATCTTGCCTTCCTTAAGTGCCTCTGTCAGAACCATAAACACTTTGCCGCACTCAAGGTCGGTGCCGTTCAGAACAGCGTCGACCGATGCCGACAGCGGACCGTCGTGGGTGCCGTGTTGGTTCTTGTTGTAGAAGTTGTTGATGGCGTCGCAGTCGGTCAGAATGATGGCGTCGTAGCCCCATTTGTCGCGAAGGATTTTCTGCAGCAGACGGTCGCTTGCGCAGCACGGAACGCCCTCGTAGCGGTTGTAGGCGCACATAAACTCACGAACGTTGCCTTCGGTCACAAGTTTCTTGAACGCAGGCAGATAAGTTTCCCACAGGTCGCGCATTGAAACGCGGGCGTCGTATGAGTGGCGCAACGGTTCGGGACCGCTGTGCACGGCGTAGTGTTTCGCACAAGCGTGAGTCTTGAAGTAGTGCTTGTCGTTGCCCTGCATACCCAGCACGGTCTGAACGCCCAGAACGCTTGTCAGATACGGGTCCTCGCCGCAAGTCTCTTGACCACGTCCCCAGCGCGGGTCACGGAAGATGTTCACATTGGGGCACCAGAATGTCAGTTCGGGGTTGCCAGGATAGTAGGTCACGCCCATTGGCACGTTAAAGAGCGACGAATCGCTGTGGTTGGTGCGGTTCCAGTTGGCGCGGGCCTCGTCCGACACCGTCGAGAACACGTTGTAGAACAGTTCGGGGCTGAACGAAGCGGCCATACCGATAGGCTGCGGATAAACCGTGTAGCCTTCCTGACGCACGCCGTGGCACGCTTCCGACCACCAGTTGTACGACGGAATGCCCAATCGGTCAACCGACACTGATTTGTTCATCATCAATCCCACTTTCTCTTCAGGTGTGAGAAGCGATAGAAGGTTCTCAACTCGTTCGTCCACCGAGAGTTTCGGGTTTTGGAACGGATATTCGTATTTCTGACTGCAGGATACGAAACTGACCGCAACGGCGGCCAAAGCAAAAGGTTTGAAAAATCTGTTCATTTGCATTTAATTGTTATTATTAGTGAAAATTAGTTCCTTATATGGTCTTTGCGGGTCGTTGGTGAACAGGCGCACGCTGTATTTTCCGCCCGTTTTCGCCTCTGCCTTGACGGCGATTTTCCGCCCAGCCTTCACCACCGTTCCGTCGGCAATGCTCACCGTCACGCTCGCGGGCGATTCCACCTTGTAAATCACCAGGTCGGCTTTTCCGTTGTTAGTCAGTTCGATAGTGCCCGACAGCGTCCCCGACAGCCAGCCGCTTTCGAGTTTCCCGACTGACGGATATGTCTGCATATCAGGCCGTTCGGACGATTCGGCAGGTTTTGCCATTGCAATAGCCGAGATTGTTATCGGTGTCCGAGCCCGTTGCCCGTTGACAATCAGCCAGATGGTATCGTTGAAAGTTCGGAAAAGAGTCTTGTCGTCGGGCATTGTGTAGGTGATTGTCACTGCCGATTCGCGCCCAGCCTCAAGCCTGTACGGCGCCACGGCACGCAGTTCGGGCGTCGTGGTGGTCTGCACGTCAAGGTCCATTGCCTTGTCCGATGCGTTGGCTATATATACCTGTTTTTGAGCCATTTTGCCCTGATAGACATAGCCGAAAGGCATTGCCGTCTTGTTGGCGTAGAGCATATCGGCCAGCGTGTAGAAATATCGGTCCTGAATGCTGCGGTCGGCGGGCACCACGTCGGCTTTGGTCGAGAGTGTGCCGAGCGAGCGTCCTTCGGTGTCAACAATCTCGATGGTGCGGAACGTCGGCCCCACAGCCCCCGACGGCGAGTAGGTGACAACCACGTCGGTCATTTTTCCAGGCTCGACGGGCGTGCTCAAAAAATCGGCATTGATGCACGAGCACCCAGGAATGGCGCGCGAGATGGCCACGCTGCGGTCGGAATTGTTCAGCAAATGGAACACGTGGCTCACAGGTCCGTCCGCCTCGCTGATGGTGCCGAAATCGTGCTCATAAATGTCGAAAACGGGCATAGCACCACCACTTTGTGCCATAGCACAAAGCGATGTTAGTAGTGCGACAATGATAAGTGACAACCGTCTCAATCCGAAAGAAATTTTCCAAATTTATGCAAATTTTAATATAGTGAAGCAAAAAAGCGCTTGCTTAAATTTGGAGATGGCCAAACGGATGGTTGTCAGATTAACTATTTGCGTGTCAGTAGGATTATCGACAGAATCGAATCGACAAAAATGAAGAAGAAATAGGCGACCATGAAATTGATGCCCACGGCTGCGCCTTTGCCTGTCAGCGGAACGACAACCACAAACAGAAGAATCATCGCCAGAAGCATTTTTAACATATTCATGGCTATCACTATCAGTCCGGCCTGTGCGGGAAACGCTTTTTTCACCAAACACGAAAGACCGATGTGAAGCATCGTCAGACAGGCCAAAATGCCATAGATGACAAGCAGATGCGCCACACTGACCGATACAAACCCGGGGGCTAGCACCGCCAGCACAAAATGCGCTATAACAATCAACGCCGCAAGCAAAAAACTGAATGAAAAACGGTTATTCATAACGAAAACTAAAACGATAACGAAAATACTAACACTAACGATGACGATAACGAAAACACTGACGTAAACCGTATTTTTTTTCGGACGTGGCAATGCCGCGTCCCTACATAGTACAGACATGCCATGGCGCGTCTCTACAGATTAAACATTAATCATTAAACACTAACACTTACCTCTAAACTTTTAACTTAAAACTTATCACTTGTGCCTTATGCCTTATCACTTGTGCCTTGTGCCTTATCACTTGTAACTCAACTCTCCTCGTATTTCTCGAACAGGAAATTATTGTACGGATAGCGTTCGGCATGAATGGCCTTCGCTTTGTCGTAAATCATTTTTTTGAATTCTTCGATATTGAGTTTCTCTTTGGCCGAGATGAAGATGCACGGCAAGTTGTTTTTGGCAATCCACGAGCGTTTCAGTTCGTCGAGCGGAATGTTAGCGCGGGTTGGCGCAGTCATGTCAAACTCGTCTTGCGGCTCGTAGTGATAGTTGTCAACCTTGTTGAAGACCACGTAGGTTGGTATGCTGTGCGCGCCAATGTCGTGCAGCGTGTTGTTCACCACATCTATTTGCTCCTCAAAATCGGGGTGCGAAATGTCGACCACATGCAGCAGAATATCGGCTTCGCGCACCTCGTCGAGCGTTGATTTGAATGATTCAACAAGGTCGTGCGGCAGTTTGCGTATGAACCCGACGGTGTCCGACAACAAGAACGGCAGATTTTCAATCACCACCTTGCGGACAGTGGTGTCGAGCGTGGCGAACAGCTTGTTTTCGGCAAAAACATCGCTTTTGCTCAGCATGTTCATTATGGTCGATTTGCCGACATTGGTGTAGCCCACAAGCGCGATGCGCACCATTTGGCCGCGGTTTTTGCGCTGCGTGGCCATTTGTCGGTCAATTTTATCTAACTGTTCTTTCAGATGCGATATTTTGTCGAGGATGATTCGGCGGTCGGTCTCTATCTGCGTCTCGCCCGGGCCGCGCATACCGATACCGCCGCGTTGCCGTTCAAGGTGCGTCCACATTCGTGTCAGGCGGGGCAGAAGATATTGGTATTGAGCAAGTTCAACCTGCACTTTGGCGTGAGCCGTGCGTGCCCGCTGGGCAAAAATATCGAGAATCAGGTTGGTGCGGTCCAAAACGCGGGCTTTGAACATTTTTTCGATGTTGCGGAGTTGTGTCGGAGTCAACTCGTCGTCAAAAATCACTAAGTCGATGCTGTTTTCCTCAACAAAAGCGGCCACCTCCTGTATTTTTCCGGCACCAAGAAATGTCGCGCCGTTTGGTCGGTCCATTTTCTGCGTGAACCGTTTAACAGCCACGGCGCCGGCGGTGTCGGCCAGAAAAGCCAACTCGTCAAGGTATTCGTTCACCTTTTCCTCGTTCTGTTCTTGAGTTATAACGCCCACTAAAACAGCCGTTTCTGCAATTCGTTCTCTTGATATGCCGTTGTCCATATTGTCAGTAATCAAAATCGTGCAAAGCTAAAAACTTTTTCGGCTGTTCAGTGTCGACAGTAATGGCTGAGAAATCATCCTTCGAAATAAAAAAATGCCTTAAATGCAATAAATTGCTATATTCGCACGCTTAATTTTGAGCTTTATGTTCAGAATCTACTGATTTAGAAAAACTTAAATATTTTATAGATGAAAAATAAACTCGCTTCAGCTCTTTTGGTGTTTACCGTTGCGCTGACTTTCTGTAATTGCGAAAAAAACTCAGACTTATTGGGAAACTGGCGGACACTCTCGTCGCTTAACGCCCGCGGACGCGGCGGCGCCACTTGCTTTGTGATAGACGATAAAGCATATATCGTTGGTGGCTCAGGTTATTACAAAACCATTGAATATTATAAGGAGACATGGCAGTTCAACCCCGACACACGCTCGTGGACTGAGTATGCGCCTATCGACACCGCCTCGCATATCAAAGGCCGTATGAATGGCGCCGGTTTCGCCATCAAGGGAAAAGGCTATTATGGTACCGGCTACGGAAAAGACGCCACTTATTTTAACGACTTTTATGAATTCGACCCCGAAGGAACAACAAAAGTTCTGGATGTGAATGGCAAGGTTAAGGAACTTCCGGGTGAATGGACTGTTACCGATTCGTTCCCGGGCGGAAAAGTTACCGCAACAATCAGTTTCGCACTCAACGACATAGGATATGTAGGCACCGGTTATTCGAAAGAGCTTGGTGCTTCTAACACTTTCTATTCGTACAACCCCGACAATGCCGATGGCGAAAAATGGTCGGTTGTTGAGAATATCAACGCCGCAAAACGTCAGGGTGGCAGCGTGTTCATCATCGATGGATATGTCTATATTTTTGGCGGAGTCAACAACGGAATAGCTGTTGAGGATTTGGAGCGTTTCAATCCGGCCGAGCCTAAAGGCGATTACCGCTGGTTCAAGATTAGCCAGGATTTGTACGATGACTATCGCCGGAGCGGTGAGCTTCAGCGTCAGCGTGCTGTGGCATTCTCGGTCAACGGACGCGGATATCTATGCTGCGGTTCGGGTTCGGCAGGTGGCGCAAAGAACGACACTTGGGAGTATATTCCGTTTGCCGGTTCCGAAGGTCGTGGCAAGTGGATAAAAGTGGCTTCGTTCGAGGGCTCTAACCGCTACAACGCTTGCAGTTTTGTTGTCAACAATACGGCCTACGTTTTGTGCGGACAGAACGGAACAAGCGAGAGTAGCTATTACGATGATGTCTGGAGCTTTGACCCGACACAGGATTACGACGAAAAGAAGTATAAATAATCAGGTTCCCTGAAACAAAACCAAGGGAAATCTGTAAATATGGTTTCCCTTTGTTTTTTAAAGAAACAAGGCAAATGAGGAACGCACTACGTTCAATACTTTTGACGGCAGTAACGGCCGTGGCGCTTGTCGGTTGCAACGATGACGAATATCTTGGCAACTGGCTCAAAGTATCGACTTTGAACGCCAAAGGCTGTGGCGGTTCGTCTGTTTTCAGCATCGACAACAAGGCCTATCTGGTTGCCGGTTACGGATATTATTACACCGTTAAATATTTCAACTCAACTTGGGTTTTCGACACTGAAGATTACTCGTGGACCGAAACCGACACTTTGCCCGGTGCGCCCCGCAAAGATGGTGTGGCCTTTACGATAGGTGGCAAGGGATATTACTGTGGAGGCATTGGTGCCGACGGCTCGTATTTCGGAAACATGTATGAGTTTGACCCTGAAGCTGAAAAAGGCTCAAAGTGGCGCGAGTTGGAAAACGACCCTTATCCCGATGGGGCGTTCTTTGGCGGAGTAGGCTTTGCCATTGGCGACTGCGGCTATGTGGGCGGCGGAATGAACGATAAAACTGGGCCCACGAACAAATATTTCCGTTTCGACCCGTCGAAGCCCGAAGGCTCGCGCTGGACACAGATTGATGAGGAAGGACTTGCGGTGAAACGTTTTGGCGGCAACTCGTTTGTGATAGGCGACAAGGCTTACATTTTGGGCGGCCGGCACAACGACTACCGCGTGAAACATTTTGAATGCTACAACGCATCGACTGACGAATGGAAGGTGATAAGCGAAGACATGCTCGAGGATTACAACATCGACATGTTGTTCCGTTACAATGCATCGACATTCTCAATAGGCAACAAAGGCTACATAACCTGCGGCGTTAAGTTCACCGGTGAGGTGCTGCGCGACACTTGGGAGTTCACTCCCGATGTCAATAACGGCAAAGGTGCCTGGCAGATGATTGCCAAATTTGATGGCGCCAGCCGCTATTGCGCGCCCACAGCCACAATCAACGGTAGCGGATATTTGTTCTGCGGACAGAATGGCGTTGGTTCCACCAATTTTAAAGACGATGTTTGGAAATTCAACCCTGACGAGAAGTATAATAGGAGGACATATAGATAATGGCACAGACATTTGATATAATTGTACTTATCTTGCTCGGTATTTCGGCTGTTATGGGAATATTCAAGGGCTTGATAACCATGCTTACATCGCTCATTGCCATTTTGCTTGGCGCATGGCTCACAATGAAGTTCTCGTACATTACAGGCGGATTTCTGCAGGAGCATTTCAACTTCAACGAACAGTATGTCACGGTGGCGTCGTTCGTCATCACTTTTCTGGCGGTTGTGGTGGGCGTTCATTTGCTTGGCCGCACTGTCAGTAGCCTTGTCAAGGCCATTGCGCTTGGTTGGGCCGATAAGATTCTCGGCTTGGTTTTCAGTGTGTTGCGCAGCGCATTCATAATCAGCGCCATTGTGTCGGCGTTGAGCTCTTTTGGACCAACATCGTCGTTGTTCAATGGCGAAATCAAAAACGATAGCAAACTCTACAACAAGATTGCGCCCATTGCGCCGTTTGTGTTCGAACAACTCAACTTCAATCTTGGCGACCACATCCCGACTGTTCCGTCCATTCCATCGGACCTCGGCGATATTTTGCCAGAAGACGCAAAAATCTTGTAATATTTCGATAAATCATTTAAAATAAAATAGATACAATGAATTTCATAGAAGAATTGACATGGAGAGGCATGATTCACCAGATGATGCCCGGAACCGAAGAATTGCTTGCAAAAGAACAAGTTACAGCATATTTAGGAATCGACCCAACGGCCGACTCTCTGCATATTGGCCACCTTTGCGGTGTGATGATGCTGCGCCACTTCCAACGCTGCGGTCACAAGCCGTTAGCCTTGATTGGCGGTGCCACAGGTATGATTGGCGACCCGTCGGGCAAGAGCCAAGAGCGCAACCTGCTCGACGAGGAGACTCTGCGCCACAACGTTGCCTGCATCAAAAAGCAACTGTCGAAATTCCTTGATTTTGACAGCGATGCACCAAACCGCGCTGAGCTGGTGAACAACTACGACTGGATGAAGGATTTCACCTTCCTCGATTTTGCGCGCGAGGTGGGCAAGCACATCACCGTCAACTATATGATGGCCAAAGATTCGGTGCAGAAACGTCTGAACGGCGAGGCCCGCGACGGTCTGTCGTTCATCGAGTTCACCTATCAGCTGCTTCAGGGTTACGATTTTCTGTATCTTAACGAGCACAAAAACTGCAAGCTGCAGCTTGGCGGCGCCGACCAATGGGGCAACATCACCACCGGTTCGGAACTTATTCGCCGCACCAATGGCAACGAGTGCTTCGCGCTCACCTGCCCGCTCGTAACCAAAGCCGACGGCGGCAAATTCGGCAAGACCGAGAGCGGCAACGTATGGCTCGACCCTGTCCGTACATCGCCGTACCAATTCTATCAATTCTGGATTAACACGTCGGATGCCGACGCCGAGAAATACATCAAAATTTTCACCACCCTCTCGAAAGAGGAGGTTGACGAGCTGGTTGCTGAGCAAGCCAAAGACCCTGGGCTTCGTCCACTGCAAAAGCGTTTGGCAAAGGAAGTTACCATTATGGTTCACTCGGAGGATGACTACAATATGGCCGTTGAGGCGTCGGGCATTCTGTTCGGCAAATCGACCAAAGACAGCCTGCTGAAACTCGACGAGCGCACGTTCCTCGATGTGTTTGCCGGCGTGCCCACATACGAAATCAGCAAAGCCGAGCTTGCCGCTGGCATTGGTATCCTCGACCTTCTGACCGAAAAGGCACCCGTCTTCCCATCGAAAGGCGACTTGCGTCGCAACATTCAGGGCGGTGGCGTATCGATTGACAAAGAGAAAGTTACCGACCCCAACCTGATTGTAAACGACTCGTTCCTGGTCAATGGCAAATATCTGCTTGCGCAAAAAGGCAAGAAAGACTACTCGCTGCTGATTGCGAAATAACTATGTCGTGTTTCGTAAGATTCTGAGACATATCATCTTGATTATCAACATCGGCTTTGTCGTGCTGATGTTGGTGTCAGGATTGGCGCGTTATTTCAATCCGGCAAAATACACGCTGATAGCCATAACTGGTCTCGGTTTCCCGATTCTGCTTATCATCAATGTCATTTTTACCGCAGGTTGGCTCATTGCGCGGAGGCTCTACTGCCTCATCTCGCTTGTTCCTATTCTGCTGTTTATGTTCCGCCATATCGATTTTGGTAATGGTGGGCGCAATACTCCAAGCACCGAGAAATTCAGGGTGATGACCTACAACTCGCACGGGACAGGCTATTCGTACTGGCCCAACCACAAAAAGACAATGGAGGAAATGGTCGATTTCATTCATTCGCGCAGTGCCGATATTGTCTGCATACAGGAGTTTGCCAGCGGAAAAAACGATATGCCGGCCGAGCGTCTGTTGCAGAAGGAATACGGCTATGCCCATGTGGCTATGGCCGCTCCCAACTGGATGCGCGGTGACATAAGAAACGGCATTGCCACATTCAGCCGCTTCCCTATAGTGGCCAAGCAAAACATCGAATCGTCGAAAGGCGGAAACACCTTTTTGCTGACCGATGTGCTCATAGGCACCGACACCGTGCGTATTATCAACTGTCACTTGCAGTCGAATCGGTTTTCGGTTGGCGAGTATGAGTTTATCGAGGATATGAACTCGTTCAATGCCGGTGTCTACAAGAAAACGGAAATGGACCAGAAGCTTGAGGGCGTGCGTAGTGTGCTGGCGCGTATGCGAAAGGCCTACAAATGGCGCGTGAAACAGACCGAGAAACTGACAAAGCTCATCAAGGAGTCGCCTTACCCAACATTTTTGTGCGGCGATTTTAACGACACTCCGTCGTCGTATGTTTATCGGAAGGTGAGCCGCCGAATGCACGACTCGCACCGGATAGCCGATTTCGGTTGGCATAACACCTACCGCCGTTTCTGGCCCGGTCTTCGCATCGACTATATAATGTATAACGGCGCTCTCCGCTGTTGCGACCACAATGTGCCGGCTTACGATGTGTCGGACCATCGCCCCGTTGAAGCGGAGTTTTTCATAGCCAAACCGAAAAACTGACCGCAGTGACAACAACAAATGCTTTTTTGATTATGTTTGTATAATCTTGAACATACAGAGAATGAAACATTTTGCATTGTCGTTATTATTGGCGTTTGTCGTAGGGCAGATGTCGGCACAAACACAAGTGTCGGACGATAAATACTTTACCGCAGAGGGGCCGTTCTGCATAGGTTCAACTATTAAATTCAAAGTTGACGATAGCAATCGCTTTACTGAATTCTCGTGGAATGGCGGCAGTTTTGGCACCGACAGAACATTTGAGACATCCTTCGACGCTGCAGGTGTTTACACTGTAACCCTTTCGGGCAAATTCAACTCACAGAGTTTCAGCGACGAGATTGATGTCGAAATTTTCAAAAGTCCCGAAATGGCTATCCGAATCGACACCACATCGCAGCGCGTGAAACGTGTGTTTACCGACACCGCCGAGCACACGTATAAAATATCATCGTACAAATGGTATTTTGGCGATGGCTCAACCGACGCCACGGAGAAAACAACAACTCACAGCTACGCTGCCGCCGGCTCTTACACGGCTTCGCTCGTACTTACCGATGAGCATAACTGCACCGATTCGGTTTCGGAAACTGTTGTCGTTGAGGGACTTTCGACTATCCCGAATGTCTTTACTCCAAACGGTGACGGCCAAAACGATTTCTTCTTGATAACCGCCGACAATGGCTCAAAGCTGACACTTGAGATATTCAACCGTTGGGGCTACCGCGTATTCCGCCGCACCGGCACCGAGAATATCGTGTGGGACGGCTACAATCCGCAAGGCACTCTTGTGCAGCCTGGCACCTATTATTATGTGATAACAGTTGAGGAAGGCTCAACCAACTATAATCCGCTAAATGGCTATATCACAGTATTTTATTAATCGAAATAAACAGTCATCTACTATAAAAACCTAACAAAAAATGGCACCATTAATTTTTTCGCCAACCGAGGACACTCCGGAGATATCTTTCGATTCAACAACAGGCAAAATGCTGATAGGCGGCACCTCAATCCCTGAGAACGCCCGCAAATTCTACGATAATATAATCGAGTGGATTGGCGAATATGTCAAGTCGCCGAGCGCTAACACTTCTATCGACTTCAAACTCAAATACTTCAATACAGCTTCAACCAAATATCTTTTCGATATTATGGTGCTGTTGAAAGAGATTATGAAGGCCGGAAACACGCTGGTTATCAACTGGTTTTATCAGGAAGACGACGAGGATATGTACGAAGCCGGCATGGGTTTCTCAAAAATGCTTCGCTACCCGTTCAATTTTGTTAAATATTAAAAACTGATTGGCGGAATAACTGAATGGATTGAAGGAGCTTCAATCTGTTATTCAATTACAACGCGCATTGCCGATGTGCGGGTTTTCACAATGTAAATACCTGTTTTGCGGATAACAAACTCTGTGTGTCCGTTGGCTGTTTTTGTGTTGATGCAGCGGCCTGCCATATCGAAGATGCGCATCGTTCCGTTGGTGTTTTCAACCACCACAGTGTTGTTTCTTACATAAATAATAGGTGTTGCCGATTGTTCGGTAATTGAGGTTGTGTCAACAGGCGGGTTCTGTTTTGTGGTGTCGGTGGGGTTGGTTCCACCGTTGTTTTCGTTGCCGTTGTTACCGGTTCCGTTGCCATTCCCTGAATTGTTGCCCGACTCGCCGCCATTGTTATTGCCTTCGTTGCCGTTTTCATTACCGTTTCCGCCTTCGCCGTTATTGCCGGAGTTGCCGTTCTCGGTATTGTTGCCTTGCTCGTTGCCGTTGTTTCCTTCGTTGTTATTGCCTTGATTTTCGTTTCCACCGTTATTGTTGCCGTTTTCATTACCGTTACCCGACTCGTTTCCATTTTCGGTGTTTCCGCCTTCGCCGTTGTTGCCATTTTCATTTCCATTTTCAGAACCTTGTTGGTTTTCATTGCCGCCGCCATTGTCAGGGGTGTTTTTTGCGGTAACAGCCACATTGATTGTAACACTGACGGTTCCGCCATTGGTTTGGAACAGGCATTGTGCCGAATAATTTCCAACGCTAAGCCCCACCGAATTGACAGTCAAGCGAATGGTGTCGGTTTGTTCGGCGGCAATCTCGCCACCGTTTTTGTCGGCTGTCAGCCAGCTGATGGTGTCGTTCTGGAGCGCGTAAAGGATGGCAACGCTATTATCGTTATGCAGCACAACGTCTATTTGAGTTGTTGTATCGGAGGTCATCTCCACTGGCAGACAATCTGTTTCGGCCGAGAATTTTGAGAATACAACATCGAGCCACGTTGGTTGTCCGTCTTTAACCACAACATTGTCAATGGTTTTCGACGGATAGCCCTCGACAGTGAAAGTGATGTTGTAGGTTCCGGCTTTCAGGTAGCGGTGATAGTCGCCGGCGCGTGGGTCGGTTTCAATCCACGAGTTGTCCTTGTCATGTCCGTCGATAGTTATTTTAGCCAATAGTGGTTCGCCGCCCATATCGGTAACAATGCCGCGCACACCATTCAGACTTTCGCCGAAATAGTTGAGCAAGGCGTTGCGGTTGCCATCCCAGTATTTATACAGATTCTCGCTGCTTGGTGTTTTTGTGTCGCTTATTTCAAGTGTAACCTCGCGGCAGTGCATGAAATAATTTGAATAATCTTGCTGTCCACCTACCATTGAATACCAGGAGGCTCCATATGTTAGTCCATTGTTGCAATCGGTGAAGTATCCTGAGGAGCTGTAGGCATGAACCGTATCGCAGTAGGCACGGCCAACCATTTTCCACCAATTATCATCGGCAGTACTGCGGGAGTAGCTCCAAGTGTCCCACGGATAGTTAAAACACTCGGCTCCGGCGTGTAGGCAGGCGGCAAGCGAGAAATGGTGCGCACCATAAAACTCCATAAGGGCGATGGTCTCGTCTTGACGATTATTATTGTTGGTAATGGTACCTAGTCTAATGTCCGGAAAATCTCGGTTCAAGTCCTCGCCCTTTTTATTGCTGCGCGTGGCGTTGCCTATGGTGTTGTCATCGTCCCGATACATTCCGTCGGGGTTGACAAGCGGAATAAACCACATCTCGGTGCTGTCAATCAGCCGTTTGACAGTCGGGTTGTCGTAATTGTTCAGAAGATAATCGCACATCCGCAGGGTGGTGGCCATCCCCACGCTCTCGTCGCCGTGTATGTTGGCGGAGCAAAGTATTTCCGGTTTGTCGGTTATGGTGCTGCTCACCTGCGACGATATTTTGAGCGCCAGAATCCGCCGCCCCGACTCAAGCGTGCTCAGCTCCGACAGGCTGCAAATGTCGGGATGGATTTCGGCAAACTGGTGCATCATCGAGTCATAGACGCTGTAGGTTGGGTAGCGGTCCCAGTCGGCCATCATAGCCACGGTGGTAGCCATTGCAGTGCCCTTGGCGGCATGCGGCTCGCATATTTTGTATTTGTGCTTTGTCTGGCGGAAAAGCTGCATCTCCTTCTCGTTGGCGTAAGCCCAAGCCTTGTCGCCCGACACATTGTCAATCGATATTATCCGCGAAAGACTGTCAAGCTCGCTTCTTGTGTCGAAGCGGAACGAGAAGTAATATTCGGTTGTCTGGGCCGAAAGCATTCCGCCAAACCCGAACAAAAGCATTATTAATATGTATAGCCTTCGTGCGAACATAAATGTAAAGGTAGTGAAAATCAGCAAAAGGTGATTAAATTTTGATAAAACGGAGCGCCACTTTGAGAAAACCGAACAATTAAAAGTAAAAAAAAACTTTTATTTTTTGTCTTTTTGAAAGCGGCCGCCTGGTGTTATAATGCACAAATAATCAATAATTTAACAATGCCGGCAATGACTTATGTCAGCATATATCATGCCAATCAACTGATTTTTTGTGCCTTCGAGGGTTGCTATTATATCGGATTTTGTAGTAATATAGCCTCGCATTTTGTCGAAATGCGAACGTTAATATTATACACTAATAAAAAAACTTTTTTATGGGAAAATTTTTGAGGAAACGAGTGGCGGTATTATTGCCGTTCTTGCTGTTTTCTTCGTTTGCTTTTGCCCAGACAATTGGGGTGTCGGGTAAGGTGTTAGACGAAGGGCAGAATCCTATTCCCGGAGCAACAATTGTTGTGAAAGGGACAACAAATGGAACAATTACGGGTGCCGACGGCCAATTCAAAGTTAATGTGGCTGATGGAAGCACTCTGGTGGTTTCCTATCTTGGTTACACCACAAAGGAGATTAAAGTAAGTGGAGCAGGCCCGTACAATATCGGCCTTTCACCCGATGTGGTTGGTTTGGACGAGGTGGTTGTCGTTGGTTACGGCCAGCAGAAGAAAGCCTCTGTTGTGGGTGCTATCACTCAGACTTCAGGTGCCACATTGCAGCGCGCCGCCGGTGTGTCTAACATTGGTGCAGCCTTGACTGGTAACCTGCCGGGTGTTATCACAATGGAAGGTTCAGGCCAGCCGGGTTCTGAGTTGGACGAAGGCGAAAACGCCAAGCAGAAAATCGTGATTCGTGGTACAAGTTCATGGAACGGCAGCGACCCGTTGATTTTGGTCGATGGTATTGAACGTTCGATGAGCTCGGTCGACATCACTTCGGTTGAGAGCATCTCAGTTTTGAAAGACGCTTCGGCAACCGCCGTTTATGGTGTGAAGGGTGCCAACGGCGTTATCCTTATCACCACCAAGCGCGGTGAGGAAGGTAAGGCTCGTATCGATGCAGGTTTCACCACCACTGTAAAACGCGTTTCGAAGCTGCCTAACAAACTCGACTCTTACGATGCTTTGGTGGCTCGCAACAAAACCATTGAAATGGAGTTGCCTGTAACACCAAAAGATTCGTGGGAGTACATTACACCGCAAGAGACCATTGATAAATATCGTTATCGCACTGATGATGAAAAAGACGAACAAGGTAATTTGCTTACAGAGCGTTATCCTAACGTCGATTGGCAGGAGGAGTTGTTTAAAAACCAAGCTCTTTCATATAACGCCAACTTAAGCATTAGCGGTGGTACAAAATCAGTTCGCTATTATGGTTCGGCCGACTATGTGTTTGAGGATGACCTTATGCGTTTGTTTGATAATGGTCGTGGTTATGAAACAGGTTACAGCTACCAGCGTATCAACGCCCGTAGCAACCTCGACTTCACTATTACCAAAACCACAGTGTTCAAGATGAACCTTGCAGGTTCGCTTGGTATCAAGAAAGCTCCGGCAGCAAACGCTGGTGATACATGGCAGGAAGGTCAGCGTTGGGCAGGTGCCTACAACATTGCTCCTGACGTGTTCATTCCGCAGTATGCCGATGGTTCTTGGGGTTATTATCCTCAGGTTTCTAACGTAACCAACTCGGCACAGAACTTGGCTTTGGCTGGTATGTCGAAAACCACTTCGAACTCAATTACTACCGACTTCATTCTGGAGCAGAGTCTCGATTTCATCACAAAAGGCTTGAGCGCACGCGCCAACCTTTCGATGGATAACAACTTTGTTGAGAATGGCCGTGGTGTTCAAGATGCCTATAATGACCCGCAACAGAAATGGATTGACCCGAAAACAGGAACTCTTTATAAACGTAAGAACATTGATGCGGATACCAATTTGGACTGGGGTGAGCCGGTTAGCTGGAGCACCAGCGGTGGTTCAATGGGTAATGTGAATCGTCGGTTGTACTATCAGGCACAGCTGAACTGGATGCGTGATTTCGGTCCGCATGCTGTTACCGCCATGGGATTGTTCTCGCGTAACAAACAGTTGAACGGTCATGGTATTCCAAACTATCGTGAAGACTGGGCGTTCCGTACCACTTATAACTACGACGGACGTTACTTCCTTGAGTACAACGGCGCTTACAACGGTTCGGAGAAATTCGCTCCCGAAAACCGTTTTGCATTCTTCAACTCGGGCGCTCTTGGTTGGATGATTTCAGAGGAGAGTTTCATGTCGTCATTGAAAGAGAACCACTACATCGATATGTTGAAAATCCGTGCTTCGTTGGGTGAGATTGGTAGCGACAACGCCGGACAATGGCTCTATATGGATGAATGGAGCTTCGGCGGTCATGCCGGTATGACACTTGATGGTGGTGGCGACAGTATTTATACATTTTATAGAATGTCGAAGTTGGGTAATAAAGACGTTCACTGGGAGACAGTGCGCAAGTTCAACTTCGGTATCGACTATTCGTTGCTGCAAGGCTTGTTTGCCGGTAGTGTCGAAATCTTCCGCGATAAGCGTTACGATGTGCTCCTTAATGGTGGCGACCGTGCTGTTCCGGCTTATTTCGGTTTCGATGTGCCGGTGTCTAACCTTGGCGAGGTTCACGCAAAAGGTTATGAGATTGAGCTCCGCATCAACAAGCAGTTCAATCGCGACACCCGCGTATGGGGTAACTTCAGCATTACTCACAACGAGAACGAAATCATCAAGAAAGATGACGCTCCGTTGAAACCAAATTATCAGAAAGACGAGGGCTACGCAATTGGTCAGTATCGTTCGTTTATCGACAAGGGCTTCATCAACAACATCGATGAGTTGTATGGTAGCCCCGCATTCGAGACTGACGACCGCTTCCGCTTGCCGGGTAACTACTACATTGTTGATTTCAACGGTGATGGTGTGGTTGACAGCAAGGATAGCGCGCCATACGGATACACTGGCACTCCGCAGAATACTTATAACGCCACATTGGGCTTTGAGTGGAAAGGATTCAGTTGCTTCGCTCAGTTCTATGGCGTTCGTAATGTAACCCGTGACGTTGTGCTGCAGAGCTTCGGTCAGAAACTGAACACAGTTTATGATATGGGTGAAATCTGGTCGAAAGAGAATCCGGATGCTGATGTAACAACATATCGTTGGAGCACTGCTCCTGTCAGCAAGGAGGGTGGTCAATTCCCAGCATACGGTACTCAATATATCTTCGATGGCTCATACATCCGTTTGAAGAATGCAGAGTTGGCTTACTCATGGCATGACGGTTGGATTAAGAACATCGGTCTTACATATCTGAAGTTGTTTGTCAATGGCAACAACCTCTGGTTATGGACCAAGATGCCTGACGACCGTGAGTCGAACTTGGGTGGCGGTGGTTTCTTGGGCGCTTACCCGACTGTGAAACGTTTCAATTTTGGTCTTAAAATAACTCTCTAATACTTAAGACGATGAAAAAGATACATAATTTAATATTATCCGTTGGGTTGCTGGGTTTGGCATTGTGCTCAACTTTCACATCGTGCAAGGATTATCTCGACCGCGAGCCAAACACCACAGTGTCGGCTACCGATGCCTTTAAAAACTTCAACAACTATCAGGGATTTGTTGAGTTGATAATCAACTGTATTCCCGACAAAGAGAAATGTAACTGGTGTCCGTCGTGGAACTGGGGCGACGATGAGATATTCAACCCCGAGGCCGACGACCGTATGACACACCAGGCCGACCTTGGCAACTTCCGTGCATGGAGTCAGACAGGTAACTGGTTGCTTACAGCCAATAATAACCCGACTGATGCGAGTGCACCAAAAAACCACTCGTTGTGGGGACATGCTTGGTTCTGCATCCGTCAGGCCAATATGGCTCTTGAGCATATCGACGAAATGGACGGAACCGATGTGGAAAGAGATTTGATACTCGGTCAGAGCTACTTCTTCCGTGCTTGGTGGCACTTCGAGTTGATGGAGTATTTTGGCGGTCTGCCATACATCAACAAAGTGCTTGACCCGAACGACATTGAGAAACTTCCGCGTTTGTCGTTCCAAGACTGCGCTGACAGCTGTGCTCGCGATTTCCAACGCGCTGCCGATTATTTGCCATTGAAATGGGATGATATGACATTCAGTGGTAGTGCACAGGTAAAGGGTAAAAACCAATTGCGTCCGAACAAGATTACCGCACTCTGCTACAAAGGTAAATGTCTGCTTTGGGCTGGTAGTCCGCTTATGAAGAATGGTGCGCAGCTTGGCGCCATTGCAAGCGGCAAAACCTACGAGTACGATGAGACTTACTGCAAACGTTCGGCCGAGACTCTTGGCGAAGCGCTTCAGTTGGTTGAAGACGGCGAAACAGAATATTCTCTTGTTTCGTTCGATTATGACAACATTTATGACCACGAAAAGGCAAAAAATGCCAAGAACTGTTATTCTGACTTGTTCTACACACAAAACCAGGGCTATCGCACCCCAGGCTCGACTGAAGCAATTATGCGCGGTCCGTCAAAAGACTGGAACAGTTCTAACTGGAACACCACAAAAGTGTTTGGTCCTAAAGTGGCAGGTTTGGTTGAACACGACAACGTAATCCACCAACCGACAGCCAATTTGGTTGAGATGTACGGAATGGCAAACGGTCTGCCGATTGACGACCCTGCTTCTGGTTTCGACCCCGAGCATCCGTTCAATAACCGCGACCCGCGTTTCTATCACGACATTGTGTTCGATGGTTTCAAATACCTTATTGGTTCAGCGGGTGACAAAGAGCCATATCGCTATTGTGAGTTGTTCACCGGCGGAAATATGCGTCCGGTGGCAAACGGTAGCCAGACTGGTTATTTCATTCAGAAACTTGTGCCGCACAACTGTAACATTGTTGATGACGGATATGGTTGGGGAAAACAAACACACACCTATTTGTCATATATGCGTTTGGCCGATGTTTATCTGATGTATGCTGAGGCTTGCGCCGCTGTTGGTGGAGCATCCTATAAGGCTTCATCGTTCTCTAAGACTGCAGAGCAGGCAGTGAATGTTATCCGCAAGCGTTGCGGAGCTGGCAATGTTGGAGCAAAATATGTGGCCGACAAGAATAAGTTTATGGACGAGATTCGCCGCGAGCGCGCCGTAGAGCTTTCGTTCGAAGGCTTCCGTTTCTGCGACTTGCAGCGCTGGCTGCTCCTCACCGAGTATCCTTACAACACCAAGTTCCGTCAGGAATTTGACCGTTTGGAAGACCTCGATTTCTTTAAGAATAACGACCCGCGTGAGGCAAAGGTTGCCAACTATCGCAAAGAGGTTATCCTTACCCGTAATTTTGGAACAAAACACTATTGGTTCCCGTTCCTCGACAGTGAAATTTATCTGTATCCTGAGTTTAAACAGAATCCGGGCTGGTAATGGTTCCATGAATAATTGTTGAATTTTATAAACGATAAAAGATGAAACATAAACATAATATATTAGTCTTGAGTGCCGCACTGGCCTTTGCGCCATTTGCATCGAATGCCCAGACTGAAGAAGAGACGGAAGCACAGGATTCTGTCTATATGGTCAAAACGGCATTCCGCAGTGTGGCGGAGAACGACCTGCTTGGTGGTGTTTCGTATGTCAATGTTGAGGATATGCTCACCAAAAACTACACCACCTACAGTCTCGACCACATGGAGAGTTTGGTCGGTGGCTGGAACGGCAAGTCAATTTGGGGTAACGACGAAGGCGTTGAGCACGATTCGGGCCAAGGCTATCTGGTGCTTATCGATGGTATTCCACGCGACGCCAACAATGTGCAGCCATGTGAAATTGCGCAGATAACCTTCCTGAAAGGCGCTAACGCAGTTGTTCTTTATGGTAGCCGTGCTTCAAAAGGTGTGATACTCATCACAACCAAACGCGGACAGGCTCGCGAGAATCTGAAAATTGACCTGAATGTAAATACAGGACTCGATGTTATTAAATGTCTTCCAGAGTATTTGAACGCTGCCGATTATATGGAGTGGTATAACCAGGCAAGAAAGAACGACTGGTTCGACGAGACGTACGGCGTTGATTATTTCGACGATGACTTGACCTATTCAAAAGACGAAATAGAGAAAACAAGAAGCGGTGTCAATCCTTATCGCTATGTTGACATCGATTACTATTCTAAGGACTATATTCGCAAGGTCAGAAGCCGCAATGAGGCTGTGCTTGAAATGTCAGGTGGCAACCGCAGAGCCCGTTTGTATGGCAACATCAACGCTTACACGCAGAACGACTTTGTGAAACTGGCCGATGCCAAAAACACTCGTATCAACCGTTTGAGCGTTCGTGGTAATGTCGATATTAATTTCAACGACTATATCAGCGGTCATATTAATGCTAACGCTACATTCTACGATTCAAAACATCGTCAGTATAGCAGCAATCCAGGCGATAACATGACTTATTGGAGAAAGGCTGCTACAGGTCGTCCAAACTTCCCGAACCATGCGGCTCCGCTTATTCCGGTTGACATGATAGCGGATGATGCCGAAGGTCGTGAGTTGGTTGAAAATACAAACAATATTTTCGACGGATGTTTCCTTGGTGGAACAAATTCTGACCAAACCAACGTGTTCAGCCAGATTTATGCCGGCGGTGAGTTGAAGTGGACAAGCCGTCAGTTCCAATTCGATGGCGGTTTGAATTTCGACCTTGGCAAAGTGGTTGAAGGTCTTTCGCTGAAAACCAATTTTGGTATGGATTTCAAAGCGTCGTACAATACGCGTTTCGAGCCCAAATATGCGACTTTCCAACCAACTTGGGGTTATGAAGATGATAATGGCGATTATGTTGACGATAACAAGATTCACAAAATTACCCAATATGGAACCGATGAGGTAACAGGTCAAAAGATGTTGTGGGGTACAAAAGAGACACGTACAATGGCTCTGTCGTTCCAGTTCGACTATGTCCGCAGCTTTGGCGACAACAACGTGTCGGCAATGTTGATAGGCAACGGCTTCCAGCAGACCAAAGACGGTGAGTATCACAACACCACCAATGCCAACCTTGGTTTCGATTTGAGCTACAATTTCGACCATCGCTACTATGCGCAATTCAGCGCTGCTGAGGTTCACTCGACAAAACTTGCACCGGGCCACCGCAATGCCTTCTCGCCGTCGTTGACACTCGGCTGGAATCTGGCTCACGAGTCGTTCCTCGATGGCTCTATCTTCGACGACCTTTTGGTTTCGGCATCTTTAAGCTTGCTGCACGAGGATATGGATGTTACCAATATGCGTTGGGCGAACAACAATTGGGTTGCTGATAGATATTATCTGTATCGCGGTACGTGGGACAAAAACGATTACGGCGGCTATAACTTCGGTGATGATAAATACCGTAACCCGATAATTTACCCGAACCGCGGCGAGAACGAAAGACTTGAAATGATTAAGCGTAAAGAGTTCTCGGCCAGTGTTAGAGCCTCAATGCTCGACCATTTTATTAATGCAGAATTCACGGTTTTCAAAAACCGTTGGGAAGGATATCTGGTTAATACAACCGAGGATTGGCCAAGCCACATGCAGAAGTTCATTTCATTTTTGAATAATGACGTCAACAGCCGTCAAGGTTTCGATTTTGATGTCAGATTCAATAAGGATATTAACGAGGTTGGTGTATCACTCGGATTTGTGGGAACATACTACGACACCAAAGTTGTTACCAAACTTCAGACAGAACTCGACAAGGAGAACCAAAGCCAGCTTGATAAAGAGGGCAAACCAATTGATGCCATCTGGGGATACAAGAATCTTGGATTCTTCCAGAATGCCAGCGAGGTTGATTTTGATAACAGCGGCTTGCCGGAACAATCTGGAAACATACGCCCGGGTGACTTGCGCTATGCCGATTTGAGCAACAATGGTGTTGGCGATTCTATCATCAATGCTGATGATAAGGTTTATCTTGGCAAGGAAGGACGTTTTGGCTCACCGTTCACAATGGGTGTCAACCTGACAGTCAAGTACAAGAACTTCACGTTCTATGCTTTGTGCTCGGCTAAGGCTGGTGCATACGCACGGTTGAACAACTCATACTATCAGCCAAAAAGCAACGACAAATACTCTGTATTAGTCAAGGACACTTGGACACCCGAGAATCCGAATGCCAAATACCCGGCTCTTACCTGTTCAAATGGCGCCAACAACTATGCCGAGTCCGACTTCTGGTTGTATAAAGACAATGCCTTTAAGTTGACCAAGATACAGGTAACCTACGATTTGCCGAAAGAATTTCTTGGCGACAGCTTCGTGAATGGTGTTACCGCATTTGTCAGCGGCAAGGATTTGCTGACTATTTCGAAGAATCGCAAGATAATGGAGACGGCTATTGAGAGCGACCCCAAAACACGGTTCTTCCAACTTGGCGTAAAAGCAACTTTCTAATGTCTGATTTTAATACGATTTGAGATATGAAATTGAATAGAATAATAAAATTAGCGGTCTTGATTCCCGTAATTGCCGCATGCGACGATATGTTTGAGCCGGGAATTGAGAAGACTTCGAATTTTGAGACATTGGTAGAAGTCCCCAAATATGCCGTGGGAATGTCAAGCTATGGCTATCAGAACTTGCCTTATCAGGGCGGTTCGGCCGATTGGTATAGCGATGTTGCCACCGACGATGCTGTTTCCAACGATTTTAACAACCAGTACTTGAAAGTTGGTAATGGCTTGTGGAGCTCTAAAAATGGTGGTATCAACCCGTTGAACCAATGGACCGACAGACGCACAAACATTCAGTTTGTCAACAGGTTCCTCGAGGAAATGGACGGGTTCAAATTTGCGGATAAACCAGAGGTTAATGAGATGTTCAAATACCAGATGAGAGGAGAGGTGCATGCTCTGCGTGCATTGCAGACATTCTATTTCCTTCGCGCTCATGCCGGTTATGCTAATGGTGAGCTGCTGGGCGTTCCATTGCTCACACATTCTGAAACCGCAGGCGACGACTTTAATGTTCCTCGTGCCACGTTTAAAGATTGTATTGAGCAAATCCTTAAAGATTTGGAAGAAGCTCGCGAGTATCTGCCTTACGATTACGTTGACGTTAAAAACGTGGCTGACATACCGGAGAAATATAAAGAACTTGGAGTTGATAATGCCGAGGATTATAACCGCGTTTGCGGAAGTTGGATGTGCCATCGCATATCGGGGCGTATTGTTGCCGCTTTTGAGGCTCAGTTCACACTGTTTGCCGCAAGTCCTGCTTATAGCGAGCAGTCGGGAGTTACTTGGGACGACGCTGCCAAAAAAGCTGCTGATTTGCTTAACACCATTGGCGGCCCAAGCGGTCTTGACCCAAATGGCAACCGTTGGTATAACAATCTTGAGGAAATCCGCAATTATCGTGGTAAAGGTAATCCAGCTGAGATTATCTGGCGAGACCAAGTGGGTGAGACCAATGGTTTGGAGAACGATTGCTATCCGAAATCGTTGGGTGGAAAGGCAAAAATCAATCCTACCCAGAATCTTGTTGACGCCTTCCCGATGGCTAATGGCTATCCTATTACCGACGCAGCCAGCGGCTACGACCCGCAGAATCCGTATGATGACCGCGACCCGCGCTTCGACTTGTACATTGTTCACGATGGCTCTGATTTCGGTCCGAACAGGTCAACTGATAAAATTAAGAACACCGAATTGATTAACACAACTGTTGACGACAAGGACAATGTTGATGGTCTTGACGCCACAAAGGGTGGTGCTCCAACACGTACGGGCTATTATATGCGCAAACTGCTCAATGAGGATTGCGTTCTTCAAGGTACAGGCGGTACAGGCGGTATTAGTGCTCAGCACAAATATTATGCTCGTATCCGTTACACCGAGATTTTCCTTGCATACGCCGAGGCTGCTAACGAGGCTTATGGTCCAACAAGCCCGGCTCCGGGCGCAAGCTACAGTGCCTACGATGTTATTAAGGCAATCCGCGAGCGCGCCGGTATTGAGAACGACCAGTATCTTGAGTCAATCAAATCGGACCAAAACAAAATGCGAGAGCTTATTCACAACGAGCGCCGCATCGAGCTTTGCTTCGAAGGTCATCGCTTCTGGGACCTCCGCCGTTGGAAGGCTAATCTGAACGAAGAGGTTAAGGCGATGAAAATCGAGACAAGCAATGGCAAGAAAACTTACACATCAGTTCCTGTCAAGAATGAAGTCCGTGACTACAAAGATTGTATGTATTATGGACCAATACCTGAATCAGAGTATAACAAGTGGTCGGCTCTGAAACAAAACGATGGTTGGACTAGCTATTAATTAAAACGTCAATACAATGAAAATGAATAGAATAGTATCAGTTTTATCAATAGGCGCGGTTGCTGTGGCATTCGCTGCTTGCCACAATAGCGAGCAAACGTTCCCCGACTACGACGGCGGAACAACAGCCTATTTCTCTTACCAATACCCAATCCGCACTATGATTTTGGGTAATGTTGAGACTTACGACAACACCAGCGACAACGAAGGCCGTTTTACCATCTATGGCACATTTGGCGGCTCGTACGATGGCATTAATGCGAAAATCGACGTCAATGTTGACGAGTCGCTTACCGAAGGTCTGTATTTCGAAGACGGAACAAAAGTGAAGCCTCTGCCGAGAGATTATTATAACTATGATGAAGTGAACGGCAGTGTGCTTGACTATGCCGGAGGTTTCCGAGGAGGAGTTGAGGTTAAATTGAACAAGGATAAGTTCTTCAACGACCCATTGGCCGTTTCTAACAATTATGTTATTCCGGTTGTCATGGGCGAGAATTTCTCGGGTGTTGACCACATCTTCCGCGGCACTCCAATTTTAGAAGGCTCTAATCCGCAACGTCAGGACCCAACCAAATGGGATGTGGCGGCTAAAGACTACACCTTGTTCTGTGTAAACTACATCAACGAGTACACAGCAACTTATCTGCGCCGTGGCACCGATAATTTCGATAAGTTGAAATTCAAAGAGGTTAAAGAAACTGTAACCGGTGACGATATGTGTATAGCAATACACGCCGGTCCAAAGTATGACCAGGTTTGGGATAACCAATTCTGGATTGACGCTGTTACCGAATTTGCCGAAGGCGATGAGTTTACTTTGACAATGGATGTTAAGGCAACCAAAGAAGCCAATTCGGGCACTCAGATTCATGCAGGAGCGGGCTCGTACAAAGATAATTTAGGTTCTATAACTTTCACAACAGAGTGGAAAACGGTTACCATTACAGGTACAATTTCAAGTTCGCAGGCTGGCGGTCACTCAATAGCTTTCAATCTTAGCGAGATAGCCGATTCTAACGACTACTACATCGACAATGTCAGCTTCTTGCTCAACAAAGTCGAGATGATGTCAAACGGCCGTTGCGACGACGTTGCAAGTGCTAACTATTACACAAAAGAGCGTCACACGGCTGCTGCTGAAGGTTCTATTGTTTCAAGTACGTTTGAGCCGACAGGCAAAAAGCAGACTGTTACCTATACCTATCAAGTTCCTGATGGGTATGGAAAAGTTACCGAAAACCGTCATGGTGGTGAGTTTATCGAGAACGGTGAGGTTGTTTACACAACTTCGAAATCTCGCAATCAGGTTATTCTCCCGATTGCCACTACCGAAATTGCCGGTGTTCCAACAGCTTGCGAGTTGGTGCTCACCTTCAATGGCGACGATTGCACCATTGCCTCTAATAACGAGGATTTGTGCAAGGCGTCGGGTACAGGCAAATATGTGAAAAATGGCGCTCCGCTTGCATGGGGCAACAAAGACCGCGATGTGCTTTACCTTGACTACACCATCGAGTTTGATGAGGACGATGTTCACTATGCCACAAAAGACACCCTTGTTTGGCGTGACCGTGGCTCGGCTGCATCAATTCAGACTTATAAACCTGTTTACAAGGAAGAGTAATAATCTTGTTTTCATAATCGAAAAAGGCTTTGGGCGTCGCTCAAAGCCTTTTTTGTTTGCAGTGCGATAATATTTTTTCAAAAATATATACTTTTGCACCCTCAAAAAACGGGCTAAAAATGAAGCAAATCAGAAACATTGCAATCATTGCGCACGTCGACCACGGCAAGACAACGCTGGTTGACAAAATCCTCCTGCAAACCAAACAGTTCAAGGAACACGCCGCCGGCGAACTCTTTCTCGACAACAACGACCTTGAGCGCGAACGTGGCATAACCATTCTGTCGAAAAACGTTTCGATGGTTTACAAAGGTGTGAAAATCAACATTATCGACACTCCGGGGCACTCCGACTTTGGTGGCGAGGTTGAGCGCGTGCTGAATATGGCCGATGGTGTTTTGCTGTTGGTTGATGCCTTCGAAGGCCCGATGCCGCAAACCCGTTTTGTGCTTCAGAAAGCCCTGCAAATCGGCTTGAAACCGATTGTTGTAATCAACAAGGTTGACAAGCAGAACTGCCGTCCCGACGAGGTTTGCGAGCAGGTGTTCGAGCTGATGTTCCAACTCGACGCCAACGAGGACCAACTCGATTTTCCGGTAATCTACGGCTCGGCAAAGAACGGCTGGATGACCGACGACCTGAAAAAGCCGTCGACCGATATGCTGCCGCTGCTTGAGGCCATTCTGAAATATATTCCCGAACCGCACGCCGAAGAGGGCTCTCTGCAGATGCTCATCACATCGCTCGACTATTCGTCGTACGTTGGCCGAATTGCCGTGGGCCGCGTTCACCGTGGCGTTATCCACGCAGGCGAGCAAATCAGCCTTTGCAAACGCGACGGCTCAATTGTGAAATCGCGCGTCAAAGAGCTGTATGTGTTTGAGGGAATGGGCAAAGCGAAGGTTGAGCAGGTTGAGGCAGGCGATATTTGCGCAGTGATGGGAATTGAAGGTTTCGAAATTGGCGACACCATTGCCGACAACGAGAATCCCGATGCTCTGCCGCCAATCGCCGTCGATGAGCCGACAATGAGTATGTTGTTCACAATCAACAACTCACCATTCTTTGGCAAAGATGGCAAGTTTGTAACATCGCGCCACCTGAAAGAGCGTCTTGAAAAAGAGTTGGAGAAGAACTTGGCACTTCGCGTTGAGCCAACCGACTCTGCCGACTCGTTCACCGTTTACGGTCGTGGTGTGCTTCACTTGTCGATTTTGATTGAGACAATGCGCCGCGAGGGCTACGAATTGCAAGTCGGTCAGCCACAGGTAATTATAAAGAACATTGGCGGCGAAAAATGCGAACCCGTCGAGGAACTTACCATCGACCTGCCTGAAGATTGCTCGGGCAAGGCCATCGAAATGGTTACGCGCCGCAAGGGCGAGCTGCTGAATATGGACCGCAAGGGCGACCGCGTTCATTTGGATTTCAAAATCCCGTCGCGCGGCATTATCGGCCTGTCGAGCAATATGATGACCGCCACCGCCGGCGAGGCTGTGATTGCCCACCGCTTCATCGATTTTGAGCCGTACAAGGGCGAGATTGAGAAACGTATCAACGGCTCGCTAATTGTGATGGAAAGCGGAACAAGTATCGCCTACGCACTCAATAAGTTACAAGACCGCGGCACATTCTTCATCGAGCCGATGGAGGAGGTTTATGCCGGTCAGGTGATTGGCGAGAGTACACGCCCGGGCGACATTGTGATAAACGTTACTAAAACAAAGAAACTCACCAATATGCGTGCCTCTGGCTCCGACGAGAAAGTGAGCATTGCACCACCGGTGAAATTCTCGCTCGAGGAAGCGCTCGAGTATATCCAAAAGGATGAATATGTGGAGATTACGCCGCACTCGATGCGTCTGCGCAAAATCATCCTCGACGAAACCGAGCGTAAACGGGCTAATATGCGTGAGCAAAGTTTAGGATAAAAGATAGAGGAAACGTTAAACGATGACGATAACACTAACACTGACGTAAACGAAAAACTTAAATGTAAACTGTTGTCGTTAAAATCGTTATTTCACACATTCATCATTTTTGTTTTTTTTCGGACGTGGCAATGTCGCGTTCCTGCATTGTAATTACCAATACCCAACACCTAACACCACTTATGCCTTTTGCCTTATGCCTTTACCACTTTCCTCCTCATTTATCCAATAATTTAGTACCTTTGCACCCAAATTTTCTGAGGTGAGTAGAACAATAACTGGTTCCGATATTTTAGCTCTTATTCCGCAGCGGTCGCCCGTAGTGATGGTCGATGCTTTTTATGGCATTGAGGACGGAGTGTCGCACACAGGCCTGACTGTCGGTGCCGACAATATCTTCTGTTCGGGCAATTGCTTGCGCGAACCCGGAATTATTGAGCATATAGCCCAATCGGCGGCGGCGCGTGTGGGCTACATCTTCACACAGAAAGGCGAAACGGTTCCGCTGGGTTTTATCGGCTCAATCGACAAGCTGACAATAGAAAGCCTTCCGCCCGTTGGCAGCCAACTGCACACTTATGTGACTGTTATGCAGGAGGTTGGAGGAGTGTCGCTGATATCGGCGCAGACAAAAAACAATGATGATGTGGTGGCAGCGTGCCGTATGAAGATTTTTCTTAAGACAGAATAAAGCAAAATACTGATAATGAAGACAAAAAACAAGATTCGCGAGGCTGCCCTCATCGACCGCAAGACCATAACGGTGCGGTTCAGCGAGGTTGACTCTATGAAGGTGGTCTGGCACGGCGAGTATATCCGCTATTTTGAAGACGGCCGCGAATCGTTTGGCAATCATTACTGTGGATTGAGATACATCGATATTTACGACAGCGGCTATATGGCGCCAATGGTTGAGCTGAACTGCCAATACAAACAGTCGCTCACTTTCGGCGAGGAGGCCATTGTGGAGACGCGCTATATAAAATCGCCGGCGGCCAAGATAATGTTCGATTACACCATTTACCGCGCATCCGATGGTGCGGTGGTGGCAACCGGCAGCTCGACACAGGTTTTCATCAACGGCCAGACGCGCGAGCTTGAGCTAAGTAGCCCTCAGTTTTATTTGGATTGGAAGCAACGATGGATAAAATGAACATTTATATAACGGCCGATTCTATTGTCACTCCGCTCGGGTTCAACTCGCAGGAGAACATTGCCGCGCTCTGTTCTTACCATTCGGCAATTATGGAGCATAAGACATCGACCGTGGCCGACGCGCCCATAACGGCGTCAATCTTTGTCGACCACAAAATCAGGCTTCAGTCGAAGACGATGGACATCGAGTCGCAGTACACCAAGTTTGAGCGGCTTGTGATAATGGCCATTACCGATGTCTTGGACCAGACGCATATCGACATTGCCGACAACACCGTGGGAATTGTAATTGCCACCGCCAAAGGCAACATCGACTTGCTCGACTACACTGCCGAGTCGATGGACGGTCGCATCAGTATCTGGAAATCGGTTGACCGCATAGCGCGCTATTTCAAGGCCGCCAACCGTCCGCTTATAGTGTCGAACGCTTGCATATCGGGCTTGTCGGCATTGATTGTGGGCAAACGGCTTATCGAAGCTGGAGTTTATTCAAACGTGATTGTGGCCGGCTGCGATGTGCTGTCGCATTTTGTCACCAGCGGATTCAAGTCGTTCAAGTCGCTGAGCTCGAAGCGGTGCGTTCCGTTCGACGCCTCACGCGACGGGCTTAATCTGGGCGAGGCTGCCGGGGCTGTCATCCTGTCGACCGACAACACCGACAACAGCATCTTGCTTGCTGGCGGCGCCATCAGTAACGATGCCAATCACATATCGGGGCCGTCGCGCACGGGCTACGAGCTGAATCTGGCTATCCGTGGCGCTATGGACGAGGCCTGCGTCAAAAAATCGGACATTAGTTTTGTCGATATGCACGGAACGGCAACCGCCTACAACGACGAGATGGAGTCGAAGGCCGTGACTCTTGCCGAGCTGCACGACAAGCCGGTGCAGAGCCTGAAGCCATATTTCGGTCACACGCTTGGCGCGTCGGGATTGATTGAGGCCATTGTCTGCATGCACGAGTTGCGCATTGGCACGCTCTTCGGCACCATGGGATTCCAGAAACTTGGCGTCCCGATGCCGATAAAGGTGTCGCCGACGCACAAGACGATGAAGATGCGGAGCTGCGTTAAGACGGCATCGGGCTTTGGAGGCTGTAACGCGGCTGTTGTGCTGTCGTTGCCTGAGTACGCCAAAAAGAGCCGCCCTGAGCCGCAAAACGTTACGTTGAGGTCGATTTGCACGGTTTCGGTTGTCGATGCGCATGTCAAACGCGGCAACAAAACCATTTTCTCGTCGAAAGACACCGAGTTCAATGTTTTTATCCGCGAGGCGTTCAAAAAACTTGGCGACGAGAATATGAAATTCTACAAGATGGATAATCTTTGCAAGTTGGGATACATTACGGCGGGTTATCTTCTTCGCGATTTCAAATATGAGCCGGAGGAGATGGGAATAATTCTGTCGAATGCGGCGGGCTCGCTCGACACCGACATTGAGCATCAGCGCAATATCGGCGAAAATGGCGACGCCATGGCAAGTCCGGCGGTTTTTGTCTACACGCTGCCCAATGTTGTAATAGGCGAGATATGTATCCGCTATCAGATTAAAGGCGAGAACACCTTCTTTATCAGCGAGGGGCACGATAGCGAGAAGGTGTCGAAATATGTGCAGATGGCCGTAAGCGAGTCGAACCTGCATTACTGCATTGTTGGTTGGTGCGAGTTGCTGGGAACACGCTATAGGTCGTCGTTCAGCCTGTTGGAAAATATGAATTACGTCAAATAAGATAAAGCAATGGAAGAACTTATCGAAAAACTGAAAGGCGAACTTATTGCCGAACTGAATCTTGAGGAAATCAAACCTGCCGACATCGATGCCGAAGCACCGCTTTTTGGCGACGGCGGTCTGGGTTTGGACTCTATCGACGCGCTTGAGATAATCTTGATTCTGGAGCGCAACTATGGAATCAAAATCGACAATCCGGCGCAGGGCAAAGAGATTTTCTATTCGGTAAAAACTCTGGCAGAGTACATCACCGCTCATCAGAAATAGATGCGGATAGCCGTAACAGGACTGGGCGCGGTGTCGGGCATCGGGCTCAATGTCGATGAAAACATTGAGGCTCTGAGGCTGAAACGGCACGGAATGGAGAAACCGCGGTTTTTCCAAACGGAGCTTGATGTGCCTGTGGCGGAAGTGAAAAAATCGAGTGCCGAACTTAAACAACTACTTGGCATCGAACTTGATAAGACGATGTCGCGCACGGCTTTGCTTGGAATGTTGGCGGCTCGTGAGGCTTTGACCGATTCGCAAATCGACACCAAAGCAATGCGTGTGGGGCTCATCTCGTCGACATCGGTTGGCGGAATGGACCTGAGCGAGGTGTTCTACAACGATTTTCGTACCGACCACAACTGCGGACGCCTGCGAATGGTGAGTCAGCACGACTGCGGCTCAAGCACCCAACTGACGGCCAAATATTTGGGAATAACCGGTTTTACAACGACCATCAGCACGGCTTGTTCATCGGCGGGCAATGCCATAATGCTTGGCGCCCGAATGCTGAAACACAATATGTTGGACGCTGTCGTTGTCGGCGGCACCGACGCGCTCTGCAAGTTCACGCTCAACGGCTTCAACTCGCTGATGATTCTGGACAAGGAGCACTGCCGCCCGTTCGACGCCACACGCGCAGGACTGAACCTTGGCGAGGGCGCGGGCTACATTGTGATGCAGCGCCTTGACGATGCCAAACGCGAACCGTACTGTCTTTTAACGGGTTACGCCAACGCCAACGACGCCTACCACCAAACAGGCTGCTCGCCCGAAGGCAACGGAGCCTACAAATCGATGAGCGAGGCGCTGGCCGTGGCAGGCTTGCAACCGTCTGATATTGACTATATTAACGTTCACGGCACGGCCACACCCAACAACGACCTTTCGGAATCGACAGCCATTCGCCGTCTATTTGGCGACCGTGTGCCGCCGTTCAGTTCGGTCAAGGCGTTTATCGGGCACACGCTGGGCGCTTCGGAGGGAATTGAGGCTGTATACTCGGCTCTGTCAGTGAAGAATGGCTACATTTACCCGAACCTTAACTTTAAGTCGGTTGACCACGCAATTGGGCTTTCGCCCGAAACGGAGTTTGCCGAAGGGCGCACAATCCGCAATGTGCTGTCGAACGCCTTTGGTTTCGGCGGCAACGACACTTCGCTAATTTTCTCAAAAATCGATTGATATGCAACCAATTACCATAACAAAATCGTGTCAATTGAAAGGCGATGTTCTCACCGTCGATGGGTGCGAAGAGCCATTCGATTTTAAGGAATTGGTAGCCGACGCGTCGCTGCGCCGCCGTATGAGCCGCATTGTGAAAATGGGCGTGGCGTGCGGCTTGAAATGCGCCGAAGGTCTGGCACCCGAAACTATCGACGGCATTATAACCGCCACAGGATTGGGCTGTCTGGCTGATACAGAGAAATTTATGGAGTCGATAGTGGTGAACAACGAGCGGCTGCTCAACCCCACACCGTTCATTCAATCAACCTTCAACACCATTGGCGGACAGATTGCCCTGCTGCGCGGAATTCACTCATACAATGTTACTTACGTTCACCGCGGCTTGAGTTTCGAAAGCGCACTGATTGACGCCGCAATGCAAATTGCCGAAGGACGGCGCAACATTCTACTTGGCGCCGTGGATGAGATTACGCCGTCGTCAGCCGACATTCAGCGCCGCCTTGGAATGACACGCGAATACGAACTTGGCGAAGGCGCCAACTTCTTCCTAATCAACGCCGCCACCCCTGGCCGCCACCGCCCCGCCGTGCTCGACATTGCCACCCGCTCTGGCCGCCTAACTACCGATGAAATGATTGAATGGATTGTTGAAATAACTAAACGCAACGGCATAAAAACAAGCGATTTATGCATTTATACAAACTGCGATGACGAACTTGCGAAAACAATAGACGACAAATTTGAACCAATTTCCATAACATTGTTTAATTATAAAAACTGTGAATATCCTACACTCTCGGCTCGCTTTCTAGATTCTGCGGCCAGCGATATGTATATTATACGCAAAGACTATAATGTATTGATTGTGAATGATTACCAACATATAAACCATTCGCTGATTTTGTTAGGAAAAATGTAGGGATGCGATTTATCGCGTCCGCATAAATCGGATAAAATCGGGTTAAATCGGTTAGAAACAAACAATGATTATCGCACTCGCCACCGTCGCCATTTTGGCATTCCTGTTTTACGCCTCATACAGCATAAAATCGCAGGTTTATGTGCGGGCGTTGTGCCGTGTGAAAACCGATGAAAAGGTTGTCTATCTGACCTTTGACGATGCGCCAGATGCAGTTCAGACACCAAAGGTTCTCGATGTTCTGAAACGTAACAACATAAAGGCGGCGTTTTTCTGCATTGGTAGCCGTGTTGCCGGTTGTGAGCCAATTGTGAAGCGCATTGCCGATGACGGGCATTTGATTGGAAATCATAGCTATAGCCATAAAAACACGTTTCCGCTTTTGAGCCGCCGCAAGATGGTTGAAGACATTGAGCGTTGCCAGTCGGAATTGAAGCGGGCGACAGGCTCCGACACGCAGTTTTTCCGTCCGCCTTTTGGTGTTACAAATCCGCGCGTGGCTTACGCTGTCAAGAAACTCAATCTGAATGTAATTGGCTGGAGCATACGCACTTACGATACCAATCAGCCGCCAGTCGAGAAGGTTTTGCGGCGCATACGGCGGCAACTGAAAAGCGGCTCGATAATACTTTTGCACGACGGCATCTGCGGCAGCGAGACATTGCTTCAAGCCGTTATCGACACAATAAGGAGTGAGGGTTATTCGTTTGGAGAATTAAAACTTTAAAAATCAGCATAATGAAACGTTTTTTGATAATCATCGTTATTAGCGCCACGGCAGGTCAGCTTTTCGCGCAAATGCACCCCATAACCGACCTTGCCGATTTCGAGAACCGCCTGAAAACCAGCGTGTCGGCATTGAAAACCATAGAGAGCGATTTTGAACAGATAAAGCACCTCGATATGTTTGACGAGGATGTGCGCTCAACCGGCAAATTCGCCTACATGACCGAGAACAAGATTTATATGCACTATGCCAAACCGCTTGACTATCTGGTTGTTATAAATGACGGGAAGCTAAAAATGGTGTCGGACGGCAAAAAGAGCATTGTGGCGCTGAACACCAACAAGATAATGGCCGGAATGCAGGATATGATAACCGCTTGCATGGTTGGCGATTTGAACCGCATGAAAGACGGCTACAGTATTGATTATCAGGAGAATGAAAAATTCTATCAGGTTACTATAACTCCAAAAAGCCAGACCGTCCGCGACTATGTGGACAAAATCCGTCTGTTGCTCAGCAAGGCAAATATGTCGGTGAGCGAGTTGTATATGTTTGAAAATGAGGACGATTACACACGATACATTTTCAGCAACCAGCGCTTCAATCAGCTTAAAGACGATGGCATCTTCAGTGTTCAATAAGGCGATTCTGATTCTGATTATTTGTTTTTCAGCCGTTTACTGTGCGGCGCAACCCGTTTTTACTCCCAACAAAACCGACAAATACAACATTCAGATTGATGCCCGAGGCAGCCACTTGAGCGGAATGTTGATAGCCCGCCCCACAAACGACGGTCCGCGCACGGTTGTGGCCTCATACATCGGTCCAACGCTTTTCGACTACACCTTGACAGCCGACTCGCTGCGCGTGAACACTAGTGCGGCGCCGCTGCGACGCAAAAAGCTGGAACAGTTGCTCGACAACGATTTACGCATCGTCTTCATCGACGAGAGCCGCGCTAAACTAACGAGCCGGACCGCCACAACCCGAAAACGCAAAAGCGGACATCTGTTCGAAAAAACTGTGGTGCAGATAAACGCCGATGCCAATCAAAACATTGAAACAGTAACAATTAAGCATCCGCTGATAAGGTTGAAATTAACAATCAATCGCCTTTAATCAACTTATAACCTAAAACCAAAACCTTATAACTTTTAACTTATCACTTAAAATCATATCTTTACCCTGTTAAACCTACATCGATGAAAAGGATTCTAATTCTGATAGCAGTTGCGGTGATGCTTGCCGGTTGCCAGCACAAGGAGCACGCCGACCTGATAATTCACAACGCCAAGATTTATTCCGTCAACAACAATTTCTCGGTAATGCAGAGCGCGGCCATCTGCGACGGGCGGTTTGTGGCAGTCAGTAGCGACGCCATTATCAAAGCCCGCTACTATTCCGACAATGTTGTCGATATGCAGGGCAAATATGTGTTTCCGGCGTTCATCGACTCGCACTCGCGGTTCTTGGATTACGCCTTTTCGTTGGCCGACAGCGCGCAGGGACAGCTCTCGGAATCGCAGAAGGCTGAACTTTTGAAGAAAGCCGAAAAGCGTTGTTTTTCAATGGGAATATCCACGGTTACCGATTTCGGCGCTTCATATAACAATGTCAAACTTATTGACAGTCTGCAACAAAAAGGAGAACTGATGTTGTCGGTTTATGCTGTTTTGGAGCCATCGGCCGAGAATATCAGTCACTATATCAGCCGCATGCCGTATCACACCAACAAGCTGAAAGTGATTTCGGTAGGCGTCAATCTTGATGGCGGTTTGGCTTCGCAAGAGGCTGTCCTTTTGTCGCCATATACCGACAACACTAACGGCCGTTTGCTGGCGAGCGCCGATAGTCTGGAGCGCATCTGCAGTATGGCTTACAACAACGGTTTCCAGATGTGTGTTGGTTGTGTGGGCGACTCCGCGGCGCGCGTGGCTCTGAAGACCTTTGCCAACATTCTGCCGCGTAAAAACAGCGCCCGCTGGCGTGTCGAAAACCTGCAAATGACCAGCAAGCGCGATTTGCGCTTCATATCGCACTACAACATTCTGCCAATGGTGATACCAGCAAGCTATGCCAACACACGCGAGAAACTGCCGTCGATTTTGTCGAAAAAGCAGATACGCGAGACTTTTGCGTGGAAGAAAATACTGGGGCAGAATCAGGGCATATTGTGCGGCATAAACGCGCCCGACGAGCCGATTAACCCCATGCGGACGATGTACTCGGCCATGCGGCAGGAGAAACAGAAGCTGCGCAACAAACAAGGGCAGGAGATGACTTCGGTTCAGGCGCTTAAGGCGATGACAATATGGGCGGCATACGCGCAATTCGACGAGGAGAACAAAGGCAGCATCGAGGTGGGCAAGAACGCCGATTTTATTGTCACAAACGAGAATCTGACCACAATGTACAAGCCATACCTTCCTGATGTGAAGATTGTTAGCACCTATTTGTGCGGACAAAAGGTGTACGATATAACCCAAGGCGAATAAATACTGTCGGCCATGAGTAAAAAGTGGTTGACAATCATAAAGATAGTTGTGGCGTGTGCGGCTTTTGCGTTTATTGTTTTCCGCATAAAGGAGCAAATAGAAAAGGGCGCCGGCTTGCGGATAACCGATTTTAAATTGTTGCCGATGCTTGCCGCCGTAGCTCTGATGCCTCTCAATTATTTAATTGAAAGCTTTAAATGGCAGAATCTTTTAGTTAATATACAGCGACTTAAAATTTGGCAAGCGGCTAAGTCGGTGCTGGCAGGGCTTGCAGCCTCAATGGTGACACCAAACCGCATTGGCGACTTTGCCGGACGCATAATGATGCTCAGTACCGGCAACCGCGCCGCCGGCACAATGGCCTCGTTTGTAGGCAGTTGCGCACAGATGCTTGTTATTGCCTCGTTTGGAGTTGTGGCGTTTGCTTTCAACATCGAGCTTCCCCGTCAGCTGCAAATTTTTCAAGACAATCATTTGCTGACTCTTATAACGCTTATAATTATACTGATAGCCGCAGTTATCTTATTCTTTAATATAAGCCAAATGGCTGTCAAAATCAGAATCAAGCGTATCGATGTTCTGAAAAACTTTGTTGAGGCTATGGGGTTGTATCGGGCAAAGCATTTGGCAATGGTTTTGACCATTTCGGCTGTGCGCTATGTGGTTTTCGCCATTCAGTTTTACCTTGTCATTCAGTCGTTTGGCATCGACCTTGACCTTCTGACGGGGCTGTGCGCCATTGCTTTCATCTATTGCTTTGTGACCATTGTGCCCACGTTTGCCTTGGCTGAATGGGGTGTCCGTGGTTCGGCGGCGTTGTTCTTTCTGTCGCCTTTTGGAGGCTCGGCTGTCGCCATAATGTGGGCAACCATTGCCGTGTGGCTTATAAACATCGGGCTGCCGGCTTTGGCAGGAGCGGTGGTTATGCTCAAAAGCGCCAATCAGTCTTCGTAAACGGTCGTATCCTCGATGCTGGCAAGCCGCAGAGCCTCGCGCCGTTCGACGCAGGTGCCGCATTTGCCGCAGTGCACCTTTCCGCCTTTGTAGCATGACCACGTTTCGGCATAATCAATCTTCAAGAGTTTGCCTCGCCGCGCAATGTCGGCTTTGGTGATGTTGGTATAGGGAGCAAGAATCCGAGCGTTGTTGTAGGTGCCGTTGCTAATAGCCGCATCCATGGCCGAAATAAACTCCGGGCGGCAGTCGGGGTATATGGTGTGGTCGCCGGCGTGGTTTGCAATCATGACATACTGCAGACCGTTGTTCTCGGCCAGTCCGGCAGCTACTGCCAGCATTATGCCGTTGCGGAAAGGCACCACCGTTGAGCGCATGTTGTCGTCGTTGTAATGGCCTTCGGGCACGGCGTCGGCACCTGCCAGCAACGATGAGTTGAAATATCGCTCGATGAAATCGAGAGGGATAATCAGGTGCTGAATGCCAAGCCGCTCGCAATGGAGCTTGGCAAACGCCAGCTCGCGGTCGTTGTGGTTGCTGCCGTAGTGGAACGATACCGCCATTGCAATGCGCTCGCGATATTCGTAAAGCATCGTTGTACTGTCAAGTCCGCCCGATAGAACTATTATGGAGTCTTTCATTTTTCGGTGTGTTTAAGTGATGCAAAGGTGCAAAAAAAGATAATGCTGACGCTGACGATAACACTGACGATGACGATAACTAAAACGAAAACACTGACGCTGACACTGACGCTGACACTAACACTAACGAAACCGTATTTTTTCGGACGTGGCAATGCCGCGTCCCTACATAGTACAGACGTGCCATGGCGCGTCTCTACAGATTAAACATTAATCATTAAACACTAAACTCTTACCTCTAAACTTTTAACTTATCACTTATGCCTTATGCCTTGTCACTTATCACTTATGCCTCATCACTTATAACAAATCACTTTTTTCATCAATCATTAACCATTAATCATTCTTTTTTCTATATTTCGCAGTTTTTTGACGTAGCAACCCAAACGATGAAGAAAAACTATTAAAACGATAACCAAAAACGATAACGATAACATTGACGAAAACATTGACGAAAACACTGACACTGACGCTAACGTAAACTGAAAACTTAAACGTAAACAACTTATGCCTTGTCACTTGTAACTTATAACTTATAACTTTCCATCTTATAACTTTAAAAACTCAGAACTTACAACTAAAAAATCAAATAACATGATAAAAGTAAAACACTTCTTTTTGGCATTTGCAACTTTGTTTGCAGCAACCGTATCAATGGCCCAGAGCGGCTTCAACTATCAAGCTGTTATCCGCGATGCCGACGGCAACCTTGTGTCTAACAAGAACATCTCGCTTCGCATAACACTTACAACCGAGGCGGGCAACGACACCTATTATCAGGAAAAGCATACGGCTAAAACCAATGCCTACGGCGCTGTTTCTATTGTTGTGGGCGAAGGCACCGTTGTAAGAGGCAAATTTTCCGAAGTGCCTTGGAACAGCGGCAGCGTTTATATGAAAACCGAGTTTGACCCTACCGGCGGCGAGAATTTTGCCGAGATAGGCACCACCAAACTACATTCTGTTCCGGTGGCCGAATACGCCAAAAAGACCGGCGAGGTTGAAAA